>JAYVPF010000023.1:0-10313 GCA_043757535.1 Burkholderiales bacterium
CGATGCGTTTCGAGGCTTCAACGCCCAAGCCTTCCGACAGACGATCAAACAGTGGGCAGAGCCAAATCTCGTCCTCAATATTTGAGGGGAAACCTCAGACCCTGACCCCTTTGCCGTTTGCTTTGCCTTTTGCGGCAGCGCCCAATTGAGGTCTTGCAAAGTAGCAATTTGACTTAACGACTTTCAATCAAGAGCCTCAATGGCTATGGGCAAGACTACCGCTTTTACGCTAAGTCAACAAATGTAGAAAATACCAGCCAGCCCTTGTACAGTGGGGCATAGCGGCTAAAGATGTAAATCCTGAGCCCGTCGAAAGGCTGATAGCTGCTTCTGTCTTTAGCTGCGCTAGCCACTACCTCGCCGCCTCAATCAACTCAATATCTTTCTTGAGCAACTGATTGACCAGCGCATTGAGCGTGATGCCGCGTGCCTCGGCGCGGGACGCCAAAAAATCGACCACCTCGGGATCAAGCCGGACCGGTGGGATCAAGCGCAGATTGGGTTTGAAGAACTTGCCACGCACCGCGTTGGCCAGATCGTATTCATCTTTCATCGGTGCACCTTCAATCGGTCAAGTAGTCAATGGGTTCAATGGACGCCTCATCCGGTGTTTCTCGCGCTTGGCCGCAAGGAGGAAGATTGCCAGAGCGCCTAGATGGCCGCCAGTCGACGATTGCGTTGTGGAATATTTGGCGCTGGCACCTTTTATTCTCGAAGTAACCCAGCACCCAAATAGCTCGAAATAATACAATTTGTCCATACAATACGAACAATGTAGACAATTTGAGCATGGTCGTGAAATCTTATCCATCGCGCGAAATCATCAAGCACTACGGAACGGTCGCCGATATGGTTGCTGCGGGCGAGCCCGTGCGTGTCACCAGGCACGGGCGCACGGCGTATTACATGATTCCACCGGGTGACTTGAGTGAGGACCTCTTAAAACACATCACTTCTGCCCGGTTCGTCAAGATCATGAACGAGGCGATCACGACGCCTGCTGCTGCTGCATTGAGCGACGACGATCTCACCGCGCTCAACGATGCCAACGCCTAAGCCGGGGCGAAAGCGACTGGTTATCGACACCAACCTATTCATCAGCGCCATCATTCATCCGGACCGTACGGCGGCTACGGGCATCAAGATTGCCGCGACCTATTTCGATATCGTCGTTTCGCCGGAAACATTGGCAGAACTGCTCATCATCCCCCGCCGCGCTTATCTCGATCAATACGCAACCGTCGAAGACCGAATGCTTCGTGTCGGTGCCTACGTCCAGCTCCTTGAACAAGTCGCGATCAAGGAGCACGTTACCGATTGCACCGACCCAAAAGACAACATGTTTCTCTCAACAGCACTCGCCGCTCGTGCAAGCGTGTTGATCTCAGGCGACAAACGACACCTACTTTCGATGAATCCCTACCGTGGGGTTGAAATCATCACCATGCGTCACTTCGTCGATCATTACCAAGACTATTTGTAGCGACGAAATTGAAAAAACGCATGCGAGTAGGCGATGAGGGATCCGGTTGAGTTGTTTCAAAAATCGCCGGGCCTCAGTACACTCAGCTTTTCCGTTAGACGTCGATTGCGCTGCGGCTACTGCGACAATTCGTCGGCTCTCGACTGTCTCAGCAATGCACGACTAACCGTCGTTCAATGCTGATTTAAGCAGGTTAAAGGGGCCGGGTTGATTTACAAACATGCTCAACAGCTCCACCCCGAAACGTCCATCAAATAGGGGCTACGGAACGATTTATGGATAAAACCGACTATCGTAAAAAGCCAGCGCGAACCCCGATGCAGTGGCGCTTTTAGGGAATTGTTGATTCAGCCTAAGCTGTTCATGCTGTGAACCGCCGTTATTAAGCTTTTGCGATGAAATCGCTCGCTCGCTAGCTCACTCCCGGCCTTGGGCGCGTAAAAGCGCGTAAAAGCGTAAAAGGGGTCAGGGTCGAATATTTACAACGTGAACGTTGATTGACGTCCATCCTCACCCGCCGAATCCTGGGTTCGCTTGCGCGGTCTGCCGCGGGGGCGCGCCTCGCGCCGCTCGCCTGTGACTTCTTCGATTCTCGCGGTGAACCGATTGTCCCCCAGGGGTTGATTCTGATTGAGCGCGAGCCGGAAGTCATCAATGGCTATCTCATCCAAGCTGCTGCGAAACAACTCACGGTAGCGAGTCTGGCGATCACTGTCTTCGCGGCCAAGCGCGAGATACACCGCATGCGCTGTCAAGCGCTCGTTCGTCTGCCCGAGGGCGTTGCTGCGGTAACTCGTCCAGCGGTAGTGCGCCGGATCATCGACCATGCCCGCACGTACCGGGTTGAGCTCGATGTAGCGCATGCACGAGAGCAGATAGCCGTCGGCATCAATCAGCGAGGATTTGTAGCGACTGTCCCAAAGCGTTCCGCTGCGCCGGTAGGTTCGGTTGATGTACTGAACATAGCGGCGGCCCAGACTCATGATGAGCCTTGGCACCGATTCTCCGGTCTCGGGCGTGAGTAGCAGATGCACATGATTGGTCATGAGCGCATAGGCGTGAAGCTGCGCGCGTTCTCGGGCAAGCGCCTCGGAGAGCCAGTGCAGATAGCTCTGGTAGTCCGCTTCGCAAAAGAAGCAAGCCTCACGGTTATGCCCGCGCTGCACGATGTGCAGCGGCAGACCATCGAGGTGAACGCGGGGGCGACGAGGCATTTTGGGAAGTCTATCCTAAATAAATCGACCCTGGCCCCTTTGTTCTTTTTCTGGCCCCTTTGTTCTTTTTGTTCTTTGTTTTAAGAAGTCGACACTGATCCCTTTTGCTCTGACCCCTTTTGCTACTCCTCCCTTTTACTACTCCCACATTCCGCATTGAGACGTATGACAATTTCTATATGTTGCCATACAATTGGTCACTACTGTCATCTCGAAAGATAAATCATGCTTACATTACGCTTGCCCCAGCCCTTAGAAGCCGAATTCCTTGACTATTGCCAGCGCCACGGCGTGAGCAAAACGCAGGCAGGAATCACCGCTTTGAAAAAGCTACTCGTATCTGAAAAAGCACCCTTGCCCATTCCTGCGGACGACCCGTTAGCCCCATGGATTGGCATCATCAAAGAGGGGCCAAGCACGGATGAGTGGATGCGGATTACCCGTGGCGACGACTGGAACAAGCCGTGACGCTCATCGACACCAATATCTTTCTCGACTTGTTCAAGCGTGATCCGGTGTGGATGGTCTGGTCTGCACAAAAGCTGCGTGAGTCGTCTTCAGGCGGTTTGGCCATCAATGTTGTCGTGTATGCCGAATTGGTAGGCTACCCTGGCTTGGATTTTGATCTTGATGCGTTGCTTGCACAGGAATCCGTAGCGTTGGCAGACATCAGTCGCGAAGCCGCGCGTGAAGCGGCCTTGGCCTTCAGGGTTTACCGCGCTCGAGGCGGCGCGAAAACCGGCGTACTCCCCGATTTTTTCATCGGCGCGCAAGCGCAAGCCGAAGACTGGACATTGCTCACGCGCGACGCGGCGCGTTACGCCACCTATTTCCCCAAAATCAAACTAATGGCTCCTTGAAAGATTTCCATAGACGCACATTACACTCCCTGCCAAAATCACCCACGGAAACCTCAGGAAACCTCAGGGCCTGGTTGATTTATTGCATCAGCTTTCCGCCAAGAGCCTGATTCTATTTGGGCAAGGCGACTGATTTGAAGCTAACTCAACAAATGTAAAAAAAAGCGTCTAGCCCCTGCACATTGGGGCATAGCGGCTAAAGCTGATAGCGCAGAAGCGGCGACGGCGACCCACCTCCTGAGCGCTTAGCGCCGTAACTTCAAGGCGCATGCAGCAATGGGTTTCGCCCACTGCGGAATGGGCGTTGCAAGGGTGGCAACCTGGCCCTGCTCAATGAACAGCAACAACACAGGCGCTGGATGCACGCCTTGCTTTGGATCGCCCTCCGTGCTGTTGTCGTACACACGCAGCGTTGTCACGTGCGGTAGCAACCGAATCAAGTTAGTGCGACTGGTATCGTATCGCTCGCGAATCTTCGTCTCTGGAATATCGTGGCCACCGGCGGCAACGCGCGCGCGCACGCGAGCGATGTGCAGCTCGGGTGAAGACAATCCCGCGTACCAGATATGTACCTGCGCACCGCCTCGCGCAGCCGCTAGCAGCATGTTCGGAATCGTTTTTGCGCCTAACGTCGTTTCGAAAGCAAAGTTTTCTGAAAACTCAATAGCGCGAGCTAATCCACTTCGCCCCATCTCCCAAGCCTTCGCGTTGGCGGCCTCGATCGAGGCGGCAAGGTTTCTCTCAAACAGCTTTCGTGCCATCAGGTCGGGATTGAAGTACGCAACGCCCTGAGACAGCAACGCCGCGCCACCAATGCTGCTCTTACCTGCGCCGTTGACGCCTGCCAATACGAATATCCGCGCTGGCATCTATCAATCTGCTGCCGCAGTGGCAGTGGCAGCCGCAGCGGCAGCGGCAGTGTGGCCCAGTGTCGATGGACTCATGGCAAACGCGTTGGCCATGCGATCAGCCGCCCCTTGCGTTTGCATGGCACTGTACATGTCGTCGAATTCGCGCGCCAACGCATCCAAACTCGGTGAACTCGCCTCCTCCCACTCACGGTAGCGCTCAAGAGACACTAATACCAAACTCGGTTGATCATGCCGAGTGACGAGCATTGCGCCGTGTTTGGCGACCGCAGCGGTTGTGCTGTGAAACTTAGCCAACAGCACGCTTGAAGCAATGGTCGGGAGTTGGGCAATCGCAATGGTCATACGTCATCCAGTCTATGTCTTTCGATAACGTATTTTATACAATTTATATAGATTGTACAAATTGCGAGCGCAGTGTGTCACATCGAGCTCAATCCAATATGCGACGCGATGGTTGACGATCCGGCGCACTACCGCTGGTGACACTGGACGGGCAGGCGTCGCAACGCGCCCGGGCAGACGAACAAGTGGTTGCCGCCGCATCCGGTGTTCCATTTGTGTTGCGCTTGGACGCAAGGGGGAAAATTGCCAGAGCGCCTACCGCGCGCCATTTCGGACCACCTTGGATGGGGTGGCGATTGACGACATGCGCACATACGCAGCCAGAAGACGCCACAGACCAAGCGCCCCGTGCTGCGAAGAAACGACCGTGCGCGCATGGTACGAGCGTTTTTTCTGGCGTGGAAGTAGCGATAAAGCCTACCCGCTGCAACCTACATTTCCCCTACACACAAGCACTCGCGGTATCGAAATACGAAACGATTGCAAATGCGTTGCGCTTCCCTTTGGGTCACGGGTATCGTTATGGCTGGACGAAGCAAAGTGACGGGGAGATTTGATGATTATTTGGGGAGCCATCTGGGGCGCGCTGATTAGCGTTCTGGTGTCGCGCCGCAGCGGCGATTGGGAATGGATCGTTGGCGCGCTGCTTGGCGCGCTTGCGGGATGGACGCTGCGAAAGGCGGTGCGCAGTGAAGTTGCGCGGATTGCCAAGCAATCGGTCGTACCTTCCGCCGAACCGACCGCAACAGCCACAACTGCACCGAAAGTCGAAACGCCAGAGCCTGTGGCACCGGTCGTGGCCGCCGCGCAAGCAATGACTGCCAGCACTCTCGCGGTGGCCACCGACACAACATCGACAGTACCCCTACCAGCGCTGAACGACTCGCCCAATGCTGCAACGTCAGTGGCTGCGACGACACCACCCATCGCGTCCGTTACGACGGCCCTCTCGCCTGAGCCCGCACATTATGTACCGGCAAAACCGAACGCTATCGAGCGACTCGCAGCCCGTGCCAAAGCATGGCTTTTGGGCGGCAACACGGTCGCTCGCGTAGGAGCGATCGTGCTTTTCATTGGCCTGTCCTTTCTCGCGAAATGGGCAGCGGATAACGCATTGTTCCCACCCGAATTGCGATTGGCTGGCATCGGGCTCGTCGGCATCGCACTTCTCGTGCAGGGCTTCCGTCTGGCTCGTGCAAATGTAGACGACACGACACGCTCAAACTACGCGATCCTGTTGCAAGGGGCAGGCGTGGCGGTGCTTTACCTCACGATCTTTGCGGCGTTCAAGTTGTACGGGTTCATACCACCGCTCGCTGCGTTTGTGTTGATGGCGGTTGTGTGTGCGTTGTCGACGTTGCTTGCGTTGCTCGCTAACAAACAAGCGCTCGCCGTGGTCGGATTTGCCGGTGCATTTGCAACGCCGATTCTTGTGTCCACGGGCTCCGGCAATCACGTTGCCCTGTTCAGCTATTACCTGTTGCTCAACTTAGCCATCGGCATCGTCGCCTGGCTGCGACCTTGGCGAGTACTGAATCTGCTTGGCTTTGTCTCGACGTTCGTGGTCGCAACGATGTGGGGCGCGCTCAAATATGTGCCGGAGCAGTACGCGAGCACACAACCATTTCTGATCGCGTTCTTCGTGATCTACGTTGCGATTGGGCTCTTCTACGCGTTGCGTCACTCCGATGAAAGAGGCCAAACGCTGGACGGCATGCTGATTTTTGGCACACCGATTGTGAGCTTCGCGCTTCAGACGCAGCTCGTTGCGCACATCGAATATGGTGCGGCAATTTCAGCGGTAATCGCCAGTGTGATCTATCTGATCCTCGCGTTCGCGATGCACAATCGCAAGCCTGCGATGGCACGCTGGCTCACGTTAAGTTACGCCGCGCTGGCGCTGATCTTCGCAACACTCGCTGTGCCTTTGGCTGTGGATGGACGCTTGACCGCCGCCGTGTGGGCGACTGAAGGCGCGGGCGTCTATTGGCTAGCGACGCAGCAAAAGCGCTGGATGGGCCAAGCCTTTGGTGCATTGATGCAATTGCTCGCGGCGCTGGCCTTCTCAGCCTCGTTCGAAGGCGATCTAATCCCAGTATTCAATGCGTTTGCCAACAGCCAATTCATCGGCACACTGATGCTCGCCATCGGCAGTCTTGCCATCTCTTGGTGGGCGTATGCGGACTCGCGCGCGGCACGCCTCGCATTTGCGAACGACGTTGCGAACGACGTTGCGAACGAGGGTTCGTCCAATACAAATGCAAATACAACACTGCCTGACGCTGCCAGCACGCTCTTCTTCCTGACGGGCTTTGCTTGGTTGCTGTTTGGCGTTTGGGCCGAGCTGCTGTCGTCGCGTATTCATGCAGGCGACGCTGCGCGCTTCATGTGGACAAGCTTCACGTTCATCGCCTTGTCGTTTATCGCATTTCAGGCATGGCGGCGCACGGGATGGTCGAGCGCGCGCTTACCGGTCGTTGTCGTGTTGCCGTTTTTACTGGTCGCTGCGGCAGGGCATCTGTTCATCACGCCTCATCTGGCGTTTTGGCTCGACGCACTGCTGTGGTTCACGATGCTTGCGATGCACTTCATCATGCTGCGCGGCGTTGATGCACTATCGCCAAAGGCTTGGTGGCGCGTGGTTCACGTGGGCAACACGCTGCTGTTGATTCTGCTCGTCGGCAGCGTGCTCGATCGCGCCATTCGGGCAGGTCAGTTGTACGCGACTGATTGGGCCGCCGCGATCCTGATCGTAGCGAGTACGTTCATCATGCTGGCGCTGGCGTCGCGGCGCGTGTGGGCCACACAGCCCATGCGCTGGCCACTGGATCGGTTCCAGCGTGAATACGCAATTTACGCGGGCTCAGGCGTTGCCATATTGACTACGCTGGGCGCGCTCGTGATGGCCTGTACAGCCGGTGGCAATGTCGATCCGTTGCCCTACATTCCACTGCTGAATCCAGTGGATTTGTTGTCTTTCATCGCGATTGGAAGCGTCGCACTTTGGCTGAAACAACTGCGCGAATCGACGCTGGTGAGCGCGACATCGCCACTGCGTAGCGCATTGCTATTCGGGGCACTCGCGTTCGCGGCGTTCATCGTGGTGAACACCGTGTGGCTGCGTTTTGCACATCACTTCCGGGGTATCGAATGGAGTAGTGGCGCACTGTCATCATCCTTTTTCGCGCAGGCGGGGTATTCCGTGCTGTGGACGATCCTCGGTGTTGCCGCGATGGTCATCGGACACCGCAAAGGTACCCGCGTCATTTGGCACGCGGGCGCGGCTTTGCTGGCGTTGACGGTGGTGAAATTGTTGGTGGTGGATCTCGCTAACTCGGGCGGTGGTGAGCGAATCGTTGCGTTCATTGGCGTCGGCATTTTGATGGTAGCGGTGGGGTACTTTGCGCCATTACCGCCTGCCGCGCCTGCTCCTTCGAAGGAACCTAAAGAAACGAACTCAACGGCAATCGCTGGGGACAATACATGACTTCGCAATCTCTTACTCGTCTCGGCGCGATCCTGCTCACAGCATTTCTGACAGGGCATCATAGCTACGCACAAACGGTCATTGAGTTCTCGACGCGGGCCGCAGTCGTTCTGCCTAGCGGCACAGCGATTGCGCGCGTTGCGCTACCCGGCCCGTCCATCGCTGCCCTGCGAAATGCCAGCGGCGGTGATTTGCGCGTATTCAACGCGGCGGGTTGGTCGTTGCCACACGCGGTGATTGACGCGTCACGAAAAGTACCGGACACGCAGGACGTCGCCGGCGAGCGCTTCGTAGCGCTGCCGATTTACACCATGCCGTCAAATCAACAAACCGTGCCCGCTTTACGCATCATCGAAGGCCCCACTCGCCGAGTGATAGAAATCGGCGCAACGACCACAGGAACGGATCAAAAGCGCGAAGCCTCTACCGTGCGTGGCCTGCTGTTCGACACCCGCAATCTCAAGAGTGAACTGCGCGCCGTCGAGCTGGAAGGTACGTTACCGCCATCGCTAATCGTGAAGGTAGCGCTTGACGTCAGCGCCGATCTGAAGAGCTGGCGAAGCGTCGCGTCGCAATCGCCAGTGTTTGATTTCGGCAGCGGCGGGCCAAGCAACCGTCGCATCGATTTGCCTGTAGGTCAAAAGCTTGAAGGGCAGTATTTGCGACTCACCTGGTCTGACGCGCCGAACCTTGCGGTCACGGCGCTGCGCACCATCGGCATGGTGAATGGCAACCGCGCCGAACCGGTCGTTATCGAACTCGGTGCGCCACAAACCGCAGCGGAAGGCCACGCCGAATGGACGATCACGCCGGGCTTGCGTGCGAGCGCAATACGACTGCAAACGAGCGCGGTGAACGCGCTGATGCCTGTTCGCGTGCTCACGCGCTCACGCAGCGGCGACCCGTGGCACACCGTGGCGAATACGGTCGTGTATCGCCTCGCCTCGAGTGGCGGCAACGCCGCTCAGAGCGTCAACCCAGCAGTGCCAATGTCGTCGCCTTTGGAATCAGAGGTTCGTGTGGAAGCATTGGGCGGCTACAACCTAACCGGCGTGCCGATCACGCTCGCATTGGAATACGCGCCGCTCAACGTGCTGTTCGTCGCCACCGGCGACGGCCCATTCACGATAGCCACCGGCAACGCCAGTGCGCAATCCACCGCCGTGCCTGTGACCACGCTAATGCCCAATTATCAAAACGGCGGCGAGTTCGCATTGCCCGTATTAACCGCCATAGTCAGCGTCAATCAGCCGCCCACGAAGCTCAGTGCTGGTGCTGAAATATTCGGCATAGCGACACAAAAATCGTTCTTGCTGTGGGGCGTTTTGGGCTTGGCTGTGATCGTGCTGGGCGGGCTCGCGCTGAGCTTGCTAAGAACATCAAAACGTTGAATCAAGGCTAACAGCTTTTTCATACAATGACGTTTTCGTCGGGGCTGTATCCAATAAAGTCGCAAAGTCGATAATTCGTATTATGCGCATTCAGCCCGCTATAAACAGCCTTTCCGTGAAAAAGCTGTAGCAATATTTAGATGTCTTCACCCACCCCGATCGGCGCCGGAGCTTTCAGCAAAATGGTTGCAAACAAACGCTCATAGGCTGGGTCTGGGGGAAACTGCCGTGTCAGCGGATCGCGGTTGCTGGCAAACGCTTCGTCCAGTTCGTGCCACTCGTCCTCGCTAAGACAGTGTTCGGCTGCAGGCAGGATAAGCGTTTCCTCCAATCGCATGTGATCGAGGTAAAAATTCACATAGCGCAGGCACGCGCCTTCGAACGCGCCGCGACGGGTTTCACCCATGAACTCCCATGCCAGAAGCAGATGTTGCAGCTCGCGAATACTGGCCTCGCCCTTCGCGTGATCGCGATCAAGACGGTCAAGGTCTGCACTGATCGTCGACGCGTGCCGCCTGAGTTTCGGAAACAGTAATTCGGTTTCTTTTGGATGATGCAAGCGCTCAGGAAACTCGTCAACATAAAAAAGCATCGCGCGCAACACGGTGAAAAAAGTGTCGGTATCGCGCTTCGGGCCGCGCTCGACCATCAACGTGAGCGAACG
>JAYVPF010000024.1:0-10304 GCA_043757535.1 Burkholderiales bacterium
TCTCGTTGATTTATTCAGCGTCTCCCTAGACGCTTCGCCTCAACGGCCGCCCAAAACCGAAGCGTTGCTTCGTTGAGATGCGCAGATAGCGCCTGATACTTCGCTTCAATGGTCGCAATTTCAACCACGAATGCATGATAATAAATTGGCGTTAATTGTTCACGTTATTTTTGCGTAGTGCCTAAGGTTTTAGTTGTTCATCTAGTTTCGCAGCCAGGCGTCCCATGGATCACGCATTCAGCTTCGTGGACGCACCAAAAAAACGGCTCCCGAAGGAGCCGTTTTCACGAGATAACGAATTAGCTGACTAAGGCTTTTTCGCTTCTGCGGGTGCTGCTGCGGCCGGAGCGGCTGCCGCTTCTTTCGGGCCACCGACGATTTGCACGGTTTCCCATTTGCCGCCTTTGATGACGGAAACGGTGACTGCGCCGTCCTTGATATCGCCTTTTTCGTCAAACGCGATCTTGCCAGTCACACCGTCCATCGACGTGGCTGCAACTGCAGCGATGATTTTGGCGGGATCAGTACCGACCTTTTCAATGGCTGCGATCAGCACGTTTGTAGCGTCGTAGGTGAACGGTGCGTACACCTGAACTTCAGCATTGAACTTGGCTTTGAACTTGTCATAGAAAGCCTGACCTTGTGGCATTTTCTCTTTCGGCAGACCCGCTTCGGTCGCATAGACGCCTTCGCCCGCATCGCCAGCGAGCTTGATCAGCTCAGCCGATTTTGCGCCGTCGCCTGAGATGAACTTGGCCTTGATGCCGAGTGCTTTCATCTGCTTGACCATGGGGCCTGCTTGAGCGTCCATGCCGCCGAACACGATCACGTCAGGGTTCTTTGCTTTGACTTTGGTCAAAACGCCTTTGAAGTCCTGCTCTTTCTCGTTAGCGAGTGCTTCACGGATCACGATGGCAGAACCGGCGGCTTTAACGGCCTTTTCGGTCTCATCGGCCAAGCCAACGCCGTAGGCGGTCTTGTCGTCGATGATGGCGATTTTCTTGCCGCCCATGCCTTTTACAGCGAAGTTACCGATCGCCGTTCCCTGCGCGATGTCGTTAGCCACCATGCGGAACACGCCCTTGAAGCCCTGATTGGTGAGCTTGGGGTTGGTCGCCGATGGGGAGATTTGAGCAACACCGGCAGTGTTGTAAATCGCCGAAGCCGGGATCGAAGTGCCGGAGTTCAGGTGACCAACAACGCCAACAACTTTAGCGTCCATCAGTTTTTGAGCCACTTGAGTGGCTTGTTTGCCGTCAGCTGCGTCGTCTTCGGTCAAAAGCTCGATTTTGACTTTCTTGCCGTCAATCATGACGCCACGCGCGTTGGCTTCTTCAACCGCCAAGCGTGAGCCGTTTTCGTTGTCTTTGCCCAAGTGAGCGATTTGGCCAGACGTTGGTCCAACGTGGCCGATTTTGACCACGACTTCAGCGGCTGGTGCAGCGGCAGGCGCTGCAGCTTTTGGCTCTTCTTTTTTGCCGCAAGCGGCCAATCCGGCTGCTACTGCGACGGCGACGGCTGCTAATGCGAACTTGTTTGTATGTTTCATGTGGTGGAATCCTCCGATAGAAAAACCCATGAATTATGCTTAGGACTGTCTGCGCTGTCAACGCGGAAATCCCCAATGGGCGCTGTTTTACGCCGTTTCATGCGGTTTTATGTTGCAAGAAATCACTCATGCGTACCTTTATTTTTGACATGGATGGCACCTTAGCCGACACCATGCCCACGCATCAACTCGCGTGGGACGCGCTACTTCCCGATCTTGGAATAGCGCTGGATCGCGACGATTTTTTCAGTTGGTCTGCCGGCCTGACCAATCGCGAAATTTTTCCGCGCTTGCTTGGCTGCGATGTGACGGTAGACGAAATTAACCGACTCTCCGAGCGCAAGGAATCGCTATTTAGGAAGCTCTATCAGTCTCGAATGAGCCCGATCACCGGAGCTGAGGCCTTTTTGCAACGCACGATTGCGGCAGGTTTCGCGCGCGCAGTTGGCACCGCTGCGCCGCCGCAGAATGTGGATATGGTGCTGGACGGATTGAACCTGCGCCGACATTTTCAGGCGATTGTTTGCAACACTGACGTCACGCGCGGCAAGCCGGATCCGGAGATTTTTTTGCTGGCCGCAAAGCGTGTCGATGCGCGCCCGGAAGATTGTGTAGTCTTTGAGGACGCACCAGCGGGAATCGAGGCTGCACGACGGGCAGGGATGAGCTGTGTCGTGATAGCGAGCACTTTGACGCGCGCGCAAATCGCGGCACTCGGCGACACCCGGCACATCGCCCATGTGGTGGATGATTTCACCGATCCGGTGCTGGCTGCGCTGTTCGTCAACCCGTCGTCATAGAGCCGAACACCCAGCAATGACTTCGTGGCTTAGCACCATCGAACCAGCCAGTGTCGGGCTCGCATTTGGACTGGCGGGGCTCGTGGTGTCGGCGGTCATTGCACTGCTCGGTCGCGTGGGTGATTGGTCGCGCTAGCTCTCGTGGTGTGTCGGAGCCTCGCTATGCATGACCACGGGCTTCCTGATCAACATTTTGCAAATCGTCCTGCCACCCGGAATGGTGTTGATGATCGCCAACCCGCTCATGGGGATCGGTGCCTGTCTCTTTCTGGTCGGCGTGCGGCATCTGCTCAATTAGGCCCCGGCGCTGGCGCAACTGGCACCCCTGATTGCAGTCGCAGTGGTCGGAAGCGTGGTGTTCGCGCTGGTATGGCCGAGTCTGGTGGGGCGGGTGCTGACGCAGGTTGCCTGTCTGGCTGTAATCACCGTCATGAACATGTCGCTGCTCCGTCAGCCCAATCATGGGTACTACCATTTCCCTGCCCGTTTTTCGCTCATCACCAACGGCGTGTTGATGCTGTTCGTCGCCGTGCGCGCCATCACGGTGTTGGGTTCGGGCGCGCTCCGGTCGGCGGTGGTTACCTCGCCGATCAACACGCTGGTTTACGGCGTAAGCGGTATCCTGATTCTTGCCTATCTCACGGGCGTATTGCTGCTATGTTTTGCCGAAAAGCAGACGATGTTACGACGCCTCGCGGCGCAGGACAGCCTCACCGGGGTGCTCAATCGTCTGGGGCTGCGGGATGCGCTGAGCGCGTGGCCAACAGGCCAATCCGGCGTGGTTAGCATCTTTGACATCGATCACTTCAAGCGCGTGAATGACGTTTTTGGCCATCAAGCGGGCGACACCCTGCTCAAAACATTCGTGCAGGCGTTGCGCGCCACTGCGCCCGCTGGTGCCATCATTGCGCGCCTGGGTGGCGATGAGTTTTGCGTGGTGGAAACAGCGGGGACGCGTGACGCGCCCAAAATATGGATCGACGCACTCAAGCTGCAGTTGCCAACGCGCCTAGAGCTTGCCGCGTCGACCGATGTGTCATGCAAAGTCAGCCACGGCTCGGCACGCTTTTCGGTGGTTGATACTGAATTTGCTGAAGCATTGCGCGACGCTGACCGCGCGCTGTACCGCTCGAAAGCGAAGCGGACGCTGTGGGATGCAACCGGTTAGCCACGCCCCACGTAGGGCATTTTGGTCGCCATGATCGTCATGAATTGCACGTTCGCGTCCAATGGCAAATTCGCGATGTGAACGATGGCGTCAGCGACGTGTTTAACGTCCATACGCGGCTCAACCGCCATCGTGCCGTTGGCTTGCATCACGCCTGCGGTCATGCGCTCGGTCATTTCCGTGGCAGCGTTGCCGATATCAATTTGACTGCACGCGATGTCGTACTTGCGACCATCGAGCGACGTGGTTTTGGTCAGGCCCGTGATCGCGTGTTTGGTGGACGTATACGGTGAGCTATTTGGGCGCGGCGCGTATGCCGAAATCGAGCCGTTGTTGATGATGCGGCCACCGCGAGGGCTCTGCGCCTTCATGATGCGAAAGCCTTCCTGCGTACACAAAAAAGCACCGGTCAAGTTGGTGTCGACCACAGCCTTCCACTGCTCGTACGTGATGTCTTCCAGTAGCACCGCCGGCGCGCCTATGCCAGCATTGTTAAAGATCACATCGACGCGACCAAACGCCGCCATGGTTTTCTCAAAAAGATTTTTTACGGACGCAGGGTTGCCAACATCGGTCACCACCGCAATGCCGCGCGAAGCATCCTCGCCGGCGCAGGCCACCGCCGCTTCAAGTTCCAGCTGGCGACGACCCGCGAAGGCAACGCGGTAGCCCGCTTTCAGCAGCGCCACCGCCGCCGCCTTGCCGATACCGGCGGATGCGCCGGTGATGACGGCTACTTTGCCATTGGATGTGCTCATGTGGACTCCTTGAATAGGGGATGTTGTTTGGCTTCTGCAAGTGTAAGCACCGGCGTCACGCAGCAATCCAACGCATCGAAGATTTCGATCCAACGCGCCAAATTGCGTTCTGCGAAGCAATCAGCGAATTCTCTTTTTACACGCATCGCGGCGATACCTTCTGCGTTGCCCAGCGCCTTCAAATGGGGTTTGCCAAGGGCGTCGCATAGCACGTGCCAAAACTTTGCTTCAAGCGCACCCACGGCAAGGAAACGTTCATCTTTTGTCCGATAAATCGCATAGCAAGGCCAGCCGCCTGTGAGCCAATCTTCACCGCGCGGCTTCGCGGCGTCGAGCGCCAACGCGTGCTCGGCGATGATATTGAGTCCGGCCACTTCGTGCGTCATCGACACATCGACAAACGAACCAGTGCCCGTCGATTTCGCCTGCACCAACGCCGCACAAATCCGTGCCGCTGCAGCCAGAGCACCACCCGCGAGATCCGCAATTTGCCAATTGGAAATTGTAGGCGGACGACCACGCTCGCCGATCTGATCGAGCACGCCGGACATGGCCAGATAGTTGATGTCGTGACCCGCGCGATGGGCCCACACACTGGCGCTCCCGTAGCCGGTGATGGCGCAATACACGAGCGTCGGCTCATGCTTTGTCAAAGCCTCGAAACCCAACCGCAAACGATCCATCACACCGGGTCGAAATCCCTCTACCAGCACGTCACTCTCCGAAACAAGGCTGAGCAATCGCGCTCGCCCTGCATCCGATTTCAAGTCAAGGCGTTCAACCGTTTTGCCACGATTGACCAGCGAATAAAGCGGCGAAATCTGGTCGGCGGGCGCGTCGGCGGGCAAACCGAGACGGTTCGCGTAATCGCCTTCCGGTGGCTCAATCTTGACGACTTCGGCACCCCAGTCAGAGAGCATGCGCGTGCACGCTGGCCCGGGGAGCAGGCGGGTAAGGTCGAGGACGCGGATACCGGATAAAGGTTTGGACATGCCACGATTATCCCTGTGTGATCGCGCTGCTGCCGTGCGAAAGCGCGACGCTCGCTGCGGTTTGGCAGATTCCGACAAATCCGCGAAAATCAGCGTCCACGAGAAAACACGGAGCGGGCAACCCGTCCAAAAGCCTATGTCTTGGCTAGATAAAATCATTCCCGGCGCTAACAAGACCGACGGCGCTTTAAAACGCGGCGTGCCGGAAGGCCTGTGGCTGAAGTGTCCATCGTGCGACGCGGTGCTCTACACCACCGACGTTGAGAAGAATCAGCATGTCTGCATGAAATGTAGCTACCACATGCGGATCAACGCGCGCACGCGGCTGAACGGCCTGCTCGACGAGGCGGGGCGCAAGGAGATCGGCGCGGATGTGTTGCCGATTGATTCGCTCAAGTTCAAGGACAACAAGAAGTATCCAGATCGCCTAAAGCAGGCCACCGAAGCAACCGGCGAGAGCGATGCGCTGGTGGTGATGCAGGGCGCGATTGAGAAGGTGCCTGTTGTCGTTGCCTGCTTTGAGTTCGAGTTCATGGGCGGATCGATGGGCTCGGTCGTGGGCGAGCGTTTCGCGCGCGGCGTGGACGCGGCGATCAAGGCGAAATGTGGATTCGTGTCGGTCGCGGCCTCGGGCGGTGCGAGGATGCAGGAGGGAATGGCCTCGTTGCTGCAAATGGCGAAAACCACGTCGCGACTGGCTGAACTGGCTGAGAAAAAGTTGCCGTACATCAGCGTGCTGACCGACCCAACGATGGGCGGCGTATCGGCGAGTTTTGCCTTTGTGGGCGATATTGTGATCGCTGAACCGGGTGCTCTGGTGGGTTTTGCTGGGCAACGCGTGATTGAGCAGACCGTGCGTGAAAAGCTGCCGGAAGGCTTTCAGCGCGCCGAATTTTTGCTCGACCACGGCGCGATTGATCTCATCGTGGATCGTCGCGAAATGAAGGCGACGTTGGCGAAATTATTGAGTGCGCTGCATTAAACTGGCTGATGGCTTTTTTATGGAAGCGTTGCTGCATTGGGGCTACCTGCGCATATCGCCAATAGTTGACTTATTGCGATTCGTAGCTCTAGCCCCTAGTCAAACGTCGTTACGTGACGAAGCTGTTGTTTCTTGTGAGAGCGGCTTTAGCCGCGAAGACGGTGGTTGGCCGCGAAAGCCGCGCCCACAAAACACAGTCTTTTCGCGCCCATGACCGCGCTCGCCGACTGGCTCACCCGGATCTACGCGATCCGTTTCGGCCCCGAAATCGAGATGGGGCTGGAGCGAATCCGGCCAATTTTCGACCGGATGGCGGTCGCGCCGAAGTGCCCGGTCATTCTCGTCGCAGGCACGAATGGAAAAGGGTCGGTGTGCGCTTACCTCTCGGCAATCCTTGCTGCTGCGGGGTTTCACGTTGGCCGATATACGTCGCCGCACATTCATCGCTTCAATGAGCGCGTCGTCGCTAATGGGGTTGAGGCGAGCGATGCCGAGCTGGTGGCTGCGTTTGAAGCTGTGGAGGCAGCGCGCGCAGCCGAAGGCAATTTGCCGCTCACTTTCTTCGAATACACAACGCTTGCTGCGTTTCATCTTTTCGCCAAGGCCAAGCTGGACGCTTGGGTGGTTGAGGTTGGCTTGGGCGGGCGGCTCGACGCGACCAACATCCTTGATGCTGATTGCGCGGTGATCACGAGCATCGGCGTCGATCACATGGAATTTCTGGGTGACACCCGTGAATTGATTGCCGTGGAGAAGGCTGGAATTCTGCGCAAAGGCCGCCCCGCGATCATTGCCGAGCCAGACCCGCCGCAGTCGTTGATCGTTACGGCTCAATCGCGCGGCGCATTGACGAGCTACATCGGGCGCGATTTTGGCTGGCAGAAATCGTCTGAAACCCCGAACCAGTGGGGTTTCTGGGCATCGTCTCCCCTCCCCCCCGGTGGGGGAGGGGTTGGGGGAGAGGGGGGCGGTGCAACGAGCAGCGGTGTCGCGCAACCGTCACCCTCTCCCCAACCCTCTCCCCTCAAGGGAGAGGGGGCTGAGAACGAGCGAATTCAACGTTTCAACCGCCACGGTCTCCCACTCCCAGCGCTACGCGGCGGCTATCAGCTCGGTAACGCCGCCGCAGCACTCGCCGCGCTGCACGCACTGAACGACCGGCTGCCGGTGTCACAGGGCGCAGTCAAGCAGGGCTTGCTGGATGTCAATTGGCCCGGTCGATTTCAAGTGCTGCCGGGCCGTCCGGTGACTGTCTTGGATGTGGCACACAATGAACATGCAGCGATTGCGTTTGAGCGAGCGCTCGCTGACATGGCGTATTTCCCGACCACCCATGCCGTGTTTGCGATGCTGAAAGACAAAGATATCGGCGCAGTCGTCGAGGCGGTGAAGGGCCGAATTGACGAATGGCACATCGCCCCGCTGCCCGGCCCGCGTGGGGTAGACATCGAAACGTTGGCGACGGCTTTGGCTACAGCAGGCGTCAAAGACCACGCAATCCACCGCCATGCAAGCGTCATCGAGGCTTATGCTGCGGCGCGGAAACTAGCGGCTGAAGCCGATAGAATCCTTGTCTTTGGTTCTTTCCTCACCGTGGCGCAAGCCCTGTGAGCACCGCGATATTTCATGGCCGCTGCCGCGACGCCTCTGCCAACGCCAGATAACGCCGAACAACTGCGCCGACGTGCTAACCGGCGTTTGCTCGGCGCGTCCATCCTGTTGTTGATTGCGATCATCGCTGTGCCCATGTTCCTGGAGCGCGAACCACCGCCGTTGCCGGACAACGTGGACGTGCGCATTCCGCCGGTAGAAGGCACCAAGTTTGAGCCGAAATTTCCTGCTGGATCAGATGCGAAAAAATCGGGCAACAAAATCGCCGAAAAGCCCGCTGAAATTCCGGCCATCACCGAGCCTAGCGGCGCACAAGCGGCGATCAGTGGCGTAGTCGCTGCGCCTCCGGTTCCCGCGCCAGCGCCGTCTGCCGCCGCCGCCGCTCCTAAGGCAGCGCTAGCCGAGCCGACAAAGCCACCTGCTATCGCGCCGAAAGAAGCAGAAAAACCCGTCGCAAAAACGACTGAAAAGCCCGCTGAAAAGGCTATTGCGAAAGAAACCACGCCAGCTGACCGCAAATCCGGCCAACTCGTGGTGCAGGTCATCGCTGTGCGCGACCCCGCCACCGCAAAGCAGATGTACGACAAAGCCAAAGGCCTTAAATTTCCGGTCTACACGGAAAAAATTGATGTGACCAATGGCATCGTCATTCGCGTGCGCGTTGGCCCGTACGCCACAAAGCAGCAAGCCGAATCGGCTCGCGCGAAGCTCTCGCAGGCCGGCTTCGAAGCAAAAGTTCTGACGCTTCAATGAGCCATGCCTGAGCCGCACCGGAGCTATCGAGCATGACTGGTTTCGATATCGCAGTGGCCGTGGTGATCACGCTCTCCGCCTTGATCGGATTGTGGCGCGGCGTGATTCGTGAGGTGTTTGCGCTGGCCGCGTGGGTCGCGGCGATCATCTGCATGTTTGTATTCGGCGAGCAACTGGCGCAAGTGCTGCCGTTTGCTCGTGACACGGCGTGGCTGCGCATGTTGGCGGGCTACGCGCTTGTGTTTTTGGGCGTGTTCGTGACGCTCAGCGTCGTCGGGTTTTTGTTCAGCAAACTGGTGAGCGTGATCGGATTGTCGTTCTTGGATCGTGCGCTGGGCATGGTGTTTGGCGTGCTGCGTGGCGCGCTGATCGCGGTGCTGCTGGTGTTTATCGCCGGTGCCACCAACTTACCGGGCATGAACTGGTGGCGCGACAGCATGACCGCCAAGCCGTTGGCGACTTTCGCGGCCATTTTGCGCAGCAAATTGCCTGATGATTTGGCGAAGCGTTTCAAATTTTCCGCAATTCAAACAACGCTTTTGAGGTCTGATTTATGTGTGGCGTGATCGGTATCGTTTCGCACGGCCCGGTGAATCAGTTGATTTACGACGGGCTTATGTGCTTGCAACATCGTGGCCAAGACGCGGCGGGCATCATGACCGCTGACGGCGCGGTGTTTCATATGCATAAAGCCAAAGGCATGGTGCTCGATATTTTCCGCACGCGCAACATGCGCGACCTGCTCGGTAGCGCTGGCATCGGCCACACGCGCTACCCGACGGCGGGCTCAGCGGTGAGCGTGCACGAAGCGCAACCTTTCTACGTAAATTCGCCCTTCGGCATCACGCTCGCGCACAACGGCAATTTGACCAACGGCGAATCCCTTAAGCGCGAATTGTTTAACGTCGACGCACGCCACATCAACACGAATAGCGATTCGGAAGTGTTGCTTAACGTGTTCGCGCTGGAGCTTGAGCGAGCGGCGCAGGGCGTGAAATTAACCCCGGAAAAGATTTTCACGGCCGTGCGCGGCGTGCATCAGCGCTGTCGCGGTGCGTATGCCGTGGTCGCCATGATTGCGGGCTACGGCCTCGTCGCGTTCCGTGATCCACACGGCATTCGACCGATGGTTTATGGCCGGAACGACACCATGGCTGGGCCGGAATACGCGGTCGCCAGCGAAACCGTAGCGCTCGATGTACTGGGCTTTAAATTCGAGCGCGATGTTGCGCCGGGTGAGGCGTTGTTCATCGATTTCGCGGGCGATATTCACGCGAAGCAATGTGCCGACAACCCGACGCTGCATCCCTGTATTTTTGAGTACGTCTACCTCGCTCGCCCTGATTCGGTGATGGACGGTATTTCGGTCTACAGTACGCGTTTGGCCATGGGGGTGTCGCTGGCCGAAAAAATCCGTCGTGATTTTTCGCATCTCAAAATAGACGTAGTGATTCCAATTCCCGACACCAGCCGCCCCTCTGCGCTGCAGTTGGCGAACCATCTCAACGTGCCGTACCGGGAAGGCTTCATCAAGAATCGCTATATCGGCCGCACCTTTATCATGCCGGGGCAGGCGTTACGCAAGAAGTCGGTACGACAGAAACTCAATGCCATCGGCGAAGAGTTCAAGGGCAAAAACGTGCTGCTGGTCGATGATTCCATCGTGCGCGGCACAACCAGTCGCGAGATTG
>JAYVPF010000025.1:0-2777 GCA_043757535.1 Burkholderiales bacterium
CAGGTCGTCATCATCGAGAACAAGACAGGCGCAGGGGGCAACATTGGCGCAACTGAGGTTGCCAAAGCAGCGAATGACGGCTACACGCTATTGATGGCCTCCGGCTCAATCCTCACGGTCAACCCTCATCTTTACGCCAAGATGCCGTTTGATGCACTTCAGGATTTGCTACCGATCACCAACGTCGC
Organism: Burkholderiales bacterium; assembly: GCA_043757535.1. Lineage (GTDB taxonomy): Bacteria > Pseudomonadota > Gammaproteobacteria > Burkholderiales > Casimicrobiaceae > Casimicrobium. Next base: position 189 of record JAYVPF010000025.1, read on the forward strand.
CTCGGGCCCGATGGTGATCGTCGCTGGCCCGAACGTGCCCGCGAAGAACATCACCGAATTCATTGCGCTCGCAAAAGCAAAACCGGGCGTGTTGAATTTCGGTTCGGCCGGCTTCGGCAGTCAGGTGCATATGGCGGGTGAGAACTTTCTCTATAGCGCGGGAATCGAGCTCAAGCACGTCCCGTACAAAGGTGAATCGCTGGCGCTGACCGATGTGGCGGGCGGCAGCGTAGAAATCGTCCCCGGTAATCTGGCTGCCATGTTGCCGTTCATCAAGAGCGGTAAGGTGAAAGCGCTTGGCGTGACCAGCGCGGAGCGCAGTCCCGCCGCTCCCGATATTCCAACGGTTAGTGAGTCCGGATTACCGGGCTTCGTCAACGTCGGCTGGTTTGGTTTGCTGGCACCTGCTGGAACGTCGAAAGATATTATCGACAAGGTGCAACGTGACGCTGCCAAAGCACTCGGGAGTGACGACATGAAGCAACGCCTGCTCGCGGTCGGTATGGTGCCTGTGGCCAATACACCGAGCCAGTTTGCCGAAGCGATTCGCGCTGAAAGCGCAAACTGGGCCAGAGTAGTCCGCGCGCGAAAAATTCAGCAGCAGTAAGTCGATGAAACTGGATCTCATCGCGGTCGAAGCGGCCGCAAAAACGCTCTACATACGTGCGCTCAAATCACTGCCGCCCGACATCAAGGATGGTATGAGCCGCTTGCAATCGCGGGAGACTGACGCCACCGCGAAGTCGGTACTGGCAACCATGATGACCAACATCGCCGTGGCGGAGCGCACGGACAATCTGCTGTGCCAGGACACGGGCATTCCGATCTATAACGTCGTCATCGGATCGGACGTGACTTTCGATGGCGCCGCGCTCAAAGCGGCTCTGGTGCGGGGCTGCGCGAGGGCGACGAAAGAGCATCCGCTGCGCTCGTCTGTGGTGCACCCGCTCACTCGGAAGAACGAACACACGAGTTGTGGCGCGGGCGTTCCGGTCATTCATTTTGAGTTTGACCAGCGTACCGAGACGGTTGAAATCGAGATGATTCCAAAGGGTAGTGGCTCGGAAAACAATTCTTTTCTGCGCATGGCAATCCCGGCTGAGGGCGTTGATGCGATCAAGCGCTTTGTCGTTGATTGTGTGATCGCAGCTGGTGGCAAGACCTGCCCACCCACGATTGTCGGCGTTGGCATTGGCGGAACGTCGGATTTGTGTGTGCATCTGGCAAAGCGCGCCGCGACGCGGGCGCTGGGTTCCGCGTGCTCCGATCCACACGGTGCCGCGCTCGAAGCAGCGCTGTCGCAAGCCGTAAATTTGCTTGGCGTTGGACCGCAAGGTCTCGGCGGTGACGCGACAGCGTTTGCCGTCCATGTCGAACTGGCCGCGACGCACATCACGATGAACCCGGTCGCCGTGAACATGCAGTGCCACTCTGCGCGCCGCGCGCGCGCGACGTTCACGCCAGGCGGCATTGAGTACGGCTACTAACTTTCATTATTTTCAACAATCATCCCAAATCATGAAAGTTATTTCACACTGATCATGGCGCATTACGATTTACACATGCCGGTCAGTGAGGCTGACGTCCGCCAGCTTCGGATCAACGACACGGTGACGCTTCACGACACCTTGTTCGGTATTCGCGATGCGAGCTACATCGCACTGTTCGACCAGCAGCGCACGACGCGCTTTGATCTGAACGGTCACGCGGTGATTCACACTGCACCCAACGTGCGCAAAGTCCCCGTTTCACCCGAACATCCCGCCGGTTATGCACCGGTATGTATCGGCACCACGACGAGTGATCGCATGGAGCGGTTCACGCGACAACTGATGACGCAAATGGGGGTCCGATTTATCATTGGCAAGGGCGGCATGCGCGAAGGCTCACTCGCGGCCTTTCGAGAATTGGGTGGCGCCTACCTTGCCATTGTGGGTGGTACGGCCGCCCTTGAGACGACATGGATTGAGCAGATTGAAGATGTTGATATGGATGATCTTAATCCTGAATCACTGTGGAAATTTCGCCTTCGTGAGCCCAGTGGTTTTGGGCCTTTGCTGGTCGCGATGGATTCGCAGGGAGGCTCGCTTTACGACGCGGTCAATGCCTCGGTCGCTGATCGCCGCGCGGTCGCACTAGCGAGCCTCGGAGTTTCAGCTTGACGCTCGAAATTCAGTATCGGAAGACCGATATTCTGATTCTCGGCTCGGGTGGTGCGGGGCTCTTCGCGGCACTTCACGCACATCAGGCCGCGTCCGATCTCACGATCACTGTTGCAGTAAAGGGCTTGCTTGGCAAGAGCGGCTGTACGCGCATGGTGCAGGGTGGCTACAACGTGGCGCTTGCTGCCGGCGACTCGGTTGAGCGGCATTTCATGGACACCATTGAAGGCGGCAAGTGGCTGCCCGATCAGGATCTCGCGTGGACATTGGTGACCAAAGCGGTTGAGCGCATTCATGAACTCGAAAACGAATTAGGTTGTTTTTTTGATCGTAACCCTGACGGCACGGTGCATCAAAAAGCATTTGCCGGACAGACCTTCGACCGGACGGTTCACAAGGGCGATCAGACCGGCATAGAGATCATCAA
>JAYVPF010000026.1:0-10278 GCA_043757535.1 Burkholderiales bacterium
CAAAGAATCGAACGAGGACATTGAGCAATATGCACTGCGCACCATCGGCATTTCGGCCAACGCCTGGACCAAAATCGACCAGGGGCAAAACGTGCGCGGCTTCGAGCGCTACGCCACGTTCAAAGCCAATCTCGGCAGCAAGCTGTACTACGGCATGTACGGAGTCGGCAAGAAAGGCAACTACCTGCTCTACCTCGAAACCACGCCGGGCGATTACTTGGCGTACAAGGCCGACTACGACAAGTGGTACGAGTCAATTCGGCTGGATTAATGAGGCGTAGCCCGCACGGCCTCTGAGTCGATGGTTTGCTGGCTAGTAGCTTTTTGCTGGATCGCCCAATTAATAAGGGCTACCCAGTAGTATTGCCGATTATCGACTTCCAGTTTTTCATGCGCTTGCGCTGGTGCAGTGGGCGTTTATCGGGAAAGTCATTACCGCGACACCGCGTGTTGCGGGATCGAATCGTCACCGACGATTCGATCCACGCTGAAACATTTGCCGTCTGTGCTGGCTAGACTTTGGCCTTGATCCGACGCACTGCCGCCTCCGATGACCTTTCCGCCGTCTGTGAATCTACGCTTCGAACTCGCCCTGCTGGCAGTTCTCGCCTGTCTCTGGGGATCGTCTTAACTGCGGATCAAAGTTGCCCTCGCGACCATTCCGCCGATCACATTGATGGCGATCCGCGTGACTTTGGCCGAAGTGTTCTTGCTCGTGGTGATGCGTGTACGAAGCGAACATTTACCAACGGATTCACGTTTATGGCGAGATCTATTTGTGCAGTCGCTGCGAAAATGAAAACTCGATGGATCGATGGCGTTGCAGTTCACCGTGGCTCCGGCAATGTGTTTGCCGACTTGGGCGTGGCTGATGCGGAAAAACTCAAGATCAAAACAGGGTTGGTCATTGAGATCAGAAAAGCCATGAAGCGCCGTGGCTTGACGCAACAAGAAGCCGCAGCGCTGATGGGCATCACTCAGCCCAAAGTCTCTGACATGATGCGCGGCGATTTCAGCAATCTGTCGGAGCGAAAACTAATGGATTGCCTCACATGACCTGGCTACGATATTGAAATCAAAGTCCGCCTCGCGAAGGCAGAGATCGGGCGTCTAGTGTTTGCTGTGGCGTGAAGTGAGGTCAGCAGGTTTCGGCCAATCATCGCAGTGCCTGCGGCGTTGTTGCGCAGTCGTCAGCGCCGATCAACGCTTTCGTGAAAGCGCGGCTGCATCGGGGCTAGGGAGGCTTTTAGATAAAAGTCGCATTTATGCAGAAGACGACTGCCAGCCCGCGTTCATGACGACGTTAGCGCGTATGGTGGTTGGCGAGCTTCCGGCAATGCGCTGTAGCTCCTTCCGGGCTACCGACGGTGCGGACGGTGTGTTTATCTCAAGCCGCCGCCCGCTCCCGCGCCATAATTGACGTAAACGTCAACTTATTACGCAGGATCAAGGAACATCGCATGAGCACATTCAAAGCCTATCTCACGTCGCAAGAAGGCAAAACATCGAAGACTGAACTCGTTGATTTTGCGGTCGATCAGCTGGACGCGGGCGAGGTGTTGATCAACGTTGATTACTCGACGGTGAATTACAAAGACGCACTTTCGGCGACCGGAGCGGGGCGGATTATTCGGCGCTTTCCGTGCATTGGTGGCATTGATCTGGCGGGCACGGTTGAGGCTTCGTCAGACGCGGCGTTTACGCCGGGCGACAAGGTGATTGCGCATTCGTACGACGTCGGTGTGGCGCATCATGGTGGCTATGCACAGAAGGCGCGGATGCCTGCTTCATGGCTTGTCCCGATTCCACAAAACATGACGACTTTCGATGCGATGACTTACGGCACGGCGGGCTTCACGGCGGCGCAGGCGGTGCATCGCATGCAGCACGATGGCCTGCATCCCGCGATGGGGCCGGTGCTGGTGAACGGCGCGACGGGTGGCGTTGGCATGGTCGCCATTGAGATTTTGGCGAAGCTGGGTTACGACGTGGTGGCCGTCACAGGCAAAGAAAAAGACGCTGATTTGCTCCAGTCCATCGGCGCAAAAAACGTATTGATTCGTGGGCAGTTTGAGATGACGGAGAAGCCGCTGGGTGCGGAGACTTACGCGGGAGCTGTGGACAATCTGGGTGGCGAGCAATTGTCGTGGCTGACCCGCGTGATGAAGGTCGGTGGCACCATTGCCTCGATTGGCCTTGCTCAGGGTTGGGAAGTGAAAACAACGGTGATGCCGTTCATTTTGCGTGGCGTTTCGTTGCTTGGCATTGACAGCGTGAATTGCCCGATGTCGCTGCGGCGTCAGCTCTGGGCGAAGCTCGCGAATGAGTGGAAATGCGAGAAGCTGGCTTCACATTGCCGCACGGTGCCGTTTGCCGAATTGCCGTCGGTGTTTGATGCTTACGTGAAGGCTGCGGTGACGGGGCGAACGGTGGTGAAGATTTTGTAGGAGCGGCTTGCCGCGACCATCGCTCGAGTTTCCCGTGCCTTCACACATAGCAACTGCTTTGCTCCGATTGCGGCATACCGCTCCTACACTCATGGTTGCGCTAAGCCTCAGTTTCGCAACGACGCCTTTGCACGCCGAAACACTCAAAAATCACTACAACGATCCCTTCGTTCAAGTGACCCACGCGATAGCCGCGTGCCCGCAACCGCGCGGCCCGTTCATGACCGAGCGTGAAGCGCAGATGGAGGCGCATCCGCGCATCGAGCGTGGCACTTCGTGCTTCATGGCGGGGACTTGCACGGAGCCGAACGCGTATCGCTACGATCAGCGCATCGCCAAAGCGGCAGCGGTCGCGGTTACCAAAGCGCTGCAGAGTGATCCTCAACTTGAGCGATCAGCGGTGTGGCTGACCGTGCAGAGACGCTTCGTTTTCGTCCACGGCTGCGTAGCCAATCGCCTGCAGATTGCCCGTTGGCACGCGCTTATCAAGGCGGTGCCCGAAGTGCAATATGTGGGCGTGGAAATGGCTGTGCTTCAGCGTGCGTCAAACGGCGAAAAGCGAGGTCGAATTCCCTATCCGATCATGCCATAGCTTTTTCGTGAAATCCTTATTTCACGGGGGCTAGCGCTAATATTAGTCAAAAGTCGAGAATCTTCTAAAACCGCAATCGGCCCCGATGAGAACGCCATTGCAGCGAAAAGCTATAACAAAATTTCGCCTGGTCAAGCGGGCTGGCGCGCGGCCGCAACCGACTTCGCTAGCCCCTCATATTTGCTCGCGTCGAGCACCGTTCGTCCGAGTCCGAAGGCACGCGACACCGCCACACCACTGCTGCGTCGGGGCTGACCTGTGCGGTCGTGTTCCTGGCCTGCGCCGCTCCTCGTGTTGCCCGTCGTTTGCACGATGCCGCGTGGTGAGACGCGCGTCGCCAGCCAGTCGAGCGCCAGTCGAATCGTTGCTTCGCTCGTGCGGCGCATGTCGGCCGTGGCGGCGTGATCAAAATAGCGCAGCAGATACACCAGCGCCTCCGCCTGAAAACTGGCGTCAAATCCGCCGAGTTCATAGAAATAGCCGCTCGCATGTTGCCGCGCGATGCCGCGACGAATCGTCTCTTCGCCAGCGCTCGCGAGCGCGGTGTCCCCGGTGAGCCGAGCGGTCGCGGCGAGCGCGTATCCGGTCACAAAAAAACGGGAGCTATAAGCATCAAGCTTGGCGCTGATTGCTGGCGTGTTGCGGGCAACCGCTAGCCAAGTCGCAGCGTTGTGCAAACGCGGGCGAATCGCCTGAATGCGCGACGCAAACGGTTGCCCGTGACCTGTCGACTCCAGCAACCATAGCGCGTGCGCAGTCGCAGCAACGAAGTAGCTGCTGCTCAGGTAGTTGTCCTTGCACGGAAAGCTGCCGTCGGCGGTTTGTCGGGCGAAACCCCATTCAATCGCGCGCAGACCGGCGTCGATCAGGTCGTCGCGATTGCGATTGACGCCCGCGCCGATCACCGTGTCGGCGAAGCGTTGCTCTTCGATATACCAGTCGCCCTTCGATGCGCTCGCTTCCCAGCCGCGATTAACGCCCATTGAGCCGGAGCGTTCGACCTGTTTCAACAGCACATCCGGGTTGCTGTAGAAAGTTGAGTTAAGCAGCGCGCTCCGCTCGTACGTGGCGTCGAGCCCGGCGCCTGCGGCACGCCAGTCCTGCTGTTGCGCTACAAAGGGTGCGGGCGAGGGGAATGGTTTGCCAGCGCTCGGTGGCGGCGCTGGGTAGTCCACACTGCGCGGTCGTGGGGCCGTGGCGCAGCCAGCGAGCAAAGGAAGAAGAAGAGCAAACAGCGCGCCCGCAGCGATAGTCGCCATGCCGGAATGCCAAGCAGTGGATGCGGAATGAATCTTCATGGTCGCGCTGGTTTCGATAAAATCAGTCCCGCTATTTCGCCGCAGAAACCGTGGTGTCAAGCTTCGATTTTTTGTTGTCGCGTGCTTGCTTGGCAATCTTCGGTTTTTTCGCGGTCAGCGCTTTCGCGAGCTTGCCTTTTCCGCCGCCTTTAGCGGATGCTGCGACGGGTTTGCCAGCGGCTTTACGGGCGGCAGCACGCTCCTGCGCCTCAAGCTTTTCGCGATCCGACAGGCGCTTGTTGAGATCAGCGTTGTCTTTGCGCATCTGGGCGTTTGCCTCCTTGCCTGCTGCCTTTTGCGCAGCGGTCTCTTGCGTTCCGACGACTGCTTTACCCGCAGGACAGGGCGTGTCGCTGTAAACCGTTTGCCCGTTATTGTCGCAGCGAAATGCGGTTTGCGCCGTCGCGATGGCGGTCAATCCCACAGAAAGCAATACCGTAAATGCAATTCGTTTTGCTGATGAACTCATGGTGATACGTGCTCCGCGCAATGGTGATTAATCCTCATATTTTGCCGCGCAATAAACCGCGCCGTCCACTTTCCATCCCGTTGGCAACGGCATGCGTGCCAATTGGCTCTCAGTCAGGTAGCGATGATTGATGGTGGTTTGATTGAACAGGCGCATCACTCTAAACGTATCTGCGGGACAGGTGCTCGCAGCGATCAGATCCTGCGCACGCATCGCAATGCCTTCATCCCGCGCCCAGGGCTGCGCTTTCAAAAGCGCGCAATCACTCGGTAGGGTACTGTAGAAATGGGTGTTTATGCTCGCACCGTCATTGGCCCAAAAGCGGCACACAGGAACGCCAACCGGCGCGTCGGTTTGATGCGTTGCCATGCGCAGCCCGGTGCGTGCCCAGAGCGCGGGAAACGCGTCAAGTGTCGCGATTTCAGCAGGTCGCCCGGTCATGAAATATTTTTTTGCGCCAGCCGAATAAAACTCCACCACTTCGAGTTCATCACGCGAACCCCAGCCCAGAGTCTTTCTGATCGTTACCCGATCATCCGCGCCGCCGGGCACGCTGGTGATCGCGTTGAACGCGACGCGATCGGCCTGATCACGCGATAAATGCGCATTGAAGAACATGAAGGTCCACCCGAACACCTCGGCCGCATCCTGAACGCGAAAACCGTGTGGCATGCCCTCGATGGTGACGAAATATTTCGACCCGCTCAACGCCTCGATCATCTGCGCAGTGCGGGCGATGGGGGCCACGATGTCGGCGGTGCCCCCGATGCCCAGGTACGGCACGCGCACGCTACGCACGCCGCCATTGCTATCGCCAAACGCCGGCTGAAAACTATAGCCCGAAAACGGCACGTACCCGACCACCGCTTTGTAGCGATTGTCGCGAACGATCACGCGCTCGGCCCCGCCAAAACTGGTGGTCATTTTCGCGCCCTGCGCCAGCATCATCGCCATGCCGCCGAGGGACGCTCCGAAGCCGACGATGCGATCCGCATCAACGCGGCTGGCGTACTCAGACTTAGTCAAAATGAAATCCAGTCCCTGCTTCAAACCGAGCGGACGAATCGCCTGCATCTCAGCGATTTCAGCGTATTTGGACAACACATAAAAGTAGTCGCTGACGTTTTCAAGCTTGATGCGCGAATAGCGCGCGTCGGCATGAAACGGCGCGAACACAACGTAGCCTTCAGCGGCCAGCCGCGCCATGACCTGAACGTAATCATCGCCGAGGGGAGACCCGGCAAGGCCATGGCTCATTACCATCAGTGGCCACTTGCCATCGCTCACCTCCGGGTTGGTGGCAATCAGCGGCGTTTCTGCACCGCGCTGCATCTTCGATACCTTTACGCCAGACGGCAAGATATAGTCAGCTCGCGTGTTGGTCGCGGTGGTGGGATAGCAGGTGATCGCCGCGTATTGCAGAAGCTTTCCGCCCTGCTTTTCGAAGACGTCAATCTCGCTCGTCTTCGGCACGGTCACCGCGTAGGTCAACGCATTAGCCGGGCTTACCAGCAACTCGGTAACGTAGTGCGAGCCGTCGGACAGCGGATTGCCTTCCCAATAATCAGATGCCGCAGCACCCACAGGCATGCGACTGAAATCCTGCTCGACATTGCTACAGCCGACCGGATATTTTCCGTTCGTTGACGGGATAATCCCGGAGCTGCCGTGGGCTGCGCCAATCAAGAGCAAATTTGCGCTCAGAAGGGCGGCGATCAGGCGTCCGGACAGACGCGAATTCGATGTGCGGAGGCGGGGGAAGTTTGGATTGTGCATGGTTAATTCTGGAGTTTCATGCGGTCGATGACTGTAGGACAAACGCGTGACTTACGTCGAGCCGTGGCGGTAGCGGTAGCGGTAGTCGTAGGGCGGGCGGCCCGTGCCCACCGAGGGTCTCCCCGGCAACGAACGTGGGCACGGGGTGCCCACCCTACTTGCTAACGCCTTAGACGCCGATAGCGTGGACAACCGCTATGAAGCTCGAAAGCGTATCGCCTGCGAAATCAACATCGGCGCAACCACCGCGAGCCCCAGTGCCAACATAGAGAGCCCCGGTGCGATCATGGTTAATGCCCCGGCGAAGGCAAGCGCCCGCTCCCACCCTTTCATTTCGACCAGCAAGTAGCGGGAAAGTGCCGCCGCCAGTAGCAAAATGCTGCAAATGCAGGCCGTAAATACGACCGCGAATGCGCTCCAGGTGAAGCCTTTCGTCACCAGAAGCAGTGCAGGCGAGAAGGCAAATACGAACGGAACCAGCGCTTTGCCGAGGCCAAGCCGGAACGCCGTGTTGCCGGTCTTGAACGGGTCGGAGTTCGCCATGCCTGCGGCTGCGTATGCCGCGAGCGCGACAGGCGGCGTGATGTCCGCCAATACGCCGTAATAAAACACGAAGAAGTGCGCGACGATGGGCTCCACGCCCATTTGCACGAGTGCTGGCGCGGCGACGGTGACCATGATGATGTAGTTGGCCGTCGTCGGGATGCCACAGCCCATAAGGATGCACACGAAGCCCGTCATGAACAGGGCGCACAGCAGCATCAATGCCTGTTTGCCGATCAGCCACGCAGGCAGGACCGTGAATAAAAAATCCGCCATCGATCCGGCGGCGGCGTTTACGATGTAGCTTACTTTGAAGCCGACGCCGGTCATCGTGACTACGCCGATGACGAGGCCTACGGTGCCTGCCGCTGCACCGACCGCGAGCGCATATTTGGCCCCAGTGGCGAAGGCGTCGATCAACTCGGCGCGGGTGAAGCGTGCGGGCAATTTGAGCGTCTTGATCGCGGCGACGAGCGCGACCGCAGCGACAGCGAACAGCACCACGCCGTAGCTTTCCAGTTCGCCCGAAATCACCAGCGCAAGCACCCCATGTAGGGCGAGCATGATGGCGAGGCCTTTCGCGCTATTGCGCTTCTCGCTCGTCGTCATGCCGACGATGATGCAGCTCGTGATCCCGGCAAACGCCGACACGTACGGCGTGAAGCCGCTCATCAAGGTGCCGACCAGCAACACCAGCGGAATCAGCGTCGGCCAGCGCTTGCGGAAACTTTCTTTCACGCTGGGTAATTCGTCAGCAGTCAAGCCGCGTAACCCGGTGCGCTTTGCCTCGAAATGCACCTGCCAGAACACACCGAAAAAATGCATAAAGGCAGGCACAATGGCCGCAAGCACGATGGTTGAATACGGCAGCGCCAGAAACTCGATCATCAGGAACGCCGCAGCGCCCATGATCGGTGGCGTGATCTGTCCGCCGGTCGAGGCAGCGGCTTCCACCGCGCCCGCGAAATGGCGCGGATAGCCGACGCGAATCATCGCCGGAATGGTGAGCGAACCGACGGTCACGGCGTTCGCCACCGACGAACCGGACAACATGCCGAACATCGCCGAGCCAAACACGCTCACCTTAGCGGGCCCGCCTGCGTATTTGCCCGCGACTGAGGACGCGACATCGAGAAACAGTTGCCCCAGACCGATTCGTGTTGCCAACACGCCGAACAGCACGAAGTGAAACACGTAGGTCGCCACCACGCCGACCGCGATGCCATAGACACCCTGACTCGTCAGATACTGATGATTCACCACCTGTGACCAGGTTGCACCTGCGTGTTGCAGCAAACCCGGAAAAGACTGCCCGAACATTGCATAGGCCATGAACGACATCGCTATGATGGGCAACGGCCAACCCATCGAACGCCGCGTTGCTTCGAGTAGCAGCGCGATCAGGATCGTGCCCATGACGACATCCATCGGATCCGGATTGCCGATGCGGAACGCAAGATCGTCAAACACGTACGGGATATAGAGCGCAGAGACAATCGCCGCCAGTGCAAACAGCCAGTCATAGAGCGGTAGTCCCAACGGGTGATGCCAGCTCGACTGGCGTTGAACGCCTTCCTTCTTGTTGAAAGCGAAGACCAGAAAAATCAGTCCGAGCACGAACGCGAGATGCACGCCGCGATGGGTTGCTTCACGCAACAGTCCGAAGCCCGCCGTGTAGTAGTGAAATGCTGAGAGCGTGATCAGTAGAAACGTGACGGTGGTCAGCGCAACGTTCGCCATCGGGCGAAAGCGCATCTCGCTGTCGTACTTGGTTTCCAGTTCGGCAACGGCTTTGTCGTCGATGGTGAGTGAGGTCATGGTGGCTTTCGATGTACTTGTAGGAGCGGCTCTGCCGCGACGCTAGCTCGAGTCCGACGCGGGTCGCTGCATAGCCGCTTCTACAAAACAAAAAAGGCTGGTGAAGCCAGCCTTTTCGAGGAGATCAACGCAGACAGAATGACTACTTCAGCAATCCAGCTTCCTTGTAAAACTTCTCTGCCCCCGCGTGCAGCGGAATACCGGCACCGGCGATAGCGCCCGCACGCACGATGGACTTGCCTTTGGCGTGTCCGGCATCAAGCGCCTTACGGGTATTGTCGTTCCACAGCGCTTTGGTGATGTTGTAGACGAGCGTCGCGTCCTGCTTGGCACTGGTCACCCACTGCGCGCCGACCGCCAGCGTCTTCACGGCGGCAACACCCTTGTAGGTCTCCGCCGGGATGGTGTCCGCCGCATAGAAGCCAAACTGCTTCGAGAGCTTTTCCGCTTCCGCTCCAGTGATCGCGATGATGTCAATGCCACCGGTCGCGGCCAGCTCGGCAATCGCGCCCGCCGGATAACCACCGACGAAAAAGAACGCGTCGAGCGAATTGTCTTTTAATTTCTCGCCAGCCGCGTTCGGCTTCAGAAACTCGGGTTTGATGTCTTTCTCAGTCACGCCATACGCCGCGAGAATCGCGCGCGCATTCACTAATGTGCCTGAGCCGGGCTCGTCGAGCGAGACGCGCTTGCCTCTGAGATCAGCGATGGTTTTGATGTTCGCGCCCTTGCGCGCCACGAGGTGAAAGCTCTCGGGATACAGGTTCGCGATCAGGCGCAGGTCGGTGACTTTTGGCTTGCCCTCGAAGGTGCCGGTACCCGTGTAGGCCCAGTAGGCGACATCGGCTTGCGAGAAGCCGGATTCCGCGCCACCGCCGACAATGGCGTTGACGTTGGCGACTGAGCCGTTCGAGGCGACCGCCGAGGCGACGAGACCGGGCACGGTTGGTTGCGAAATCGCATTGGCGATCAAACCGCCGATCGGGTAATAGGTGCCAGCAACGCCGCCCGTATTGATACGGAAAAAGCTTTGCGCGGAGGCGGTGGTGGCGAGCAATAAACCGGCTGCGGCCAGCAGCGCGGGAAGGAGAGTACGTTTCATAGGGAATATCCTCAAAATCGGTTGCCGCGCGGCTCAACAGAGGAGGCGCTGTAAGCCGTAGTTTATTCCTGAGCCAGCGAACTACGTGATGCCGGTTTCGCATTGCCCAGGGACGGGCTTGATATGCCGATCTTAAGGGCACCTCTAATAATTCGTTTTTTGGGGATGCAGTGCTAGGAGCCCGGAGCGCAGCAACCAGAGCGTACGCCCTGGTACGTGAGCTCATTTGCCAA
>JAYVPF010000027.1:0-35631 GCA_043757535.1 Burkholderiales bacterium
GCTTCGCGTGGGTTATGAGCTGGATTCCCTCCTTCGCGGGAGTGACGACTGTGGTGCGATTTGCGTTCAGACCAAATTAAAACCATAATCGGTCTCTACGCGAGCAATTCAAGCAAGGCCACCCATGCGATTTTCCACCCAAGTCAAACCCATCAGCTATCTCAAAAGCCATGCGGCCGAGATCATCGACTCCATCACCGAGAACCGTGAGCCGATGCTGATCACGCAAAACGGCGAAGCAAAGTTGGTCGTCATGGATGTCAAGTCGTATGAGGAGCAAGAGCAAACGCTCGCGCTGCTGAAGATTCTTGCTTTGGGAAACCGTGAGATTGAGCAGGGGCGCTTCCGACCCGCTGACGCCGTATTTGCCGCATTGGATAAGGCTTAGCGCAAGACCTGAGGAGTTGCGCCATGAACGTCGTTTTCCTGACTTCGGCAGAGCGAGATTTGCTGGAGTTAAAGAATTACGTCCTTAAGAATTTCGGCAAGACCGCGTGGCGGACCTCCGACAAGAAAATCAAAGACGCGGTCGCTCGGCTGAAAAAATTTCCGCTTGAAGGCCACGTCCCGGACGAGTTGGCGAGCTTGAATGTCACTCAATACCGGCAAGTTATCGCGGGCATGAACCGGGTCATTTACGAAGTGCGCGGGCAGACGCTCTACCTCCACATCGTGTGCGACACGCGCAAAGACATGCAGTCATTGCTCGCGCGCAGGCTGCTTAGAGCGGACTGAACACGCTTACTTCGCTTTCGAGAGCAATTTCAACGCCTGCCGAATCGAATCATTCAACGCCTGATCTGCGGGCAAATCTTTACAGGCCGCTGCGGCTTCTTTCTCGCTGTAGCCCAGCGCCAGCAACGCATTGACCACATCATCCGCCGGACTTGGCGGTACGGGCAGCGCGCCCGGTGCATCGGTGCCGGAAACCGTTTTTCCTTTGAGTTCTAGCAGCAGGCGTTCGGCGGTTTTGGGGCCGATGCCGGGAACGCGGGTGAGGCGCTTTACGTCCTGCATTCGCACCGCAAGATTCAACTCGGTGACGGACAACCCTGAGAGCACTGCGAGTGCGACTTTGGGGCCGATGCCGTTGACCTTAATGAGTTGACGGAATGCGGCGCGCTCATCCTGGGTGGCGAATCCGAACAGCAGATGCGCATCCTCCCTCACGACGTAATGCGTCATGAGTTGCACGCGCTCGCCGGTGGCGGGCAGCGCGTAGAACGTGCTCATTGGCACGTCAACTTCGTAGCCAACTCCGTTCACGTCGATGACGATTTGGGGAGGCTGTTTGGCAGCTAAAGTTCCGATTAAGCGTCCGATCATGGGGGAATTCTTTACTAAAAATTAGGAGGTAGCTTTTTTCTGTAACGACCACTGAATTGGGGCTGAGAGCGCAAAACTCCATTTGTCGACTTATTGCAAAAACAGGTTATAGCCTTAATGCAAAGGTCATTTCACTAAAAAGCTGATCACATCATTCGTCCGCCGCGTTGCCGTACTTTACGCTTCGCGAGCAGCTCGACGCCTAACGCGCCGAAGCCCTGTCGCGCGTGGGCGTGGGTGATGGCGGTGGCGAGCGCGTCAGCGGCGTCGGCTTGCGGCGTGGTGTCGAGTTTAAGCAACCGCTTGACCATTTCCTGCACCTGCTCTTTCGCGGCCTTGCCATGCCCGACAACGGCCTGCTTGACTTGCAGGGCGGTGTATTCGTGTACGGGTGTGTTCAGCAGCACGGCGGCGGTGATCGCAGCGCCGCGCGCCTGACCGAGCAACAGTGTGGATTGCGGGTTGACGTTGACGAAGACTTTTTCGACGACGACATCATCGGGCTTGTGCTGTTTGATGATGCTTTGCACGTCTTCGGCGATGGTTTTCAGGCGCTCGGGAAGCGTGCCTTTGTCGTCGGTTTTGATGCAGCCGCTGGCGACGTAGGCGAGCTGGTTGCCGGTTTGTTCGATGAGGCCGAAGCCGGTGCTGCGCAGGCCGGGGTCGATGCCTAAAATGTAGCGGGGTGGTGCAGTCATCTAGTTCTGGCTGTTGTAGGAGCGGCTCTGCCGCGACCCAAGGATCTTGTCAATCGGGTCGCGGCAGAGCCGCTCCTACAGATGCCATCACATTTTCACGGCCGTGCCGCTCACGGCAACCATCATCATGCCGTTGGTTTCGCCGAGCACTTCATAGTCAAAATCAAGACCAATGACGCCGGTTGCACCGCGCTCTTTGGCAATTTCGATCATGTCAGCAAGGGCCGCGTCGCGCGCACCCGAGAGCGCCCGCTCGTACCCGCCAGCGCGTCCGCCGACGATGTCACGCACCGAGGAGAACATGTCGCGAAAGATGTTGGCACCGATGATGGCCTCACCGTTGACGACGCCGAGGTACTGGCTCAACTCGATGCCCGGCGGCGTGGTGGTGGAGAGAAAAAATCCGTCGTTGCTTTTGGAAAACCAGCCCATTTTTTGCCTTAACTATTTGGTGTGATGGGGTCATTTGACGGTGGTCTTAAATCCACCGCCCCCTCTCCCTAACCCTCTCCCACGAGGGGAGAGGGGACTAGATCATTCCTCGATTACCGCTGACGTATAGACATCCTGAACATCATCCACTGCATCAAACGCGTCGAGCAGTTTTTGCATCCGCACTGCGTCGTCGCCCGAAAAGACCACCGGATTCTGAGGCTTCATGCTGACTTCGCCAGCGTCCGATTTGAAGCCAACTTTTGCCAGCGCTTCTTTCACGTTAACAAAATCGTACGGGCCGGTGATGACCTCGACCGAGCCGTCGTCGTTGTTGACGATGTCGTCTGCACCCGCCTCCAGCGCGGCTTCCATGAGTTTGTCTTCATCGACGCCTGGCGCGAAAAGCAGCGAGCCGCAATGTTTGAACAAGAAAGCGACGGAGCCATCAGTGCCGAGGTTGCCGCCGTTTTTGTTGAAGGCGTGGCGCACTTCGGCGACCGAGCGCTGGGTGTTGTCGGTCAGGCAGTCGACAATGACGGCGGCCCCGTTGATGCCGTAACCTTCATAGCGAATTTCCTTGTAGTCAACACCCTCAAGCTCACCGGCACCGCGCTTGACGGCGCGCTCAACGGTCTCTTTAGTGAGGTTATTGTCGTAGGCCTTATCGACAGCTAAGCGCAGTCGCGGGTTGCCCTCAAAACTGCTACCGCCCATCTTGGCGGCAACGGTGATTTCCTTGATGAGACGCGTGGCAACCTTGCCTTTTTTGGCGTCTTGTCGCCCCTTGCGGTGCTGGATGTTTGCCCACTGACTGTGACCGGCCATAAGTTTTCAGTGCGTAGTTTGCGCAGCTGTGTGAATTGACGAATGCGTTGATTTTACGAAGGCTTGCCGGGTGGCTGACCAGAACCGCCATTGCCGACCTGATTAATCAGTTGATAGATCGTTTTCAGGCGTAGTCCGGCGTCGCTAATTTCAAGCAGACTTTGCTTGATCGCGGGCGGCAGTTGCAGGATTTCAACGAGGCGTGAGCCGACCCAAGTGGAGTCTTCGAGCTCGAACGGCTCCGCGAAATTATCCTTGCCCGCACGATTGATGATTTGCGACAACAGTTCACGCAGCTCGGCGTACGTCGCGGGCAATTTCACCTGCGGTTCGGATGGAATCCAACGCACGACAGCTTGGTGCAATCCTGTTCTGCCAATTGCTGAGCTGAGTATTTCAAAGCGATCCTCGCCGACGATATCAAGCTGAAAAATGCCTGCTTGTGGCATATCGAACGAGGCTACCCGCACCGCCGTGCCGACCTTCGCAAACGTCTGTTCGGCGCCGACTTCACCACCGCTTGTGAGCGTCACGACGCCAAACAATTGACCATCGGCGATACGCGCTTTGGCAAGTTCAAGATAGCGCTGTTCGAACACTTTGAGAGCGAGCCGACCTCCGGGGAACAGCGTGGCTCCGAGCGGGAATAACGGGAGCGTGTCGGGTAAGGTGTTGGCCGATTTTCGACCGGGGAATGACAACATAGAGTGAGAAACGACGCGAGATTTAGCAGTTACTCTGCGAGCGGATGCTCACGATCATGTCGCAACACGCGCGCAACATCCGTCAGAGCGTCCTTCAACGCATCGGCCACGTAGACGGATCGATGTTTGCCGCCCGTACAACCGATGGCAATGTGAATGCGCGCACGATTGTCAGTGGCGAAACCGGGCATCGATGCGCGAACGTAATCGGAAATTGCGGTGACCAGTGACTGCGTTTCCGGTTGTGCGCGCAGGTACTCAATCACCGGTTCGTCGCGGCCCGTGAGCGTAGCCAGTCCGGGCTCGTAAAACGGGTTGGGCAGGATGCGCGCGTCGAACACGAGATCAGCATCCGGCGGGATGCCCTGGCGGTAGGCAAACGACGAAATTTCGACGAGTGGCAAATCAGTCTGCATATCCATTGCAGCGGCAAACCGCCTTACTCGTTGCCGCAACAAATGCGTACTGGTGGCGCTGGTGTCAATGTCGTAGGCAGTCGCTGCAACCTGCAACAGGTGGCCGCGTTCCTCTGCAATCGCATCATGCAGCGTGCTGGTGTCGCTGGCAAATGGATGTCTGCGCCGTGTTTCGGCAAAGCGACGCAGCAGCGTGGATTCGCTGGCGTCGATGCGGATCACGCGCAGCGGTATCTCGGGATAAGCAAGCGCGATGGCTTCGACGCTTGCATTGAAGGCGGTGACGAAATCAGGCGAATGGGCATTGATGCTGATACCGAGCGACTGCGAATGAGTCGCGAGCATCGCCTCGACGGTGTCGAACAGGAGCGCGGCGGGCAGGTTGTTGACGATGGCAAAACCGATGTCTTCCAGCGCACCGAGCGCGACGTTTTTCCCGGCACCGGAAACGCCGAGGACCAAGATGATTTGCAAAGACACTGCGATCGCCGGAGGGCTAACCCTCCTCCATCAACTTCGCTTGCCGTTCGATAAATTCGCGTGTGGAATCTATGCCGCGCAGATTCAGCACAAAGTTGCGCACCGCCGTTTCAACCAGCACAGCGAGGTTGCGGCCCGCCGCGACCGGAATGATCATCTTGCGAATTTTTACGCCGAGGATTTCCTGATACGTTGCGTTCACACTCATGCGGTCAAGCCGCTTGAACTGCTCATCGGTGTGATCTTCGAGATGCACGATCAGCTTGAGCGATTTGCGCGGGCGCACAGCCGTTTCACCGAAAGTCGTGCGTACATTCAGGATACCAATGCCACGCACTTCGAGAAAGTCTTTGAGCACTTCCGGGCAACGCCCTTCGATCTGTTCAGGAGAAATTTTGTATACCTCAACGATGTCGTCCGCGATGAGCCCATGACCCCGACTGATGAGCTCCAGCGCGAGTTCACTCTTGCCGATTGAGGAGGCCCCGGTAATGAGCACGCCCATTTCGAGCACATCGAGAAACACACCGTGCAGCGTCGCGTTGGCGGCCAGCATGCGCGACAGGTACAGGCGCATCACGTCGACCACGTGCGGGCTCGGGAACGGGCTCTGCATCAGCGGTACATGGGCCTTGTCGCACTGCTCGATCATGTAGTCAGGCGGTGTACCGACACCGCAGACAAAAATCGCGCCGAGTTCATCGACCAGAAGGCGCGCGAAGAGGCTCGCCTGCTCGGTCAGCGCAAGCGTAGAAAAGTATGCGATTTCGGCCGGACCAATCAACTGCACCCGAAACGGGTGGATGAAATTCATGTGCCCTACCAAGCCGACATGGGCCTGCGCGTTGGTGTCGCGCGAGAGCGTGCGCTCCCCGCCGTCGCGTCCGCCGACCCATTGAATTTCCAGCCGCTCCTGATTCTCGGCAAACAGGCGGGAGATTTCGACCGTACGCATGGCGGTCATCTAAGCGTGCGGTGCGCTGAACAGCGCGTGAATCACAGCGGGATCCGTGGCCGCAGCCAACTCATCACGGAAGGCTCGATTTGAAAAACGCTGCGCCAGTTCCGACAGAATTTGCAGATGCTCATCGGTTGCGGCTTCCGGCACCAGCAAGACAAAAATATCGCGGACCGGTTGCCCGTCTGGCGCTTCAAAAATGATAGGTTTTTTCGGGCGAGCGAAATAGCCGATGGAGTGATCGAGACCACGAATACGACCATGCGGGATGGCGATGCCTTGACCCAATCCCGTTGACCCCAAACGCTCGCGAGCGAGCAGGCTATCGACGGTGGTGGTGGGACTCAAGTCATAGCGCAACTCGGATTCGAGCGCGATTAATTCGAACAAACGCCGCTTATTGTTGACGTCCAAATCAAGCAGCACATTGGCGGCGGGTAAGAGATTAGCGAGGCGACTCACAGGTGGCGAGAATCCGTTAGATTTTGTCCGAATCCGTCCGCAAAGAAAATGCGGACTCAGCGTACGATTCTAGTGCAGTGCGTCAAAGCTCAAATGGGCTTGACGCACTTCGTGCAGGTCCGCGCTTAACGCGCCTCTAGCTCGCTCACGTCAGTGCGTTTACGCTCGTAACCTGCGTCGCGGCTAATCTGAAGTTTCTCCTTGTGACGCACGACCTGTCGATCCAGGCGATCTGCCAGCTCGTCAATCGCGGCGTAGAGGTTTTCGCCCTCACACGCAGCATGAATTTCTTTGCCGCTGACATGGATGTTCGCTTCGACTTTTTGTCTGAGTTTTTCCACCGACATCACGACATTGACGTCTATCACATGGTCAAAGTGACGCTTGATACGATCAATTTTTGAAATGACGTAAGCGCGCAGTGCTTCGGTGACAGCTACATGATGGCCAGTGATGTGCAAATTCATGAATGTACCTCTCGGAAAAAACAGATCGAACGAATGATGAAAACAGGCACCGCGTCTTTGCCGACATTCAGCAAATTAACTGCGCCGTCTTAAGTTGACCGGGGCTATGTTCTGCAGTTCCCGGTATTTCGCCACGGTCCTTCGTGCAACGATGATGCCCTGGTCGCCCAGTAGCTCCGCGATGCGACTATCGGTCAGCGGCTCGTGAGTGTCCTCCTCGGAAATTAAAGTTTTGATCATGGCGCGAATTGCGGTGGATGACGCAGCGCCGCCCGCATCGGTGGCCACGTGGCTGCCGAAAAAGTATTTGAGTTCGAACGAGCCGCGCATGCAGCTTAAGTATTTTTGGGTGGTGACACGGGACACGGTTGACTCATGCAGGCCCAGCGCGTCAGCGACTTCACGAAGCACGAGCGGCCGCATTGCGACTTCTCCGTGATCAAAAAAGGCTTGTTGTCTTTCCACTATTTCAGAGGATACCCGAAGAATCGTATCGAAGCGTTGCGCCACATTCTTAACCAACCAGCGCGCTTCCTGCAACTGGGTTGACAGGGGAGTGGAACGCCCCTCTTTCTGGCGGTGCAGCATATCGGCGTAGACGTTGTTCACCGAGAGCCGGGGCACCGCCACGGAGTTGAGTTCCACGATCCACTTACGCTTGCTGCGGCGCACAATTACGTCCGGCACCATAAGACTCGCGGAAATGTCCGCAAAGGGCGCGCCTGGGCGCGGCGTTAGCGTGCGGATCACCGCGTGCGCGTCTTTCAGGTCGATATCGTCGATATCAAGCAGTTTTTTGATGCGTGCGTAGTCGCGTTTGCCCAGATGCTCCAATGCTTCGCTGACGATTCGTCGCGCGAGTTTCGTGTCGCCATTATTTGGGCGATGTTTAAGTTGCAACAGCAGACATTCGCGCAAATCCGACGCCCCTACGCCCGCCGGATCGAGACTTTGCAATATGCCAAGTGCTGTGTCCCAGATTTCATCGGGAATGCCGTCGTCGTTGCCGCCCTTGGCCAGCAAATCATCGATATCAAGCTTCGTGACGGACAAAAATCCGTGCTCGTCAAGGCTGTCGATCAGCGCATGCACGAGTTGCAGAATGCCTGCGGATTCTTTCACCAGCACCAGTTGAGCGCGCAGATGTTCACGCAGGTTCGGGGGACTCGCGCGCTGCGATTCGAATGACTCATCATCATCGTCGAAACTGCCCGCACCGGAGCTACCCCATTCGGCGAAATCAAGCGAGGGTGCCTCGAAATCGCCGTCCCCGCTTATGCTGTCTGTAGTGCTTTCAGTCGATGCTGTTTGCGTGAAATCTGCGATGTCGCTTTGCCCGTTCAGCGATGCGACGTCTTGCCCGTATTCACGCGCGTCCTGCTGCTCCGGTGCCGAATACGCGGTCATCGAATCGCTGCCATCCAGCAGGTGCTCACGATCAACGGAGGACGCATACACGTCCACAGCGTCGGGCACCTCAATCGCGTCATCGGTCGCGCGATCATCGGGTGCATCGGATTCGGTCAATTCAAGCAGTGGATTCTCCGCGAGCGCCACCTCAATCTCCTGCTGCAATTCGAGCGTGGACAACTGCAACAGCCGGATCGATTGCTGCAGTTGCGGCGTCAGCGTCAGGTGCTGCGCGAGCTTGAGTTGGAGACCTGCTTTCACGTCAATTCGGGTTCAGGCTATAGGCGGAAATGTTCGCCCAGATAAACCTTGCGTACTGATTCGTTACCAATAATCGCTTCCGGGTGTCCGTCGGCCAATACGCGGCCTTCGCTGATGATGTACGCGCGGTCGCAAATGCCAAGTGTTTCGCGCACATTGTGATCGGTGATGAGCACGCCGATACCGCGCTCACGCAGAAAGCGCACGATGCGCTGAATCTCGATCACGGCAATCGGATCGACGCCCGCGAACGGTTCATCGAGCAAAATGAATCGGGGTCGCGATGCCAGCGCGCGCGCAATTTCCAGTCGCCGACGCTCGCCTCCGGAGAGCGCAACCGACGGCATGTCGCGCAAGTGGGCAATCGCCAAATCGTCAAGTAAGGCCTGCAATTCACGCTCAATCACGCTCTCGTCTTTTTCGCGCAGTTCGAGGATCGCGCGAATGTTTTCGCCCGCCGTGAGCTTGCGAAAAATCGAGGCTTCCTGCGGCAAGTACGACAGGCCCTTGCGCGCCCGCTCATGAATCGGCAAATGCGTCAGCTCGGTATCGTCGAGCTTGATCACGCCGCCGTCGGCAGCAACAAGCCCCACGATCATGTAGAAGCAGGTGGTCTTTCCCGCGCCGTTCGGCCCGAGCAAACCCACCACCTGACCGCTATCGACGGTCAAGGACACATCGTGCACAACCGTGCGCGATTTATAGCGCTTCTTAAGCGCAACGGCTGAAAGCTGGCTCATTGCGCTTCGGTGGAGTTGCGGATTTAACGACAGGTTTTTTTGCAACGGGTTTCACGACCGCTTTAGCTGCGCCATCGGTGGATTTTTCGTCCGCAGCCGACTCGTCCTTTTCGCGCGGTTGCAGCACGAAGCTCACCCCTTTACCCTCGCTAGCGCGCGCCTTCGATTCGCGCGCTTCGTACTTGCTGGTTTGCGTGTTGTAGATGATGTAGTTGGCGACCGTCTGGTCTTCACCGATAAACAAAACGGCATTGCCGAACAGCTCAACGATGCCCTTGCCGCTGTCGTAATCCACGCGATCCGACACGCCTTGCGCCCAGTCGCCGTTGTCGGTGCGCTGGCGAAAGCACACTGGTTTGCCGTTCAAAACTGCGTTGTAGTTATCGTCGGGCGTGGTCTGCGCCGTGCCGCGATCAGCGGTGAGTTTCAGCGTGCCCTGCGTGATGACGACAGACTTTTCGAGCTTGTAGAAGCCCTTAGCATGGTCGGCATCACCGTCGATTGCGTTAATCAAAATCTTCTCTTTGCGATCTGCTTTTTCTGCAGCAGAGTCCATGGGAAGCAGTAGGCAAAAAGCGGGCATCGCTGTCATCGCCAGAGCAACAATATGTTTCATGGTTTTTCCTTGGTCGCGGTGACTTGACTTGTATCTTTTGGACGCAACTCAATTTCAATCCCCCGCGTGGTTTGCCCCTGTTTTTTCTCGGCGTCCACGCGCAGTCCCTGCGTGGTCATCACACGTTCACCGCTGATGGTGCGTGTGGTTGACTCAGTCTGCGCTTGCTGCGTTTTTGGAAAGACGGTGAGTTGTTCGCTCTCGTAGGTCACGGCCTCGCGCCCCGGGCTTGCGCCCTGACGAGCGACGACTTTTCCGGAAAAATCGACTTGCTCGACGCCCCCCTTTTCGCTGGCGCTCTTGAGAATGGCACGCGCCGAAACCACGTCCATTTTTGGCTTGCCTGCGGGCTGGCTTTCGTAGCGCGGCTGGTCGACGACCGTGGTCTGATTGTTGGGAAAATGGGTCGCGCGTTGACCGATCATCGTACTTTCAACGCGCCCGTCGGCAGCGGTGCGCTCGATCTTGAAATTCTGCAAAAAATGATCGGGCGCGGGCTGCGACGATTTTTGCTGTGCGCGCGCACTCTCGGTCACCCGCGCGTCAAGCCAGAACGTAAGCAACGCGAACAGCGCGATGGCGATTACCGGAAACAGCGCCGCTAAACGATCCTGCCGCCGTCGCCAGATAAAGGTGCTCATCGGGTTGGTTCCGACGGCAATACGAGGTACGGTTTTAGCAATTCATCGAGCTGCCCCTGTAGGCGCAAAATGGCTTCCACGAATTCACGCACGGCACCGTTGCCGCCCTCCAGCGTGGACAGCCAATGCGCCCGCTGGCGCACCGCTGCGGCGGCGTTCGGTACGGTCGCGGCGAGCCCGGCAAGATGCATCGCGGGCAAGTCCAGCCAGTCGTCACCGATGTAGGCGACCTGTGACATCGGCACGTCCCAGTCCGCGCAAATTTTGCTGAACGCACCACCCTTGTTGCGCTCGCCACTTACGAGGTCAACGCCCAATTCGGTGGCACGGCGCTCGACTGCGCGGCCGCCTCGAGCCGTGAGAAACGCCACTTTCCATCCCGCCTGTTTGGCGAGCGTGATGCCGAATCCGTCGAGCACCGAAAACGATTTGAATTCCTCGCTACCGAGGTAATGCAATTTGCCATCCGTCAATACGCCGTCGACATCGCACACGAGCGCACGCACCGCGAGCATGCGATCAGCGACAGCGAGTGGGTGCGCTGGTTTTGCCATGATCAGACCACCTTGGCGCGCAGCAGATCGTGCATGTGTAACGCGCCGACCAGTCGGCCCGCGTTGACCACCAGCAACTGCGTCTTGCGCTTCAATTCAAGCAGGCTGACGGCTTCCACCGCAAGCTCGTCCGGACCAATCGTGATCGGATTGACGGTCATGAATTCGGCAACCTTTGCGACGTTGAAGTCACTGACCTTCGGCAGGCAGCGACGCAAATCGCCGTCCGTGAACATGCCTGCCAGCGTGCCGTCGCCGTTGAGCACGGCGGTCATGCCCATGCCCTTGCCGGTAATCTCGAACAGGGCGTGACTCAGCGTTGCCGCAAGTGGAACAGTCGGGATCGCTTCGCCCGTGCGCATGACGTCGCGCACATGGGTGAGCAACCTACGTCCGAGCGAGCCGCCCGGATGCGAGCGCGCGAAATCTTCCGCCGTGAAGCCGCGCGCTTCGAGCAGCGCCATCGCCAGCGCATCGCCCAGCGCCATCGCAGCAGCGGTGCTTGCCGTCGGCGCGAGGCCAAGCGGACAGGCTTCTTCCGCAACGCCCGCGTTGAGCGTGACGTCAGCCTCGGTGGCGAGCGTGGATTGTTCGTTACCGGTGATGGCGATGATCTTGGCGCCGACGCGCTTGATTGGCGTTAACAGCGCGTTGACCTCTGCCACTTCGCCTGAGTTCGACAAAGCGATCACCACATCGTCCGCCGCGATCATGCCCATATCGCCGTGGCTCGCCTCAGCGGGATGCACGAAGAAGGCAGGCGTGCCCGTGGAAGCGAGCGTTGCCGCCAGTTTGCGCCCGACGTGGCCAGATTTACCAATACCGGTCACGACGACCCGACCTGGTGCAGAAAGGACGATTTGCACAGCGTCGACCATCGGCTGCCCCGCCGCATCGTTCAAGCGCGAGCCCACAGCCGAAATAGCAGCAGCTTCGGTCGTAAGCACCGAAAGCGCACGTCGCAAAATGGCGACAGGGTCTACTGCAATATTCATGCAAGGCAGTATAGCGAGTCGCGCGGCACGCGTCTCCGCCACGGCAACTTTCTACGGAAAGTCATATTGCGCAGGGCATAAGCAATCATATTGGACTAAGTCGAGAAACGCATTATCTCGGCGTCAGCCCCCGTCGAGTGGCGCTTTTGCCGCAAAGCTGCTGCGCCAAAAACTATTTGCCGCCGCGCCGTCAACATGAACTCAACGCCTACCGGGTTCTATTTGTCATGTCCGGGCCTCATCCGCAACTCGTTTCGCGACCAACCACCACCGAAAAATGGGCACGCCCGAGCTTTTATTACCGGTATTTAGCCGCGATCACGAGCGGCGTGGGTGCCTGATTCGCCACCATCGCGCCACTGATGCCGTGGGTGTTTAGCGTTGGAACCTTTGCGTACTTGCTTGCCACCACCGCATTTCCCGTTGCGGCGTCGCGCACGGCAAATTCCTCGTTTGAAAAATCGCTGGTTCCGATGTAGACATCCCACGGCGAATAGGCAGACGACAAATCATCGCGTAACCCAACGCCGCCCTGCAGAATTTTTGCATTGCCGGTGGTGGCAATCGCAGAATACAGAAATGGCGTCGCACCCGCAAAAAACGCGCAGTCAGAGGTAGGAAAAGTAAATGGTGCATACGCCGCGGGCACTCTGGTTGATTGAAACGATACAGTGCCGGTCACGCCGAGTGCCACAGTGTCGCCCCCATCTGCCACCGTACGCCCAGCAAACAGGCTGATCGGATGAGTGCTTTGCACCGCGCTTGGCGGCGAAACAAAACAATATCGATCAGAAACCGCCAAGCCGGGCTCAGGCCCGGTGATACCCCACGGCAATGCCCAAACATAGCCATCGCTGTGCCACGAATTCACGCCACGCATGGCGTCCGGCCACTTCACCCTGTCAGTCCCGTGTCGCTGGCCCAAAATCTGTACCGTCTCACCCGCATAAGGCCCGCCCGCCATGCGTTGACGTTCGATACGCATTAACGGCGTAAAGGCAGGTGCCGTGGCCGTTGCAAGCGGCGCAAGCACAGCCATTCGGGTGAACGATCCAGGGCTCACCGCCGATGCGACCGCAACGGCATCCTGCGTGCGCCCGCCCAGGGTGTAGCTGTACTGCATCGTTTGGCCATAGTCGTAGCAGGGGAAGTTCTCCAGTGCGAAAACCGACCAGCAGCGCCAGCCAAAACCCGCCATGTCCGGAGTGCTGGCAAACCCAAACAAATGTGTATTTGCCGGGAAAAATAGCACCGGATTCGGTGCCACCAACGTATTTAGTCGTCCCTGCAAAATTCAAATCGCCTCCTAGACGACCACGCGAGAATGACGCGCACGCACAGGCGAAGCTTCGGCATCGATCATCTGACGCGTGAATGCTCCAATGCCGCTCCAGCGCAAGTTGAGCCTCCCCCACAGCCACAGATTTAAGGGCGCAAAAAGCCCTTTCAGGCCCAAACGCAGCATCGCTCGCATCAGCCACCTGATGTTGTAGCCCGCCGCACAGGCAATCGCATGCAGCGCGTCGCCCAAGCTCCCGATCAGGTGACAGCGAATCATCCGATGGTCGTGCTTCACATGCCCGATCACAGGCTCCACCGCCTGTCGCCGACGCAGCCGACGTCTCTCCAACTTCGTCATCGATTTGATGCGCCCCCGGTGCATCACCCGCACACCCGGATTGTCCGCATCCACGCCCCGGAAGACCGAAGTCCACGTAGGCCTCGGTAATGGCTTTGCCGCTTGCCTCGATCAAGCCGTTGGCTTGCCCGATTTGAGCGGCCAGCGTGTGCCCATCAAACGGGTTGCCCGTGAAGCGTTTGGCCCCTACGATCAAGCCTTGTTTGTGTGTGACCGCGAGGCTCACTTTTACGCCAAACTCGTAGCGGTTGCGGGCCTTTCCTTTGCTGATGCATTCGACTTCGGGGGCGTGCAGTGCGTAGAGTTTGTTCTTGTCGTGCCTTTGCTGTGTGCGAACCTGATCGGCCCTTTCGAGCAACGTGCTGAGTGAGGATAACGTGAAGGGGCTCACGCTGGTATTGATGAGACCCGCAGCGAGCTTGCCGCGCACCTCACGGATTAATTTGCCAACAATCGTGCGCTGGCGTTTGATGGCGCGTGCCAAGCGCTTGAACTGGCGCGCATGAGCGTAGCCTCCCGCTTTCCGCCTGAGCGTCTTGCCCTCCTTGGCAAAGCTCTGGCGCAGTGCGATCCCGCAGCCCTTCGCCGCTTTGACCACTTTGTAGCGCGCGATCTCCAGAAGCCTTGAATCGACTGGGTAGGCAATGGCTTTCTCCTGCACGGTCGTGTCGACGATGATGCGCTCGAACTCGGCGGGCTTGATCGCTTTGCAGGCCACAGCGGTGTCAATGGTTGCTTTCAGGATCACCTCCATTCCGGCCTCGCCGATCATCGTGCGAAAGCGCCCGATTTGGGTCGGGTCACAAGGCGGGCGAGGCTCGTAATAGTGCATCCCGCTGAAGTGCTGCCACACCACGTTCTCAGACCAGCGCTCACAGAGCGCCTCGTCGCTCAAGTTAAACGCGTTCTTCAGATACAACAGCGAGACCATGAGCCGCACATTAAGGGGCGGTCGGCCCGCGCGACTTACGCCGCCTCCGATGAGGACGCCACCACCCCCACTGGTGAGATCAAACAGGTCAGCCATCAAGCTTTGCTGCAACGTGGCTTCGCGCGACGGACGCTGCCGCGTCGCTCTGAGATCAGCTTCGATCTGCGCCCACGGCAATCGAGTGCCGAGCACCGCGAGCGGGTGCGCCAAATCAATCATCGAATCGAGTCGGCCTTGAAAGAAATCCAGCGTCTCACCCATCAATCCACCCCATAAAACTCACAGAAATCGCATCGAAATTGTGTGCTTTCTGGGAGTTATAGGCGAGAGATTTCTTGGCTCAATGTCGACGCTGCGCGCCTTGTGGCGCTTTTGCATGGACGACTATTTAGATCAGCGCCGAAATAATTGGCCAGAGTGCCGTTAGTTGAATAGTCCGAGGCGATGTAGTCGTACGCATTGTGCCGCGTAAGGAACACCGGATCCATCAATTCGAGCGCCATCGATGAACGTCCAAGGCGCAGCCGTTTTGGTATTGATGAGCGTAGTGCCGCGATAGAACTCGACTTTGCTAATGGCACCTTCGGCGTCAGCGGGTGTCGCGGTCAGCGTGACGGCTGCGGGGGCCGCGCACGGGGACGCACCGCACGTCGCGGTGAGAGTGATTGTGGGGGCGGTGTTGACGGGTATCGAAATGATCGTACTTGTCGCGGTCAGCGGTGTCGCCGCGTTGTCGTAAACCTTGGCGGTAAACGGGTGGGCACCACCCGTCACGCCCATTCGCGTTGTGGTGTAGGGCGACGTGGTATCGGTCACGAGCAAAGCGGCACCATCGTAGAACTCAACCTTGCTGACCGCACGCCCAGTCGCTACCGTGGTCGTTGCCGTGAGCGTCACCGTAGCGGGTGCATTGCCCGGGTTGGTGCAGGCTGCAACCAGTGCAACTGTTGGCAGGCTGCTTGCGGCAACGACCGTGATCGCTTGCGCCGTGCTGGTGGTGACGAGTGGCGTTGCGGCGTTGTCAGTTGCCCTGGCGGTGTAGCTGTAAGTGCCAATCGCCGGTGAGATATCGCTAAACGTCCATGGGGCTGCCGTTTTGGTGTTGATCAGCGTGGCACCACGGTAGAAGTCGACCTTGGCGACACTGCCATCGGGATCCGAGGGTGTGGCCGTGAGTGACACCGCAGTTGGGGCGACGCACTGCGACGTTGAACAGGCCGCCACCAGCGAGACCGTGGGCGGCTAATTAACCACAATCGCGCGCACGGCGCTGGTGCCGGTGAGTTGCGGGGTGCCGTTGTCGTAGGCTTTGGCGGTATAGCTGTGCGTTCCGCCAGCCACGCTCATCAGGCTCACAGAATGCGGCGAAGTAGTGTCAGTGCCGACGAGCGTGGTGCCGTCGTAAAACTCTACTTTGCTGATGCTGCGACCGGATGCAACGGTGGTCGTGGCGGTGAGACTGATCGCGGCGGGCTGGTTGCAAGGTGCTGTGCATGTCGCCGTGAGCGCGGCGGTTGGAGCAGTTTGTGCGCAAACTACGACGCTGAAAAGCATAAGGCTTAGGCACAGGAAACGCAGACTGGAACTCATCCGTTAGGCCGCTCGCAAAGGTCAATGCGTTAACTCTAGCCCAATTTATGACATTTGTAGTTGCTGTTTCGCGACGATTCCTTCAAATCGGACAAAAGACACAAAGCACTCGATCTCCGTGATTGGACTGAACCGCTAGCGAGCTTTCACCACAACGAACTGAGCGCCACGACACCGCGATGGTGCCGTGGCGCTTGGCGACGCTACTCCACCAAAAGCTCTACCCGTCGCCCCTTGCCGTTGTCGCCGCTACCGGTGGTTTCCTGCGGTTTGCGCAGATCGATTCGTGCGTCGTCGATGCCCGCTGCGGCGAGTACGTCACGTACCGACGTGGCGCGTGCCTTGGCGAGGGCTTCGTTCATTTCTTTTTTGCCACGTGGGTCGTGATAGCCGGAGATGACGGCTTTTGCGGTTGCGTTGGCGTTCAGGTAGGCCAGCACGGGTGCGAGCACCACTCGGTCTTTGTCGTCGATGTTGGTCATCTTAGAGTCGAAGTACATGCGCCCTTTCGGTGGCTTCGCTATAAGTTCCAGCGGGGCACGAACCAAGAGCTGGTTGTCGATGGCGACATAGGAGCCGTACAGCTCCGCCGACCAATCGCTGCGCGCTTTTTTCTCGGCGTCCGATGCAACCGTGCCAGTCGGCACAACGTTTGACACAGCATCGCCGTCAACCTTTTACTGATTGAAGACGTTGCCCGCAGCATAGCGCGCGATGGCTACGTCCAGAATGGCCTTTCCGGTGCCGTCATCCCCGATCCTTGACCGAGCCAGAAAGCGCGACTAAGCCGTCCTCACTTGATGTGGTGCGTGGCTGGATCGCAATGGTCTGAACACCTCTGTTTCGTCATAGCAAGTGGCCATTTCGTTCTCGCCGAACCATCCGGGAATACCGAGAATCGGGAGCGGCAGACGATGTTCGTTCTCGGCGAGCAGCTTGCTTGCCGATATGCCTTGAGATAGCTGTCGGTCCAGATCCTGAAGCGTTGATGTTGCCGAAAGCGGTAGCCACAGCGCCTTGACGGTGAGCCCGCGATGGCGGTTGCTGCCGAGTTGTTCTAGCGCGCCGTGGCCGAAGAGAATAACCTGTGTTTCGCTGATGAATTCATTTCGATGAGTGACGAAAAGCTCGCGCCATTGATGGCATTCATGCATCTTTTTCAGGTCGTCGCGCTGGCTCAGAATAATCGCGCCCGCTTCGTCAAATAGGGTGAGCACATCACGGCGGCGCGGTCTGGTTTTTCCGTCTGCGGTGACGCCGAGTGCTACGTGAGCCTCGCTGATGGCGCGTTTGGTTTTGGGGAAGGTGAGCCAGACCAGCGCGTTCATCACGTCGTGCAGGTTGTCGGCACGAACGATGAGCTCGTTGTGTTCGACTACGCGACGTTCGTAGTCGATGGCGCTGACGGCTCGGGATGGCGGCGGGACGAAGACGGGAACATCGGGCGGGGGCAGGGCGATGCCTGCGATGATTTCTACGCAAATCGCACGTGCGTTGGCGAACGGCGCGAACGCGGGATGCGCAATGAGCTGAGGTGGAATCACGTCAACAGGTCGTAGCGTGCGCTGTCAGTGACGACGCCCACCCATACCGCCGAGAACAATCATCGCGATGATCAGAACGGCGATGACCGCCAGCGTGATCTTCACCCAGCTCTTCGGATATTCGCCGTCGATCTTGCCGGTGACCGCGTTGATGAGTACCTGAAAATCTTTCGCACCGTAGGTGTAGCTCAGGAGCCACACGGGTGCCAGGATGTGTTTGAACGTTTGCCGCGAAAAGTCAGCGTTGACTTGCAGGTTTCGCTGGGTGTCGCCGGGCACTTCCTTAGCGCACAGTTGCTGCGTCTCGCCGGTCATGCGTTCGCGGCTTAATTTGGCGGCGCCGATCAAGTCAATCTGGTAGCGCTCAACGGTCCAGCCGCTGACGTAGGCGGCGTCGTACGGTTTGAGTGACTTGCTGGCGGCGTCGGTCGTCGCGGTCGTAGGAAAAGGCTCGATCGCGCGCAGGAGCGACCGGTGCACGCCTTTCGAACCGCACACCAGCGTGTCGTCGAAGAAGTGATTCAAGCCGCCGGACGCGTATTCCCAGCGCGTGCGTTGCACCTGACGTGACTTGGTTTCGCCGTTGTCTTCGTAGGTTTCGGTTTCGTAGTAGTGGTAACCGGCCTCGGCTTGCCAGCGCGCGTCAACCAGCGCGTCGAACGTCCAGTACGGCAGGTAGACGCCTTTGACGGTGTCGGTCATCGCCTTTGATTTGAGCTTGTTCGGAGCCCACCAGAGTTTGCCGTACCAACTGCGAATCGTCTCTCGGGCTTTCACCTCGCTCACCTGAAACGGCATCACGCCTTCGGGTCGAATCACCTCGTTGGTTTCGTCGTAATCGACGATGGCGGACGCGCCGCAAAACTCGCAGGCCTTGGCCTGTTTGGCGGGGTCGAATACGCTGATCGCCTGACAAGAATTGCACTTGATCATGCGCTTGGTGAGCGCCCATCCGCGTGCTTCGCCTTGAATGTTCCTGAGTGCTGCGGCGAGGTCGTGCTCGACGACATCGGTCGCTTGCATGCCGGGCATTGTCTCGGTCGCCAGCGGCAGCGGCGCTTCGGTGCCGCAGAAAGCGCACACCAGTTTTTGTTTGGTCGGGTTCCAGACGGCTTCTCCGCCGCACGCGACACAGGTGTATTTACTGCGGGCGGTTTTTTCCGGGGCGGTGGCGGCAGTGTGGGTGGCGTTGGGCGTACTCATACTTTTGCGCGAAGGTAGGTCATGCGGAGACAGATGTAGACGCCGAGCGCGCCTTGCACAATGGCAGCGGGCAAAGCGGTGTTTGCAACCGACATCGGTAACAACGCAGCAATTGCGCAAAGCACTGCGAGCGAAAGTTTTTCAACCATGCTCGCATCGCTCACCATCACGAAATACGCGAGCACAATCAGAATGAACATTGTGGCCAATTTGCAGAATCCATCAGGCTAACAGTCCGAATCAGCTTTTCACTGGAAAGACCATCACATCGGGGCTAGACAATCAAATCACATAAACTCGACTTTCGATGTATTCCGCTTTCAGCTCCCATGCAGTGGCGCTTTCAGCAAAAAGCCATACTCAGATTCAGCCCTTCAGAAACGCATCCACCGCTTCACGCGTCACCCGCCATTGGATACCGATCTTGCGGCCTTTGAGCGTGCCAGCGTCGAGCTCCGTGAGTACGTCAGCTTCGGCAACACCCAATGCTTGCGCCACCTGCGCCGGGTTCATGAGTTCCATGGCCGGAGCCGGAGCCGGAGCCGCCGCCGCCGCAGCCGCTACCGGTGCCGCCACTGCGCCCGGAACCATGCCTTTCGGCGCGTTCGGATTGCCGCCGACGACGCCGCCAGGCTGGTTAATCATTTGCTGGCCCATCCCCATCGCCATCGCGAATTCCGCGCCCATGCCCATGCTGCCCGCTTTGCCTTCGGCGACCGCGTTGGCCATGTTGTAGCGAACATATTCGCCCATGTCGCCGATGGTCGTCATCGCGCCGCGCTTGTCGATGGCTTGCTCAACTTCCGGCGGCAGCGAGACATTTTCGATATTGAACGAGGTGATTTCGATGCCGTACTTCGAAGTCGTGATCGGGTTGATCGCGGGCAGGAGCGCTGCGCCGATTTCGCTGTAGCGCGCTGCGACATCAAGCGCGGGCACTTTGGCGTTGGCGATGGCCTCGGTGAAGACGGTGACGATCTTCGAGCGCATCACGTCAGCGAACTCGTCGAGGCGGAAATGGTTATCCGTCCCGGCCACTTCTTTGAGAAATAACGGCGGGTTCACGATCTTGAAATCGTACTGACCAAACGCGCGTATGCGAACGACGCCGAAGTCGGGGTCGCGCATCATGATCGGGTTCGCGGTGCCCCACTTGTTACCGGCAAAAGTGCGCGTGGTGACGTAGTAAACGTCGGCCTTGAACGGGCTCTCGAAGCCGTATTTCCACCCAAGAATGGTGGACAAAACGGGAATATTCGCCGTGGTGAGATTGTGTTTTCCGGGCGTTAAGGTGTCGGCGAATTGACCCAGATAGACGAACTGCGCAACCTGAGATTCGCGGACGATGAGCTGCGCGTTGTTTTTGATTTCCTTGTCGTCATCGGGCCAGCGATAAGACAGCGTGTCGCGCGAATCATCCTGCCATTCGATGATGTCAATCAGCTGCTTTTTAATGAAGTCCATGAGGGCCATAGTTGTCTCCCGGGTTTCGAAAAAGGGCGAAGGGCGTGACGAAAATTATTTGGCTGCGACTTTGACCTGAGCGGCGTTCAGACGCGCCTCCAATTGCTCTTTGGGGACGGCACCGGCCACCATGCGACCGTCAGCCAAAAAAAACGACGGTGTCGCGCGTACGCCCAGCTTCTGGCCGAGGGCCACAGTGGCATCAATCGGGTTGGCGCAGTCGCCCTTCTGATTCGCGTCAAATTTCTTGCGCAGCACGGCGTCATTCCATGCGACCACACGATCTTTGGCGCACCAGATCGCCTTTTGTTTGTTGCGGGCGGTGGGGTGCAACGAATCGATCGGGAACATGAAGTTATAGACCGTCACGTTGTCGGTCGTCAGCAACGTTTCTTCAAGCCGCGTACAGAACGGGCAATCCACGTCAGTGAACACATACATCACGCGCTCGCCTTTGCCACGAACGACCTTGATCGCGTCGTTGAGCGGTAACTGCTTGACATCGATGGCGCTCAGCTCTCCCGTGCGCTCTTCGGTCTTGTTGGTCATCGTGGCGGCTTCGATCAGATTGCCGACAATGAAATGGCCGAGTTTTTCGTCAAAATAAATGACGTCGTCGCCGACCATCGCCTCGAACAAGCCGGGGAATACCGACGCGCGCAGGCCCTTGATTGGCGCGCCTTTGAAGCGGGTTTCAAGGGTGGTTTGTACTTCCGCCAGCTTGGCTGCGCTGATGTTTTCACGCGCAGGCGCGGCTTCGGTGGGCACGGCGACGGGCGCAGCAGCAGCAGGCGGCTGTTGCGCGTTGCAGGCACCTAAGAGGCCAGCGGCTATCAACAAAGCGGCGACGGTTCGTTTCATGGGGTTCCTTCGGTACGACGAGACGGATATTAGAGATAAAAGCGTTTATTGCAGGGCGCTGGAAGACAGCGTGCGACGAAATGCGGGTACACGGCCTAAAAGACGCATTCCAGCGTCGCCAGCCGCCATCAGGAGGGGATGATTCTCCTGATTGTAGAGTCGGAAAAGACCGTCAGTCGCCAGTTGCATGGCGAGCGTCGGGCCGTAGCGCTTGCGCCGGTAACGGGACAGGAGTAGCGCGTGACCAGGGTCGCCGCGTACGTCCGGCGCGCGCTGCCACATTTCAAACAGGCAGCGGGCATCGGCCAGACCCACGTTCACGCCCTGGCCTGCGAGAGGGTGCA
This sequence comes from Burkholderiales bacterium, assembly GCA_043757535.1. Lineage (GTDB taxonomy): Bacteria > Pseudomonadota > Gammaproteobacteria > Burkholderiales > Casimicrobiaceae > Casimicrobium. The sequence goes on from JAYVPF010000027.1 coordinate 21,565, forward strand.
TCGCGTGGGCGGCGTCGCCGACAGCGATAAAGCGGTCAGCGACCGGGTTCGGCAGGCGAAGCAGGGCGAGCGGGAAACTTCGGGTGCCGCTGATCACGGCGTGCACGCCCAACGTATCTGCGCTGGCTGCATTAATTTCGGCGAGCAGTTCCGACTCGGATAACGCGCATAAAAAATCGGCGCGCCCAGTGGCGGCTGACCACACCATCGAAACGGACGGTGTGCCGTCGGTCTGCGGCAAGGGCAACAGCGCAAGGATCGATCCATCCCGCAAAAACCATTGTCGCGCGGTGTCGTGATGCGGCTTGGTGCAGCGCAGATTGGCAACAACGCCGTGCTGCGGATAGGTATGCCGCGACACCTCCATCCCCGCTGCGTCGCGCAATCGCGAATGCGCGCCGTCAGCGGCCAGAACGAGGCGAGATTGCAGCAGACAGCGATCTGCCAGTTCAATCGTTTTTGCGTCGTCCCCGTCATGCAGCGCGACGCATTCACCCCTGATCAGCGCGACGCCCACCTGTTGCGCGCGCTCTGCAATCGCTGCCGCCAGCGCCTCATGCTCGATCACGCGCGCGAGTTCACTGAGGCCCGCATCGTTCGCGTCGACATGCAACGAGTTGCCGCCATCGCGTCCAAACACGTGAATGTCAGTGACCGCTGCACTGCGTCGTTCGTCGATCATCACGCCGTGTTCCTGAAGCCATGTCAGGTTGCCCGAGGCAACAGTGTAGACGCGTGCCGAAATCGGGTCGTCCGCCTCGATGACTGGCAACGGATCGCGCTCAATGACTCTGATTCGAGCCCGCTTGCCGAGCGAAACCTGAGCCGCCAGCGCACACGCCCAGCCCACCGGGCCGCCGCCACAGATGACGACGTCAAACAGCGTGTCGTTCACCAGGTCAGCTCTTCAATCGTGTGATTTTGATTGGTGTAGATGCAGATTTCGCCTGCGACTTTCAGCGACTCAGAGACGATGTCATGCGCGGAAAGCTGGCTGTGCTGCGCCAACGCGCGCGCCGCCGCCTGCGCGAAACCACCACCCGATCCGATCGAAATAATGCCGTGCTCCGGCTCCAGCACATCGCCGTTGCCAGTCAAGATCAGCGAGGTCGTTTGATCCGCCACCGCGAGCATCGCCTCCAGCCGCCGCAGGATTCGATCCTGCCGCCAGTCCTTTGCCAGTTCCACGGCCGCGCGCGTCAGATGACCCTGATGTTTTTCCAGCTTGCCTTCGAAGCGCTCGAACAGCGTGAACGCATCGGCCGTTGCGCCTGCAAAGCCAGCGAGAATTTTATCGTGATACAGCCGCCGAACTTTGCGTGCGGTCGATTTGACGACCATATTGCCGAGCGTCACCTGCCCATCGCCGCCAAGTGCGACCGAGTTGCCACGGCGAACCGACACGATGGTCGTACCGTGAAAATCTAGTTTGGAATCCATGGAAATTATTTGCGCAGCAACCGCAATCGGTGCTTGCCGTTAAACCTTTGCGAACAGACCTGCGGGCGTTCCCGTCAGTTGCAAAAGCGTTTGCACAATCGGCGTGGCCGCGACCACGCGCACGTCAATGGCTTGTGCCATCAGGCGCGTAATCGCATTGGCGATTGCACCGCCACAGACGAAATCTACCCGCAACACACGACGCATGTCGATGACAACAGGATTGGTGGTCACCCATTCCAGCGACAGCGTCTTCAGACAATTGTCAACTGGCCCCTTCAACTCCCCCAACCAGATGATGCGATCACTGACCAGCGCCTCGTCTGTGCTGGCGACATCAGCGGCGCGCACGGAGAGCACACTTCGCTGCACCGGTGTCAGCGGCTCCATCGAGGGCGGCGAAATTTCAAAAGTCACCGCAAAATCCACGGCTCGATCCTCAAACACTTGCGCTTGTGCTGACCATTGCAGCAGTTCGAGCACCAGATACCACTGCCCTTTGCGCGTTGCCTCGCCGCTTGTCAAAGTCGCAGCGAGTCGACGTGTCGTCGCATCGAGACCGCGAATGGCGATCACCGCTCCCTTGCGACGCAATGCGGCGAGCGATCCCGCTAAAAGCAGACCGCAAACGTCGCTCGCGCCATCAAGTTCGGTGATATCGAGATCAAATCGGGGGGGCACGCCGCCCCTGCGTTTTGACGCTTCTACTAGCGCAGCGATCACCGGCGCCTTCGGGTCGGTCACCTCTCCGCGCAAGAGTGACTTCGGTTTGACCCGTGGATTCGCATCGGCGGCGTCGGCACAGCTGGCACCCGCCATTTCGTCCCAGGCTGGCGCAGAGCGCTCGAACTGAACCACGAAACGCAGCGCCAGTTCTTCAAACGCAGTGCGATCACCGCTTCGCGCAAACAGATCAAAAAGACACATCCACACCATCGGCTGACCGCGCTCGGACGTGTCTAGCGCGTGAACCAGTGCTGCACTTGCCGCACTCTCATTACCGTGGGCAAACATGAGCGACGCGTTTTCGAGCGAAGGGCTCAGGCCACCTTCCTCCTCAACCTCAATACGATCCGCATGGGGCACCCACGCCGTGCTCATGTCGGTGTCACCCGGCCGGCCGGCGCTGAGATTGCCTGATCGCTCTCCCTTACCCTTACCGTACGCAGCTTCGTCGACTAGCGCGAGCCTGATTTCCGCGCCCGGTTTCGATGATTTTGGAAAGATTTTGAAGGCCATACAGGCGAACCTACACCCTTAGCGCGTCAGTGGCAACCGTACTTCTACGCACTACTGCGCCGGAACCGCGTCAACGATCCGGTAGTACAAGCCAGCCGGATCGTCCTTGAGTACTTGCAATTTGCCTGACAATGCCACCGCGTCAAAACCATAACGAATGTCTGATTTGGCGCGCACTTCGATCATCGCGTCCGGCCCGGCAGGCAAGCAAAACGCACAATGCGGCGGTGCTGCAACCAGCAGGAAGCGGCGCTGTTTGTCACCAATATCGAGCGGCATCATGAAGCCCTGAACCTTAACCACTTTGCCGTCGAGCGCGGTCACGGCGGACTCAAACTTGGGCACCATCTTGCGATCCTGTTTGACCAGTTCGACTTGCGCCAGCACACGCCACGACGTGAAGCCCGGTTTCTCGGGCAGAAATTGCGACGCGGGCATCAGCGCGCCTTCGTTCGCGACCGGGGTGACGGCACCGCTGGAAGCGACGAACAGCGCCGGTATCAGCGTGATCAAAACAGAGCCAAAGAGTTTTCGTATTTGCATGACAGTTACCTCGACGAAAGTTGGGCTGCCACATCAATGGACAGGCAGCGACGCAGCACTGGAATAGTAGCAAGAGCGGCCAGCATTGCGGCGATTGCTAGCCCCGCAAGCCCATATAAAAGGCCTTCGCCCGCATCAATTACGACACCGGGCAGCGCAAATGTCTGGAAAGACCACGCCGCCAGCGCCACCAACCCGCCCGCCACGGCAGCGGCGACGGCGATCAACACGAGCGATTCACCCAGCATCAGACCGGTCAGCCAGCCACGAGTTGCACCCATCGCGCGTAAGAGCGCCAGATCGGGTTCGCGACGGGCCAGCGCCTGCAACAACGCGCCCAACAGCGAGGCCATCGCAGCGGCCACGAGAATTCCGGCGAACACTTTGACCAGCAATGCCACCCAGTTAAAACTGGTGAGCAGGCGCGCCGATTCCAGCGCGGGCACTGCCGCTTGCAAGCCTGGTCGGGCGTTGATGAGGCGCGGCAACGTGGCGACGCCGATCGGGCCTTTTACCTGAATCAGCGCGAATGTCGCTTCAGGCTCGGTACTGGCGCTGTGGCCTTCGTGCACAAGCCACACGCTCTCCAGCGGCGTGACCACGGTTTCGTCGATCACGCGGCCCGTTGGGTTCAGGATGCCAACGACGCGGTAGGGGTAGGAATCGTGGGCGTCGCCGGTGTCGCCCAAGCCGTGTGCACCGACGAAGTTGTCGCCCAGTTTAAGTTGGGTACGGCGAGCCACGCCTGCGCCGATCACAGCGTCCATTGGCGCGGCTGCAAGCGTGCCGGACGCCAATGTGCCGCCGTAGAACGGGATGAATTCGTCGGTCGTGCCGACGATGCGTGCGCCGCCTACCGAATCCCCAATACCAATCGGAATGGCTTTGCCGACTTGCGGATTGGCGCGCAGCGCATCGACTTCTTTGAGTGAAATATTGCCGTTCGGAACATCGAGGTAATACACCGCCGCCAGCACGTTTTGCAGCGCCGAGCCTTTGGTGCCGACGACGATGTCAATGCCCGCTGCCTGCCGCCGCGCATGCTGCTCAAGCACCGACTGCAGCCACACAATGCTGATGGCGCTGGCCATGCCGAGCGCACACAACATCACGGCCAGCGCGAACTGCCACGGGCGGTCGGCGAGGAAACGGCGGACGAGCAGCGCGGTCATCGTGGCAGCTCAATTTCGGCGAGTTTTGCTTTGCCATCGGAAACCGTATCCCACAGCGGGCGAATCGCCGGATCGTGGCTGGCGATAATAACGGCACCACCGTTCTGCACATAGCGCGCGATTTGCTCGATGACAAGCCGTGATGACGCGGCATCGAGCGCGGCGGTCGGCTCGTCAGCCAGTAGCAGCTTGGGTTGCGTGACCAGTGCACGGGCAAGGCTCGCGCGCGCGGCTTGCCCGACCGAGAGCGTTTGTGGGCGTAAGTGGGCGCGATCAGCGATGGCGAAAGCGTGCAACAACGCCGTTGCTCGCCGAATCGTTGCGTCATCGGCGCGACCTGCCAATGAGGCTGGCAGCAGCACGTTTTCAAGCACCGTGAGGCTGGTCAGCAAAAACTGTCGCTGCGGCATCCAACCGACGGTGTACGGACGCAGGCCATCGCGTTCGGAGCTGCTCAAGGATTGCAGCGATTGCCCGGCCAGCACCACCCGCCCGCACGCGGCGTGAATCGGTAGCACGCCGCACAGCAAGTGCAGCAACGTCGATTTACCCGCGCCAGAACCGCCGCGAAGCAAGAGCGCATCCCCCGCATCAAGTGAGAAACTGCCAAAGCGTATTTCAGCATTCGCAGCGTTTGCAACATACCTGTGCGACAAATCGGTGACGGTCAGCATGCTCAGAGAATCTTGTTGGCGCGGCGCAGCCGCGACCAACGGTCACGAATGCGCAGGTAGGTCGCGGCAGCGCCGCTCCTACAGCGTGCAATCAAAGTATAGCTTTCTTCTGAACGCACGCCTGCGTAGGGAGCAATCATCGTTTTCATCGATTATTGACTTAAGCAAAAAATGCGCTTCAGCCCCGATACAGCCGTCATTTCAAGAAAAAGCTGCCAATCCAAATGCCTCTTTGAAAAGCTATGAAAAAAAGCCGGAACACCGGCCTTTTTTGTGTCACAACTGCGTTGACTAGCTGGCGAAGTTGGCGTTCGCGAAGTCCCAGTTGAGCAGCTTGTCAATCAACGTTTCGACGTACTTGGCGCGCAAATTCTGGTAGTCGAGATAGTAAGCATGTTCCCACACGTCGATAGTCAGCAAAGGCTTCTGGCCTTTGGTGAACGGCACTTCCGCATTGCCGGTTTTGACAACCTTCAACGTGCCAGCTTCGGAGACGAGCCACGCCCAGCCGGAGCCGAATTGCGTCATCGCCGCAGCGGACAGGTCAGCCTTGAATTTGTCGTAACCGCCGAGGTCTTTATCAATCGCCGCTGCCAGCGCGCCGGTGGGCTTGCCGCCGCCGTTCGGTTGCATGCTGTTCCAGTAGAACGTGTGGTTCCAGATTTGCGCAGCGTTGTTGAACACGACCGCCATGTCAGCCTTGCCCGCAGTGTGTTTGATGATTTCCTCCAACGACATGTTGGCGAGATCTTTGCCCGCGACCAGTTCGTTTAACTTGTCGACGTAAGCTTTGTGATGTTTGCCATGGTGAAACGACAGCGTTTTCGCCGTGATATGCGGCTCCAGCGCAGTATCGGGATACGGCAGCGGGGGGAGGGAGAAGGGTGCACTCATTGTTGTAATCCTAGGTGAATCAAACGGGGGACGTAAGTTAGAAAATATCAGTCACCGTAGAGCTTCTGCATGCGCTCGCGGCGTTCCTGCGCTTCAATCGAAAGCGTTGCCGTCGGACGCGCAATTAACCGCGCCAAGCCAATCGGCTCGCCGGTTTCTTCGCACCAGCCAAAGCTGCCGTCGTCGATCATTCGGATGACCTTGTCGACCTTTTTCAGGAGCTTACGCTCACGATCACGGGTGCGCAATTCGAGGGTGTATTCCTCTTCCTGCGTAGCGCGATCCGACGGGTCAGTCGCCACCTCGGATTCACGCAAATGCTCGCCGGTATCGGTCGCGTTATGCAGAATTTGCCCGCGCAGTTCAACCAGTTTTTCATGAAAGAACGCGAGTTGCTCTTTGCTCATGTAGTCTGCTTCGGGCTGCTTCAAAATTTCCGCTTCGGTCAGGCCAGCGTACTTTTTGTGGCTGTTCATGGTCAAAACGACGGCGGCCCTAAACTTGGCGGCGAGCGGCTTCGCGGCGACGGCGGCGGCGCTCGGGGCGGGCGCAACGACCAGCGGTGGGGCTGAAGGCAGGGTGTTGGACTTCGACTTTGGGGAAGGCGCTGCTTTGACAGCGGGCACCGCTTTCGCGGAAGGCGCTGCTTTGGCAGCGGACGCTGCTTTCGCTTTGGATGGGGTTGCCGTGCTTGCCATGGGAGGAGACTCTATCAATTCTTAACCGGTAAATGATGCGCCGTGAGGTAAGGTAAGTTACTGAGAACAGCGCTCGCTTGTCTGTGCGCTACCGAACAGCATGTCTGTGTTGCAGACGGCAAATTACAAGTGAGGACAGGGCGGGGCCGGATTATAGCTACTCTTTGATTACAAATTGGCGACTGTCGTGTTTTGCTCGCCGCAGCGGGCACAATAACCGTACGCAGCCAGCTCAATCCCCTGCAACTGAATGCCGCTAGGCACCGACAGCGCGGGCACGGCCACGCCGTCCAGACACATCGTGGTGCCACATTGAACGCACTGAAAATGAGCGTGTGCATGACCCTGCTCAGGACGACTAAACGCGAAGCGCATGGCGCGATCAAAGCCGGACAGGCCTCCCACACGGTGCGCCAACGATTGCTCGACCAGCCACTCCAGCACGCGGTAAAGCGTGACGCGGTCGAGGTCGGTGTCGGTCAGTTGCGCTTCAATTTCGCTGTGCGATAGCGCGCGCTCAGCGGCGATGAGGCACGCCAAAACGTTGCGCCGCGCGCCGGTATTGCGACCACCGCTTTCCTTGACGAGGCGACGCGCCAGTGCGGCGGCACTCGTGGGAGTCCCCGAAGCGCTCGCGGCTGCTGGCAGCAGCGCTACAGGCTCGGCCTGCGTGTGTGCCTGATCGTGTTCATTCGCCGCGTCGTCGTGACCCGATTGAGAAGCCATAATTCAATCCTAGCAGTTTGACAAAAAAGCGCCTCGCACCATGCAAGATACCACCACACTGACTTTGGGGCGACCCGACGATTTTCACCTTCACTTGCGTGACGGCGCGGCGCTTTCTGCGGTGGTTCGTTTCACGGCAAGGCAGTTTGGTCGCGCGCTAATAATGCCGAATTTGAAGCCGCCAGTGACGACTGTGGCAATAGCGGCGGGTTATCGCGAGCGAATTTTAAGGGCGTGCGCTGAGAACACTGTGTTTGATCCGCTGATGACGCTCTACCTGACCGACAACACCTCGCCGGATGAAGTTGCCCGTGTCGCCGAGAGCGAATTCGTGCACGCATTCAAGTATTACCCGGCGGGCGCAACCACCAACTCCGATTCCGGCGTATCGATGCTTAAAAATGTTTACCCCGTGCTCGAAGCCATGCAAGAGCACGGCGTCATTCTGTGCGTTCACGGCGAAGTGACTGACCCAGCCACCGACGTGTTCGACCGCGAAGCGATCTTTGTTGAAGGTGCACTGCAACAGATCGTGCGCAATTTTCCCGCGCTGAAAATTGTGGTGGAACACATTACGACGAGAGAGGCGGCCGAGTTCGTGACTGCCGCCGGGCCGAACATCGCGGCCAGCATCACGCCGCAACATCTGCTCTACAACCGAACCTCGATTTTCACCGGCGGCATTCGCCCGCATCTGTATTGCCTGCCGATATTGAAGCGCGAGACGCACCGCATGGCGCTCATTGATGCGGCAACTTCGGGTTCGCCAAAATTTTTCCTCGGTACTGACAGCGCGCCGCACGCAAAAAACGCCAAAGAAGCGTGCTGCGGTGCGGCGGGTTGCTTCACCTCCCACGCGGCGCTGGAACTGTATGCCGAAGCGTTTGACGCCGACAATTCCCTCCACAAACTGGACGATTTCGCCAGCCGCTTCGGCGCGGCGTTCTATGGTCTGCCGCGCAATTTCGGGACGGTCACGCTGAAACGCGAAACGTGGACGCCACCTGACGAGTTCGCGTTTGGTAACGAGACCATTGTGCCGCTGACGGTGGGGCGAACGCTGCCCTGGAAGCTCATGTAGGAGCGGCTATGCCGCGACCTTCCTGCGGGGTTGCGGCAGTCGCGGCAGCGCCGCTCCTACAAGACCGCGCGTGTCGACAACGCTCGCACACCGACAATCACGCCCAGCACCAGCAACGCAATCCCGGCGATCTCGAATGCGCTGGGCGCGCGCGCGTACACGAGATACGCATAACCCAGCGCCGCCAACGTCTCAAACACGATCAACTGCCCAGTCAATGCCGTCGGCGTGTTTTTGCTCGCGATGTTCCAAAGCAGCGTTCCGAGCCACGACGCGCTGAAGCCAATCGCCAGCATCAGCGCCCAGAATTTCATCGGTTGCGGCCCCCACAACGATGTCGCGAAACGCGCGTCCCCGGTAGCCTGCAAATAGGCAACCGACACCAACAACCCAACGAGAGCCATCGGCAGCGTCGCAATGCCCTGCGCTGAAGCCCAGGTCGTCGACGTATGTTCCCGATGCGCCTTCAACCAGCGCGCATTGTGAATCGGATACCACGTCCATGCGGCAGTCGCGACGACCGCCAAACCTGCGCCCGCCACGTACGCCTTGAGCGCATGTTGCACATCAAGCCGCGCCAGTTGATCAGCATTCACGCACAGCAAACCCAAACCAATCAACGCGAGTGACGGCCACAACCGCGCCCACGAAAACTGGCGATCACCCAGGTTCGAGCACACCGCAATCAGCACCGGCAATGTGCCAATAATCAACGTCGGCAACGGCGCACCCGCCAGCTGAATGGCGGCGGACAGCGCGAGATAGTAAATGATGTTGCCCACGAGCGAAAGCTTCACCGCCATCCACCAATCCGCTCGCGTCAAGCATCGCAACGCCACCCGCTGCCACCACGCAATCGGTAGCGTCACCAGCCCAAACGCGAGATAGCGACCAAAGGTCAACAGCGTTGCCGGATAGTCGGGCAGCAACAGCGGCGCGACGAACACGAGCCCCCACAGCAAACCGGCGGCGAGCGCGGCGGCGACGCCGAAGGATAATTGTTGTCGTGTCATCCGCTCATTGTTTCAGACCCCATTGTCACGCGTTGTGATGTTCAGCGCACCTCTAATAATTCATTTGTGGGGCGCAGTGCGTTGTCAAAAAGTGACCAATGAGGGTGCTCGCGCTTTTGGCAAATGAGCTCACGTACCAGAGCGTACGCTCTAGTTGCTGCGCTCCGGGCTCCTAGCACTGCATCCCCAAAAATGAATTATTAGAGGTGCCCTTCAGTGAAGCGAAACATCAGATGGCGGGCGGATTCTGCTGATTCGAGCGGAATCATTTGCCGCCTGATCCTTCGCCGTACTCAGAATGACAACAATTTATCCACGCCTCGTAGAATCCGACGAACAGCAACAGAAATTACAAACATGACCATCAAACTCGTAGGCATCGTCGGCGCAGGCACCATGGGCAGTGGCATCGCGCAGTCGTGCGCCGTGGTGGGCATTGATGCACTGATACTCGATGTCAACGCAGCGGCGCTTGAGAAAGGTGTAGCCACGATCAGCGGCAGCCTTGACCGCCTGCTCAAAAAAGAAAAAATCACCGCTGAGCAGAAGGCCGCCGCGATGGCACGAGTGAAGACGACGCAAACACTCGCCGACCTAATCGCCTGTGACTACGTGATCGAAGCCGCGACTGAAAACGAAGGCCTCAAGATCAAAATTCTGAAGGACCTCGATGCCACGCTAAAGCCCGAAACCATCATCGCCACCAACACCTCGTCGATTTCCATCACGCAACTTGCCGCCGCGACGCAACGCCCGGATCGCTTCATCGGCATGCATTTTTTTAACCCGGTGCCGCTGATGGCGCTGGTCGAACTGATTCGCGGCTTGGCCACGAGCGACGCGACGTTGGCCACGGCAACAGACTTTGCCGTCGCGCTCGGCAAGACGCCGATCACCGTGAAAAATTCACCGGGGTTCGTGGTCAACCGCATCTTGTGTCCGATGATCAACGAAGCGATCTTCTGTCTACAGGAAGGTCTCGCCACGGCTGCGGACATTGACGCTGGCATGAAGCTCGGCACCAACCAGCCGATTGGCCCGCTCGCGCTCGCCGACATGATCGGTCTCGACATCATGATCGCCGTGATGAATGTGTTTTACGAAGGCTTCAACGATCCGAAATATCGTCCCGCTCCACTGTTGAAGGAGATGGTGGCAGCGGGGTATTTGGGGCGCAAAACGGGGCGGGGTTTTTACGTTTATCCTTAGCTCGAACCGATACAGCTTTCGGCTGCAGTTCAGGTTACAAAGGGGCTATAGCAAATATTCGTTTGTTATCGATTTCTGCGGTAAATCGCCGCCAGCCCTTGCATAAACGTGCATTCAGCGGAAAGCTGCTATTGCACTTCCTGATGTGAATAGGTCGCGTCGAGGCGTTGTTTGAGGTACGCCGCGCCTGTCATCACCGGATACTTCGCGGGGTTCTCAGCTGACACGCAACTCGGCAAACAAGCCACCACGGCGTCCGGATTCGGGTCGAGGAAGAACGCGACTGAATAGCGCTCGCGCCCAACCGGATTGACCACACGATGCGGCGTCGACACGTACACATCATTCGTCCAGCGCATCAGGCAATCACCGATGTTGCAGATCAGCGCGCCGGGAATATTCGGCGGCGACATCCACTGGCCGTCGCGCGCGCGTACCTCTAACCCGCCCGCATCGTCGGTAGCTAGCAGCGTGATGTTGCCGTAATCGGTGTGTTCGCCTGCGCCGATTTGACCGGACTCGAAGCGGTCAGGGCGCGGTGGATAGTGCAGAAGGCGCAGCGTGGCGAGCGGTTGGTCGAGCTTCTCATCGAAGAAGTTTTCGGCGACACCGAGGTCACGCGTGAGCGCGCGATGCAGTTGTACGCCGAGTCGATGACAGACATCGAAATACGCGAGCATCGTGGCGCGGAAATCGGGAAATGACCCGGCGACAGGCCAGACGTTGACGCCACGAAATGGCTTGCCTGCGACCACCTCGGGATGATCCGGCGGCAAGTCCCAACCGATGTTGAACGCTTCTTTCACGTCGCCCGGTTGGGCGGCATCAAGGCGCTCTTCGCCGAGCGCGACGTAGCCGCGATTGTTGCCAGTGTGCTTGATCGATAGCGCCGATTTGTCCGCCAGACTTTGCGAGAAAAAGCGACCCGATTGAGAGAACACTTGCCCGATCAGCGTGGTGTCGACACCGTGTTGTGTGACGCAAAAAAAACCGGTGTCTCGTGCCGCACCTCCAAGCGCTGCGCCCAAGCGTGCGTGATCCGCGCCGAACGACGCCAGGTCAAAAACCGGAATCTCGCCCTGCTTTACTGCGTCCATTGCATCTCTTCGTTCTTCTCCATCCACTCGTCTTCGAGCGTTGAGATTTTGGCTGCAATTTCGCCGCGCTGGCGTGTCTTATCACCGAGCATCACAGCTGTTTCAGCGCTGTAGGCGGCTTCCGAGGCGAGCCATGCGTCCAGCGTGTCGCGCGTGCCGCTCAACCGAGCGATTTCTTTTTCAATCGCATCGACGCGCTTTTGCATGGGCTTTCGCGCGTTGGTGAGGCGTTGCCGCTCTTCGGCTTCGGCGCGTTTATCGACCTTACGGGACGGCGATTCCGTCGCCGTTTTGGTGCCGACAGGTTTAGCGCGCTGCTCGCGCAACCACACGCGATAGTCGTCAAGATCACCCTCAAACGGCTTCACCGTTTTGTCCGCCACCAGCCACAACTCATCGCAACACGCGCGCAAAATATGCCGGTCATGCGCGACCACGACGAGCGCGCCTTCGTAGTCCTGCAACGCAAGCGTGAGCGCTTGTCGCATCTCGATATCCAGATGGTTGGTCGGTTCATCAAGCAGCAACAGATTCGGCCGTTCGTAGACCAACATTGCAAGCACCAGTCGCGCTTTTTCACCGCCCGAAAACAGGCCGACCTTTTGACTCACGCGATCGCCGCGAAAGTCAAACCCGCCAAGAAAATTACGCAGCTCCTGCTCGCGCGCACGCGGGTAGCCGCGCTTCTCCATCAGTTGCTGATCGAGCTGGTCGATATGCCACAAACACGATTCGTCGGTGCGCAATTGTTCCAGCTGATGCTGCGCGAAATACGCAACCTTCAGATGTTGACCTTCGATGCGCTCGCCCGCCATCGCCTTCAGTTCACCGGCAATCGCTTTCACCAGCGTCGATTTGCCCGCCCCGTTTTTTCCGAGCAACCCAATGCGTGAATTTGGCAGCAGCGAAAAGTTCACGTTTTCAAGAATCGTTACGGCGTTTTCGCCTCCGGTGCCGGGATAACCCAGTTGGGTATCGGCAAATTTGAGCAGTTGACGCGGTTCGCCCTCAGGCTTTTTGAATGCAAAGGTGAACGGTGAATCCACATGCGCCGCCGAAATCCGCTCCAGCTTTTCCAGCGCCTTGACGCGGCTTTGCGCCTGCGCGGCCTTGGTCGCCTTCGCCTTGAATCGGGTGATGAACGATTCGAGATGTTTGATCGTGCGCTGCTGCTTCTCGAACGCGCCCTGCTGCACGGAGAGCTCGACCGTGCGCTGATCCTCAAACGCGGTGTAATTGCCGGTGTAGAGCTTCAATTTCGCCGCACCCGGTGCGGTCGTGTCGAAGAACAGAATCTGATCGGAAACGCTGTCGATGAAATCGCGATCATGGGTGATGACCAGCACTGTGCCCGCATAGCGTGCGAGCCAGTCCTCCAGCCACATCACGGCCTCAAGATCGAGGTGATTGGTCGGCTCATCGAGCAACAGCAAATCGCTGCGACACATCAGCGCCTGTGCGAGGTTCAGACGCATACGCCAGCCGCCGGAGAAGGTCGCCACCGCGCGACCCTGCATCTCCTGCTCAAAGCCCAGACCCGCAAGCAGTTCCGCCGCGCGAGCCGAGGCTGCATATCCGCCGATATGCTCCAGATGCGCGTAATGATGCGCGAGGATTTCGCCGTGTTTGACGACGTCCTCATTCGGATTCTCAGTTTCCGCAGCGAGCGCAACTTCGGTTTCGCGCAATTCAACGTCGCCATCCATTGCGTATTCCAGCGCCGTGCGATCCGAAGGCGGCGTCTCCTGCGCCACGTGCGCGATGATCCAGCCGTTGGGCATTGCGATATCGCCGCGCTCAGCGTGCAGCAGGCCTCTCAGCGCGGCGAACAGCGTCGATTTACCGGCACCGTTGGCACCCACGATGCCGACCTTGCGACCAGGGTTGATGGTGATGTTGGCGCGATCGATGAGCGGCAAAGAGCCGCGAGCGAGCGTGAGGTCAATTAAACGAAGCATGGACGTATTTTGCCGTGGCGAGGGCAGGCTCGCCTGGGGCTTGGCCCCAGAGCCCCGAATTCCCACCTCAACCTATAGCCGTCATCCTCGTCGCGACGCCGTCATTCTCGCGAAGCGGGAATCCAGCTCGCGGCCCCCGCGAAGCGCACTTCAGTCCGCGATCCCTTGAGGGGAGAGGGTTAGGGAGAGGGTGATGGTGGAGTCCGCTTACCCTTCTTTAGAAGCGAATCAACGATTGCGCTCATGCCGCGCGGCAGTAACTTTCTTTTGCTTCGCCAAAAGAAAGTCACCAAAGAAAAGGCGACCCCGACATTCGCCCCGTG
>JAYVPF010000028.1:0-2762 GCA_043757535.1 Burkholderiales bacterium
GCGGGCTTGCCACGACTAACCGCCAATTCAGATGGCCTGCGTAGTTTGACTGCATGGCCTTGGATACTTAGTCTCAACTTGAACGCTAGTTAGAATTAGTAAGTCGTCGTCACACCGACAAACAAACTCCTGCCCGGCATCGGCGCGAAGTCCTTCAAAAAGGAAGTGTGCACGCGAATATCGCGATTGGTCAGGTTCCTGCCGAGCACGTAGAACTCAGCGCTGCGACTGTTGGCAAACGCCATGTGGTAGCGGACAGACGCATCGACACGCGTGAATGCGGGGGTGCTCGTTTCGAACGATGCTACGCGATCCTGCTCAAATACGTGAGTCGCTCCGACGTCCGCGTACCAAGCGTTATTTAACCCGCTGCGCCACGTCAGTTTTCCGCCTATTCTTGACGGGCTGATGCGCGGCAAATTGCCGCCGTTTTCGTTGACAATGATGCCACCCACGGTGTCGGCCATCGCGGTGAATCCGAAGCCGTGGGTAGGCGCGTAGCCGAGTGAAAGTTCAGCTCCCGTGAACCGTGCATTAGCGTTTTTGAATTCACGTTTGAGCAACTCGCCACCGGTCACGATTTCGCCTTCGGTGTTGACGATGTCGGCGACACCGTCGTTGTTCTCATCAACGCTCGCGCCGTAGATAAAGTTCGTCACGCTGTTGCGAAAGACGGAGGCGCGCACGCTCCATGCGTTGCTTTGCAATTTGTAGGAAAGGTCGATGTTTTGTGAGCGCTCCTTGGCGAGTTGCGCATTGCCGAGGTCGTAGGTGAGCGTGGCGATGTGTGCGCCTTTTGAGTACAGCTCTTCAATCGCGGGCGCTCGCTCGGCGTGACTGAACGAGGCGCTGATGGCGCTGGTGCTGTCGAGCTGCCATTGATAGCCAATCGATCCATTCGACAGCGAGAAGCTGCGATTCGGAAGCGTGTTGCTGGCATCGGGTGAATGCGAAACCCGCTCAAACCGTCCGCCGATTTCAACGCGTCCAGGGCCGAATTTTCTTTCAGCGACAGCGAAGAGGGCGTGACTTTTTGTATTGGTCAATGGGACGATGGTCTCCTCGCCAACGGCCGAGAATTCCGCGCGCTCAATGTCCGCGCCGACCACCGTGCGCCAGCCGCCGATTGGACGCGTTTGCAGATCAAATCGCGCGCTTCGTGCGTTGTTGCGAAACACGGTGCCGACTTTGCCAGATGATTCAATTTCGGCATGTTTGTATTGATTGTTCGCAGCGCTAAACCGGACGCGCTCCAGCCCCAACACATGGTTGATTTCGCCCAGCGTTTCCACCCGACTGCGCGACAGATCAATGCGCGTCGCGTCGGGCGATGGAATGCCGTAATTACTTTCGAAACGATTGATGCCGACGCCGACAAATCCATTCGCCAGAATGTACGAACCACCAAGGCTCGCGTTACGCGTTGCAGTGTCGGAGTTCGCCAGCTTTCCATGCGCCGTTTCGTAGTCATCGGTGCGCCGATCTGACGCTTCACCCGTGAACGCGAGCGCGCCCGCGCTGGTGCGTAACTGTCCTCCGATATCGCGTGTTTTTTCCGCGATCAAAAAACGTCCATCGAGCAAGAGTCGCATGCCATCGCTATGCGCTTGCGGAATGCGATCCGTGACGATATTGACCAGCCCGCCAATTGCGCCGGAGCCATACAAAAGCGTTGCCGGGCCGCGCAGAATTTCGATCTGGCGCGCACCGAGTACTTCAGAGGACACCGCGTGATCCGGGCTGATGGTGGCGACGTCGAGCGTGCCGACGCCGTTCTCTGCGGTTTTAATGCGTGGCCCGTCGAGCCCGCGAATGATCGGACGCGATGCGCCAGGGCCGAAGGAGGACGACTGAACACCCGCCTGCGTCGAGAGCGTGTCGCCCAGACTCGCGGCGCGGTCTTTGACCAGCGCTTCCTTGCCGACCACGACGGCGGGTTGCACGGATTGCAGCTCGTCCTGATCGGAAAACGGTGACGCTGTGATGATCACTTTGTCAACTTTCAGCGGTGTCTGAGCCTCTGCGATGGACGACAAAGCGATGGCTGCAGTGACGCTGCCAGCGAGCACACTGATTCGGGGGCGGGAAGTCGACTTGCGGAACATGATGCGAGACTGGCTAATGAAACTAGATTGCATGTTAGCCTAAACGTCAATTAAAGCATCTTTGTTGCATTAGCGGGTTACGCCCGACGGCAACATGCAAGTACGGCTCTATGCTTTCGATATGTACAGGCGGGTTGGCAATTTGATTGAATTTGACCGGAGATTTCACAACCTTCTGATCCCCGACGAAACGCTCGTTCGCCTGTGTACGGGTGCAGTGTGGAGTGAAGGGCCGGTCTGGCTGAACGATTCAAAGAGCCTGGTTTGGAGCGATATTCCAACCAATCGCATGCTTTCGTGGACTGAGCGGGACGGCATGACTGTTTTCCGTACCCCGTCGAATTTTTCAAACGGGAACACGCTCGATCACCAAGGCCGCATCGTGACCTGTGAGCATGGGCGGCGGTGCATTTCACGCACTGAGGCCGATGGTAGCGGGAGTATTTTGGTTGACCGATTCAAGGGCAAACCTGATTAGTTACGTGCCTCAGACAAGTGCCCAGCATAGACTGTATACACATTCAGTATCGCGGCGAGCCGCATGCAGGTTCGGGTTCCGACATGGCGATGAATCGGGTTCAATTTCAACATGGCCTATCTTTGGCTGAATTCTTGAAGCGCTACGGCACCGACGCGCTGTGCGAGGCGCACTGGGTG
>JAYVPF010000029.1:0-10209 GCA_043757535.1 Burkholderiales bacterium
CATGACAGCGCCACTGCCACTCGTGCCATCGCATCTCCTTGGTCGACAAGACAAGGAGATCATACTACTATCGTTTATTAATGCAATTAAACACTAGCAGCGAGTTCCCATTTGGAGCGATTGCAATACACAAGGCGCAGCATTCAAAACCTTGTCAACAGCTTAATTCTGAAATCGTTATTTGGTGTGGGCTAAGGGCCACATTTGCCAGATATCGACTATCGAATAAAAAGAGCTCCAGCCCTGGTAAAATATGGGATATACCAAAAAAGTTGATAAGACTTTTTGCCTTGCTGCGAAAATCCCGCCGATCCTACGTTGACAGGTAGGGACAGCGGCACATTTTTTGCGCACAATGGCCGCATGATTTGTGTTTCATCCATGGCTCTGCACATCGCGTTGGTAGCTTTCAACGTGATTGGCATCGGTGCCACGCTGATCTCGACGCCTGCTGCGGCTTTGTCACATGAGGAATGGGTGGTTGCGTTCGTGCGATTTATCGATTGGCCTGCTCCGGAACCTGACACCACGCTTGTCGTTTGTCAGCACCCTGAAACGCCCGCACTGCTGCTGGACGGTAAGCTTGTTCGCGGACGCACGACTCAGGTTCGCCGCGTATTGCACACGCGTGAACTCGATAGCTGCCACGCGTTCGTTGCATTCTCCGGCGATGAGGCAAGCTGGGCGCCCTGGCTAAAGCTTTTGAGTCAGGCGACCGATCTGAGCAAATCAAGAGTGCGCCCCGTTCTCACCATCGGCAAAGGTCCGCAATTTTGCGAGCTGGGCGGTGACATTTGTCTGGTTAAAAATGCCACCACCAGTGCCGAGACCTATCGGCTCAATCTCGATGCACTGGCGCGCGCTGGTTTCCGCGTGGACTCACAACTGCTACGCGCATGTCCAGCGCGCTTCGTCCATACGGAGTAGGCAGTGAAGCACTCGACACCATGACTCACAAACGAGCGATATCGATCTCGATTCAGATCAGGCGCGTGGTGATCGTGACTACCGCGATTGCGGTGCTGCTCACCATGCTCGCGATGATTGCGGTGGCGGTATTTCTTGCCCGCAGTGCAGCACAGCAGCGCGCCATCACCATCGCCGAGTTGGTTGCCGCGAGCGCCGATGTGCCGCTCGTGCTTCGGGACGCAGAGCGCGGGCGCGAGGCGCTGTCGGCCCTGTCCAGTTCGGAGGACGTGTTGAGCGCTCGCCTGATCGATGCATCAGGCAACGTGCTCGCGTCGCATCTTCATAAGCGCTACGCCGTTGAGCTCGGCCGCAGTAAAGACAGTAGCTGGTTTGAACAAATCGGCAACGTGGCCGAGGTGACGGCGCTGAGCCCTGTCGTCAATGGCGGTGAGGTGCTCGGTCATGCCGAAGTCACCATTCGTGAGCTCTACTTCGCGCACGCGCTGCTCTGGTTCGTGGTCGCAGGGGCAGCGGTGTTCGCCATCATGACGCTGATTTGGGCGGCGATCTCGACGCCGATCGGACGCCTGCTCACCCTGCCGCTCACACGCTTCGCAGAGATCACGCGCAAAGTCCGCGACACTGAGGTTTTCACCCACCGCGTGCCACCCACTCGAGTGCTTGAAGTGCAACGTCTGTCCGAGGATTTCAACGCCATGTTGCAGGTGATCCAGCGCCGCACCTCGGAGGTGCAGGAGCGCAATAAGGAGTTGGCGCGGATGGCCTTTTACGATCCGCTGACCGGGGCGGCGAATCGAGTGCTGCTGCTTGATCGCATCACTCAGATGATTGACAGCCATAGCCGCAATAGTCGGCCCTTCGCGCTGATTGAATTTGACCTTGATCACTTCAAATTGCTCAACGATCAGCTCGGACATCACGTTGGCGACGAATTCCTTAAAGCCGTGAGCCGTCGTTGCAAATCGGAGCTACGACCGACCGACACGTTCGCACGATTGGGGGGTGACGAATTCATCGCATTGCTGCCCGATGTCGGCAGTCGGGCCAACGCCTACACTGTGGCAAAAAAACTTGCGGAGGCCGTGCACGCTGCCAATCATGTGCATACACTTCCGATCAGTTGCACCGCCAGCATGGGCATTGGCCTGTACCCCGACGATGGTCAATCAACCAATGAGATGATGGCGCGAGTTGACGCGGCGATGTACGAGGCTAAATCAGGTGGTCGCAACCAGATCAAATACGTCCATGATGTAGCGACGCAGGAAAAAACGGCGGAAGAGGTGAACCATGAACGTTGATCGGGCAATGCAGCTTCGGCGCGGGTTACTTGTACTGATGACTTGTGCGCTCACGGGCGGGCTCGTCAGTGGTCTGAGCGGATGCGCCACGCCGCCGCCCCCGCCAGTCGCCGCGACACCGCCAGCGCCGTCCCGCGCCGAACGCATCGCGGTCGCACTCAAGGCCATGAATTTCGAACCAAACGAGGATGGCTGGCAGTTGTCGCTGCCAGCACCTGTGGTGTTTGCTTTTGACAGCGATATCGTCGCTGCCGACGCCCGCGACAACCTGATTCAGGTCGCGCGCGAACTAAACGCTTTGGGCATCAAGCAGGTTCTGGTGCGCGGCCACACCGACACGGTGGGTGCCGCTGAATACAACATGGGTTTGTCGAAACGCCGTGCGGAGGCAGTCGCGCGCGTAATGGGCGAAGGCGGCTATGCCGCCGAGCAGATCAATGCCAGGGGCTTGGGCTCCGCCGCTCCCATCGCCGAAAACAACAGCGCCGAAGGCCGCGCCAAAAACCGGCGGGTAGTGATTATTGTGCAGGTGGATGCAGCGGTGGCGCGTTGAAGATTTTTAATAGCACATAATGTAAAAGTACCTTTGAGACCACTGTGACCTCCGCTCCCCCCCGCCTTTTACGCCCCGTAGTCATCATCGCCTTCCTCTACTGCATCGCCACGACGGCGATTGCTGATACGCGGATTACGGTCAAATTTAGCGAATCCTTTGCGGTGCGTTTGCGCAGCGGTCAGCTCCTCGCCGATGTAGCAATAGGAGCGCCACCGCCGCCACCTAGCCCCGGTCAACTCGCGCTCGCGCAGACTCAGCTCAATTCGATTTATGCGTTGCTGATGACGCCACCTGCGCCTGCGGCCAGCATCGTTGCCTCGATGCGCGATCTCGAAGCGCAAACCGATGCGCTCACGCTGCGTTTGCGGCAAGCGGGCAAGACGGTGCCTGATCTCAACAACTATATCGAGGTTTCGCTTCGCATCACGCTGACGCCCGCCGAGATTGACGCGATCATTGCCGCGCTCAGGGCATTCTCTATCGTGGTCAACGTTCAGATATTGCCCGCCGAACCACCGCCGCCGCCGCAAGCCGTCGACATACCACCCACGACGCCTGACTTTACGGCGCAGCAATTGCATTTGCTCGTTCCGGGGCAAGGTGCAAACCCCACGCAATTTGTCGGAATCGCAGCGGCTAACGCGTGGGCCTTGCCCGGCGGTAAAGGGCGGGGCGTTCGCCTCATCGACATCGAATATCGGTGGCGTGAACATGAGGATATGTTGCCGCTTGATCCGATGCTTTCGTTGGCGGCTGCGGCGGATGTTGATGGATCGAGCCTCGATGACCGGCATGCGACCGCAGTACATGGGCTTGTCGCTGCGCAGCACAACGGTTACGGCACCCATGGGATTGCTCCGGATGTTCGCTTTGGAATGGTATCTACTGTTTCAGCAGGCTTCTCCGTGTGGGACGTTCCGCACGCGATCATGGTCGCGTCAAATCGGCTGCGGCCTGGTGATTTGATACTTGTGGAGCAGCAACTGGCGGTGTTGAAGGAAACCGTACCAGCGGCTATTTGCCGTAGTGTTGGTACAACCTACATTCTTGTGCCCGTTGAGTCGATAGCCGCAGTCGCAGACGCGGTGCGCGTAGCAACAGCGGCGGGGATCAGCGTGATCATGACTGCGAGCAACGGTGGCTGTAACCTCGACGATCCGGTGTTTGCATCTTTTGCAAGTCCGAGTACTGACACAGGCTCTGTTTACGTGAGCATCGGCAGACCTGATCTAACTACCATCGGTGAGCGTGCAGGCCCTACTGGCGCGCGCGTCGACGTGCAAGCTTGGGGAGAAGTCACCGCTGGCTATATAGTGCCGGACTGATTCCGATAGTAGGCGCTGAGTCTGATCCACGCCAGTGGTACACGTCCTTATTCGGTGGAACGTCTGCTGCGGGTGCGGTCATTGCAGGTGTTGCATCGAGTGTTCAGGGAATCAAGCGAAACTACATCCGCGGTCGCCCGTACACGCCCCTCGAATTGCGTGCGCTTTTGCGAGCAAACGTTGTGCCGCAACCCAGCGCTGACGCCACGACAGTGGGAAGGTTGGGTGGCTTGCCAGTGTTCACCCAACTCATCCCAGCAATGAACACCAACCCGATATGTAGCCCGGACTATTTCCCTACCGCAAACTGCAATCTTGACGTCGATGGCGATGGTACTTTGAGCGAGTGGGACGCATTATTTATTCTGCGCTACTTGCTCGGTTTCCGTGGGGATGCATTGGTGGCAGGGCAGCCTTTGCCGCCCACCTCCTGTGCGACGCGACTAACCGGGCTTGCTGTGCAAGTTCAGATCGAGGCGTTGTTGACATCGAGTGCCGATCCGCTCGACCTTGACGGTGATGGCCAAGTGCGAGCCACCACGGATGGCCTATTGCTGTTGCGCGCAATCATTAATCCCGGCGTCACTGTTCCTGCGGGAGCACTGGGTATCACCGCGACCCGCAAGGACTGGAATGCGATACGCGGTCGATTGAATACAGCATGTAACGCTCAACTCGTGCCGTAAATTCGTCTGTGGGAAAAAATTCATGTATTCATCTGCCTTAAGAACTTTGACCGTTCGATTAATAATGCTGGCTGCGGTTTGGTTTATGCCGTTTGCATCTGCCCTAGGGGCAAACGACTTACTCACGTTTCAAAAACTGGCCGACGAGTCGTGGCAAGTGACCATCTCGGGAACTGACTATTTCCGAGCATGCGAAACGGTTGTTACGTCTAGCCGCGTAGATGCGCTCCAGCGGCCACCGTTGATCACGCTATTCAGAGCACCCGGTTCACCGCCAATACTTTTTTGTGGTCCGCCTGATCCACCTTTGCCTTACAGTTACCGACTGAATTTGGGACGCCTAGCCCCGGACATTTATAAAGTGCAAGTCCTAGTGCCAACGCCTGTAACTGCTTTCCTCGACACCCGTCCGGTCACCGTGCCGACGCTCTCAAACGCGGCTTGGCTATTGATGGCACTCGCCGTTGCCCTGTTTGGCGTTGCAGCTCGGCGCATTTCTTCACGATGATCTTGTATCGCCACTTCAAATGGCTGATCGTAGCTGTTGTGGGGATCGCGTGGATATCACCCGCGTTCGCCGACACCCGAATCAGCGTCTAATTTAGTGAATTGTTCGCAGTTCGTTCGCGCGGCAATCACTTGTTGCGTACGCGCCCATCGGTTCGCCGCCACCACCGCCAAGTCCGAGTGCGTTTGCCCAAGCGCAGACTCAACTCGATGCGATTTATGCGTTGCTGACTACAGCGCCCGCGCCAGCACTAAGCACTAAGCACTAAGCATCATCGGCCTGATGCGTGATCTCGAAGCGTAAACCGACGCGCTCACGCCGCGTTTGCGGCAAGAGGGCAAGACGGTGCCAGACCTCAACAACTGCTTTGACGTCACACTCCGCGCTGCCTTGCGTCAAGCGGAGGTTGATCGAATCATCACCATGCTTGAGGCATTTTCAATCGTGGTCAATGTCCAGATATTGCCCGCTGAACCGCCGCCGCCGCCGCACCTGGACGCGCGCACTATTGGCGTCCCAACGTTCTCAAAGCAATGGTTGCTTCTGACAGTTTTCTCAGCAGCGTTGATTGGAATGTTCAGTCGGCGCGTCGCGTCAAAGTAATTTACTGCGCACCGTATCGGCGTTAGTAGCGCCGCCCCACCAAATAAGTCACGCCTGCGGCACCGACAGCTTCCGCGTGCTTGCAACCCGCAACCATCGCGAATATTTCGCCCTCACCGTATCGCGTCTGAACGCCGTCGACCGTCAACGTAATGTCGCCCTGTGTCACCAGCGCGCGCACGGCAAACGGATGTGAGTGCGCGGCGTTGTGTTCGCCTGCGCTCAGGGACTTCTCGACCACTTCGTTGAATTGATCGTGGGCTAAAGACTGGGTGAAATTTTCGCGATTCACGATGGCTCCCGGACGGTGTATGGGGTATGTTGCGTGTCGCCAGTATAAGCAGCTACCGGCGGTGGATGCCTTCAATCCGCAGCAGCGTCGAATCATCATTCGATGACAAAATTGCGCGATGAACGCTTCCGCTCCTGCTTCCGCTCCTGCTTCCGCGCCGTCGCCACAACGCAGCAATCCGCTGCATGGGTTAACGCTTGAGACGATCCTAAAGGCATTGGTCGAACATTTCGGATGGGCCGAGCTCGGTGAGCGCATTCCTGTGCGCTGTTTCACCCACGATCCAAGCGTTGCATCGAGCCTCAAATTTTTGCGCAAAACGCCATGGGCTCGCGAGAAGGTCGAGGGGCTTTATCTCTTCATGTTGCGCGATATTCGCCGCGCGGCTGCGACCGGAGGTGATGATGGTGACAACGAGCGTTAGCGGCAACCCGTTGCTACGCGTTTGAGACCTCGTGACGTACATGGCGTTCAGATTTTTCGTAGTTTGAGCGTTAGTGACGCCGACGCTTGCGGTGCGCTGCAATGAGTGCTATCGTCTGGTTGTCGCCGATCAATCGATAGGAGGCCATCATCCAGAACGAAATAACACGTCATCTCTGCTAATACAAAAATGCGCGAAAGCGCAACGATGCTCAGTCTTGAGCACGCGAACGAAAAGCGCCCTGCGGGGCGCTTTTTTTGTGGGTGCACCACGGACATTCGGTTCGATGCGGCAGCTTGCCATCGCATCCGACCGCTGAATATAGCGACGTCTGCGGCTTAGAAACACTCGTCCAGCCAACGGCCAACGAGCTGCGAGGCACCGGTTGAATTCCGTTGACTTTTTGGTAGATCGGCACTTGCACGTACGCATGTAGCGTGGACGCGTGACCAACGCTCGCGGTGAGGCTCGAACTCATGTCCATGCTGGTCGAGCCCGGGTTTGCGGGCTCCGACTGCGCGCCGCTATCACGCGTGCGATGGCGCAGATTCAACGGCACGACGCCGCCGAAATTTTGCGTAAATGCGGGTGACCCACTCGCCGAAATTTCGTTACGTGTGCCGGGCTCGAGTTCTTCCCGTGAATAGAGCGCGCGGTTCACGCTCGCTTGCACGATGAGCGCGTCGGACAAGCCGAGCGCATGCCGACTCGCGATACCGAGAACAATATCCTTCGTGCCGCTGCCGGGTCGCAGCTCCCGCTCTGCTCGCGTGCCTGCCCGGTGCGTAGTCGTTGTTCGCTGAGCGGGTTGCCTGCGTTGTCGACTGCGACTCGGGTGGTGCCGTGGGCAGAGCAGAGTTCGAGCCAAGTGATCGAATTGCTCAGGCCAAATACACTCGCCACAGCAGGTGCCAGCGCGGCCCATGACAACGCCACGATTGCCACAGCGGCAATCCAGCGACCGAAGGTGGGGCGTAGGGTGCGGCGCGAGAATATGCTGCGAGTGTGACGGCGTTTGCCGAATGTCACTATCCCGTAACAACTTTATCGAAAAAGCCATACTGCATTGGGGCCACGCCCAATATTGGCGTAATGTCGATAATATTAAAATATCGCGTGCAGACTATATTTCATGGCGTTTCTGTAGAAAAGCTATTTAGTTCAAGAAGGAGTTTTAATATCCTACGGAACTACTCGGATTTTCAGTTGACTAATTTACTCGGGAATACTAAACTTCGGTTAAATCGTTCAAGCGTTGGTGGCACCTGTTCCGGCGCTGGCAAGCGGTTTGAACAATTCACCAATCGCGAGTGCAAAGCCTCATGAAACTCACCACCAAAGGCCGTTTCGCCGTGACGGCCATGATCGACGTGGCGCTCTTCAATCATGAAGGGCCGGTCACTCTGGCCGAAGTCTCCGGGCGGCAGAAAATTTCGCTCTCCTACCTTGAGCAGCTTTTTGGCAAGCTGCGTCGCCACGGCCTGGTCGTAAGCGTGCGTGGTCCGGGTGGCGGCTATAACTTGGCGAAACCGCCGGGCACGATGAGCGTCTCCGACATCATCCTTGCAGTCGATGAACCGATTGACACGACAAGCTGCGGCGGCGAAAAAAATTGTCACGACGACAGCATTTGTCTCACACATCACTTGTGGGCCAGCTTGAACGCACACATCTTCACCTACCTGCAAGGCGTGAGTCTGCAATCGCTGGTGGAAGACGCCAAAGCGCGCAGAAATCCCTCGATTCATATGGTGAAAGATTTGCGCTCCAGCACCGTTTCTACCTTCACGCGTCAGCCGTCACTGGTCACGATTTAATGGCTATGAACCACCTCCCGATTTACATGGATTACAGTGCCACGACTCCGGTGGATCCACGCGTTGCCGCCAAGATGATTCCGTTCCTCACCGAGCATTTCGGCAATCCGGCGTCGCGTTCGCACGCGTACGGCTGGGAGTCGGAGGCGGCGGTCGACGCGGCGCGCGCGCAGGTCGCCGCACTTGTCAATTGCGACGCCAAAGAGATCGTGTGGACTTCTGGTGCGACCGAGTCGATCAACTTAGCGGTCAAAGGCGCCGCCCAGTTCTACAAGGAAAAGGGCAAGCACCTCATTACGGTCAAAACTGAACACAAAGCGACGCTCGACACCATGCGCGAGCTTGAGCGGCAGGGCTTTGAGCTCACGTACATGGACGTGATGGAGAACGGCCTGATCGACATGAACGCGTTCAAGTCCGCGCTGCGGTCGGACACGATTCTCGTGTCGATCATGTGGGTGAACAACGAAATTGGCGTGATTCAGCCGATTAAAGAAATCGGCGAAATCACCCGTAGCAAAGGCATTATTTTTCACGTTGACGCAGCGCAAGCGACGGGCAAAGTGCTGATCGATTTGCAAGACGTCAAAGTGGATTTGCTCAGCATGAGCGCGCATAAAACCTATGGCCCGAAGGGCATGGGCGCGCTCTTCGTGCGCAAAAAACCACGCATCCGTTTAGAGGCACAAATTCATGGCGGCGGACATGAGCGCGGCTTTCGATCAGGCACGCTGGCGACGCATCAAATCGTTGGCATGGGCGAAGCGTTTCGTCTCGCCAAGCTCGAAATGAATACCGAAAACGAACGCATCCGCATGCTGCGCGATCGACTCTACAAGGGCCTGAAGGATATTCCTGAAGTGTTCATCAACGGCGATATGGAAGAACGTGTTCCGCACAACCTGAACATCAGTTTCAACTACGTCGAAGGCGAAAGCCTCATCATGGGCGTGAAGGAAATTGCGGTGTCGTCGGGATCGGCTTGTACTAGCGCGTCGCTTGAGCCGAGCTATGTTTTGCGTGCTTTGGGGCGCAGTGATGAACTCGCGCACAGCTCGATTCGCATGACGGTCGGGCGATTCACGACTGAAGGTGATGTTGATACGACAATTGCAACGATGAAGCGCACTGTAGAGAAACTGCGCGCGATGAGCCCGCTCTGGGATATGCATCTGGATGGCGTCGATATATCGCAAGTCCAGTGGGCGGCACATTAATTAGTCGACGCGCGCGTAGTGGCGTGGTTCTTGTCCCCTCTCCCTCGGGGAGAGGGTTAGGGTGAGGGCGGAGTGCTCGAATCCACCATAGAAAATTTTGTAAGAGGTAACAAAATGGCATACAGCGAAAAAGTAGTCGACCACTACGAAAACCCACGCAACGTCGGCGCCTTCGGTAAAGAAGAAGCCGACATCGGCACTGGCATGGTTGGCGCGCCGGCCTGCGGTGACGTTATGAAATTGCAGATCAAGGTCGGTGCCAACGGCATCATTGAAGACGCAAAGTTCAAGACCTACGGCTGCGGCTCGGCGATTGCTTCAAGCTCGCTCGTAACCGAATGGGTCAAAGGCAAAACGCTTGATGAAGCGATGAACTTGAAGAACACGCAAATCGCCGAAGAGCTCGCGCTGCCACCGGTGAAAATTCACTGCTCGATCCTCGCCGAGGATGCGATCAAAGCGGCGGTGCTGGACTATAAAGCTAAGCATCCTGTCGCAGAAAAAGTCGCCGCTTAGGAACGTAGGGTGGGCACCCCGTGCCCACGCGTTT
>JAYVPF010000030.1:0-2750 GCA_043757535.1 Burkholderiales bacterium
GTGTGGCGGTGGCCAGTTCTTCCGCTTCGGTAATCAGCTTTTTGCGCCGTGCGATTTCGGGTTCACGAGCCGCATCGAGTGCGCCGTCGAGTTTCTTCAGCGCAACGTCGAATTTCTCGTCGAGTGCTTTCCATGCGGCGTTGGCAACACCGCCGCCCTTTTTCCACTGATCGAACATGGCCGATTTGCGCTTCTCGATGTCAACCCAGTCGCGTAACGTACCTTCCGGCAATGGTGCGGCGGCTTCTTCAGCGAGCGCATGCAAGTCGTCGATGATTTTTTCGCGACCAGACGCATTCTCGTTACGCTGTTTGCGCAGGGTGTCGAAGTGCGCTTTGGCAGGAGCGTAAGCCTCTTTACAGACGGCGTTGAACTTGTCCCATTTGGGCTTCGGCGCGCCACCGTTTTTCTTGTCGAGCGCTTTCCATTCTTCTTGAATGGTGCGAATTTCGCGCGCAAGTTCGTCGGGAGGCAGCGGCGAGCCTTTCAGCGCTTCCGCGCGAGCCATGATGCCGTCGCGCGCTTGCCCGTCGCTCCATTTGAGCCAGCTCTCCAGTCGCTTTACTTCGCCGTCGAGTTCGTTGAGGCGTTGCTCTTCCATTTTCGGGAAGCGCTTGGCGGTGAACTGTTGATACAGCTTGGTGGCCGCGTTGCGCGAACCGCGTACGTCGCCTGCGGCGATCAGTTCGGCGAGTTTGCTCAGGTGTTCGTTGGCGCTAGCGAGGTCAGCGTCCTCAGCGCGCGGCACGACAGCGCGCTCAGGCTTTGGCGCGGCTGCGGGCTTGTCTAGCGCTTGCAGGCGGCGCTCGAAATGCTCGCGTGTGGTGGCATCAACGGTTGCGAGCCATGCAACGCATTTGGCTTTCCACTCGGCGTGCGCGGTTTCGTAGTCGGCGTGGGCTTTGGCGTACGCGTTAGCGACATCAGCGGCTTGAGTTTGGGCAGCGGCGGTTGCGGCTTCGGTGGCTGCTGGTTCGGCAGATTGCTCAACGTGTGTGACTGCCGCTTCTGAGGCGGACTCAACGATTGCATTTGCCTGAGTTGGCTCGTCGCTTGTCGTTGGTTTTGTTTCGGTAGCTTCCCCCTCACCCCAACCCTCTCCCGCGAGGGGAGAGGGGGCAGGACCAGCTGTCGCGTCCGGGGCTGAACTAGTTGCTTCTGGGGAAAAACTTTCTACTTCCTCAGCAACGGCAGCGCTAGTGACTTCTGTTTGCATTGCTGCTGATTCAGCAACGGCGATTTCGGTCGCTGCAGCACAAGTATCCGGCGCAGTAGCAACCGCTTCGGCCTTAGGCTCGCGCGGCTTCTTGGGCTGCGCAACACGCTCCTGACGCGGTGGGCGTGGCGGTGGTGTTGGCATCGAAGCAAACAGCGCTTCGCCGGTCGCATTGCGTTCACGCAATTGCTGTTCGGCAGCGATCACGCCGTGGACTTGTTGCAGTTGTTGCGCCAGTCCTGCGTCGAGCGCGGGCGAGCTTTGGGCGACGGTGGCATCGTGCGCCAATGCGTTCAATTCTTCATTCGAAAACTCGGCGGCTTTTTTGCTCTTGAGCGACAACCCGGCGACTTGCATGGCCAACGCTTCGTGCATGCGGCGTGCGATCAATTCGTTCTGCATTTTGCGTTGCAGGTCGATGAGCAGATTTTCAAACTTTGCTTTGCGATCAGCATCAATGGTGAGCTTGCCCCAGGCGCGCTGCGTTTCGACCAGCTTGGTCAACGGCACTTCATCGGCCTCCGACCAGCTTTGCAATTGCGCGAGCAACACGTCGGCTTCTTGTGCCGCTTTGTCGCGTGATTGCAGATTGAGCACACGGTCGTGGCAGGCTTTGCCGAGGCGCTTGTCGTGATCACGCCATTGCAGATGCAATTTGTCGAGCAACGCGATGTCGGTGCTGGCGTTGATAGCGTCGAGCTTGAACGAGGCGGGTGCTGTGGTCGTGAGCCATGCGGATAAATCGGCAGTGGCGGCTCGGGAAGCCGCCGCCTTCCACTCTATCGTCGAATCGTCGCGAAGAGCAGCGGCGATGACGCCAATGGGCAGATCGGCAGTCGGCGCATTGGCTGCGGCCACCGTCGCCCAGCGGGCCGTTGCGGCGGCCTTTACCGCTGCGTCAGCATCGTCCATCGCAGCTTTGAATAGCGCCGCACTGGTGCTCTGGGCAATCGCGGCAACACGCACGCGAACATCAGCGTCCGTGGTGGCAAGCAGGTGGAGATTGGTGTCATCTGCTGCAAGGGTTGCAACAGCGGTCAGCCGTTCGTCGGCGTTTGAGCTTTGCCATTTTGGCGTGCTCGTGAAAAGCGATTTCAGCACAGGTGTGTTTCGTTCATTGAGATGAGCCATAGATTTTAGGCGCACGGGCTTCCACGGGAAACGCGAAGTGTCGCGAACCTCCCCTCTCCCTCGGGGAGAGACAAAGACAAACTTGTCGCCTGCGGCTCCGGGGGTGAGGGAACGGGCGTGCCCCGTCCAGGCAGCCCCAATAGAATCAACGGGTGAACATCAGCCTCCAACGCATCTTCGGCCCTGACGGTGCGCTCAGCCTTACCCAACCCAATTTTCGCGCTCGACCGCAGCAGGTGGAGCTTGCCAGCGCCATTGCCGAGGCCATCGCGGACAACGCGCAATTAGTCGCCGAGGCGGGCACAGGCACCGGCAAAACCTTTGCCTACCTCGTGCCCGCGCTGCTCTCGGGCGGCAAGGTCATCATCGCCACCGGCACCAAAACGTTGCAAGATCAGTTGTT
>JAYVPF010000031.1:0-10118 GCA_043757535.1 Burkholderiales bacterium
AAATCGACCGCCCGATCCGGCGGATCGAGAACGAAAACAACAAAAATGGGTAGCGAAATATGCTACCGCCTTCAAAAAGGGCGACCGCAGCCCGAACACAGCTTCGGCGGATATTTAGCCAGCATGATCGCGATTCGATCCTCGGGATACCCGGATCGACGCAAGCGCAAAAGCTCCCAGCGAATTGAGGCAGACAGCGAACGGCGCAGCCGCTCTCCGCGCGCCTGCCGACGTTTCCAGAGTAGGACAGAAAGTCGGCTATCAGGCCAGAAGTCCGATTGGAGCTGATAGGTCAAAAGCAGTTTGCAGGGGGAGGATGGGCCATGTTAATGCCTCCGAAATGATGTAGCTCAGGGAAGAGCATCACTCCTGCATGCTTTCGGTACGGCGGGGGCGCGACCCCGCCTAACATGGGGGGAACGGCCCCCCCCATACCCCGGCCAATCAAAAACCTTGCTCCGGATCCTTAGCGGTCGATTGAGACGTCGAGCAGTACGACGACTTCGACCCGGCGCTTTTGTGCGTCCTTGGCGACCGGCCAGAGCACGAACGGCAGGCGCAGCGAGTCATCAGTCGTACGCTCTTGCTCAAGGCCGGCCAGCATGACGAGATCGCCGTGTTCGGCCAGCACTTCGGTCGTCACCTCGCGCTTCGACAGCGTGGGCGAACCGTTTACACCTGTTGTTGTGCTCCCGAAGCTCGAGATTTGCTGCTTGACGCTTAGCTCGACCAGCTTGTCCGAGACGACCGGCTTAAGCTCGAGAATAACGCCGCTCGAGCGGTACTCAATCGATTGCACGTTGTTGCCGTTTCGGTCTTGTGAGACTGCACCTAGCGTTGGCACCTCGTCACCGACGACTAGCCTAGCTGTGGCACGGTCACGGACTCTGAGCGTTGGCGAACTGACCAAGCGAAAATCGCTGCGGGTGTTTAAGAAGGTGATTACTGCGTCGAACGAGTCGGCCTTGTACGTGACCGTGCCACCTGTGGCGCTTAGTTGCTGGCCGAAGGTGATACCGAGCTTGCCTTTGAGCAGCGACGTGACGAACTTTATGGCACTGCCGTCGCGTTGATCGTTGCTGACCTCGTAGACCGCTGCTTTGATGCGCACCTCTGGCGCGCGGGTATCGATCTGGGCTAGCAGCCTGGTGATTTTCGGAACATCGGCCAGCGGAATTTGTAGCAGGACAATATCGGCATCTGCTGCCGCCGGTGCGACCGGTGCGGCCGCCTGTGCGCCGACCGGCAGGCCGACCGCGCCTAGCGTCGGCGTAACAGCCAATGAACTGCGGCCCGCTACAAAGGGCCTAAGCGCTTCCGACAGGAATTTGGCTGTACGGTACTGCGGCTTGTAAACAAACTCAGTCAGCGGGTCTGTACGGGACTTGGCGAGCATCAGCACGCCAGCGGTTGACGACGCGCTTAGACCTTGCGACGCAAGTACGGAATCGGCTACCTCTCGCAACGCTGCGGGCGTCAGGTGCCGAACACTGATCGACACCGAGCCGACAACGCGCGTTATCTCCGGATGCAAGACGTACGACAAGCCGAGCGCGTCACCGTAAACAACTCGCACGAACACCGGGAGCGGAAGCTCAAGGAACTCGAGCGAGATTGTGCTATTGCTTTGGGCTTGGGCGAGAGTCAGCGACGCGAGCATTGCCGCTAGCACTTTCAGCAGTGTCGCCGCCGCTAGTGCCAGTCCATTCCGATACGCGTTTTCCATCGAGCAGACCTTCTGCGCGGTTATGCGCATAGTTGAAATAAGGCGGGTTGACGAGCAGGCGTTTGGCTTGGCCACGCCCAATCAAGACGTAGTAATCGCCGCGTTTCGTGGTGACGCCAATCACGCGCCAGTCGGATTCTTCGACGGTATCAGCGGACGCGCCGGCTGCCCCTGGTGCACCAGATGCGACCGGCTGGCCCGCGCTCGCTGGAGCAGTCGCTACGCCCGGCTGACCTGGAGTTCCACCCTTAACTGGCGCGGATGCGGTTGCGGTTTTCGGCGGTGGCTTCGCGCCGTGCATTGCGGGATCGTTGAGAAACTTGTACAGGTAAATCGCGCTTGCGATTACTGCAACGAGCAACAGCGGCGCGCCGACGACGAACACAGGCGAGCGAAGCATGTTCTGCCGTTTGTCGACGGTGGCTTCATTGCCGCCTTTGCCTTCGTAACTCGCATAGAGGGCGAACACCTCTTTGTCGTAGCGATTTACTTGAGTACGAATCGGCTTGGCCGATGCGACGATTGGCCCGACGTAGACGTTGGCGGTGTAGCTGTGGGAAAGCCCGAACATTTTTAGCTTTTGAACTTTTACTGTAAGTTCAGTCAGCTTTCTCACTTGCGCACAAATCATCGATTCAGTTTGCGCGATCCACGTTATGTCGCAGCTGACGCCTGCTGCGTTGTCGAAGTGGCGGTGCTCGGCCAAGAAACCGCGAAGGCGTTTGGATACCGCCGACCATTGGCCGAAGTAGCGCCACGCTTCGTCGATGACGACAAAATCACCGCCTTTCACGAGCGAGCTTTCTTTATCGTCGAGCGTCGGGAACGTGGTGTCTTGCGTGATGACTTCGCTGGAGACTGTGAGAATCTCGCCGACGTTGGCGGTGTCTTTGCCTTGCCGCTGTAGGTACTCAAGGATGGCGTCTCGATTGATACCTGCGAGGTTTGTCACGACGCGACGGCCAGCGACGAGCGCGGGTAGAACGTGATTCAGGACAACTTCGTACGATTTTCCTGAGCCGGGGTAGCCGACTACAGCGTGGACGGCCACGTTAGCCTACCACCGGAAGACGGCGAATCAAGAATCGCGCGACGTACGCGGAGATCAACAACGGCACGCCGATATCAAGCCGAAACAAATCAACGCCCCACCAGATGCCGGCCGGCAGCGCGGCGAATGCAGCGGTTAAATTAGTGACGCCAACGAAGGGTGCCGCATACGCGAACACCAGCGGCATTAGCTCGACGACCAGCAACACGATGGCCGCGAAAACGACGAACTTGACGACGATCTCGCGAAATATCCAGCTTATCAAAGGCCAAAGCAATATTTGCATTACGCCCTCAGCACGGTGAACAGTGCGAGAAGCGCAAACGACAGGAGCATCGTCACGCTAATCGTGTTGCGTAACGTCTCTGCAACATCACAATGCTTGTCGATGGCGAATGCTGTCGCGAACGCTGTGAATTGCGCTGTGGGACACGTGCTGCTATGCGCAGGCAGCTGCCACGCAATGAGACTAGTGAATGCGTTGGACGTCATGGCGCTTGAGATGTCCGCACCACTGCGAGGCACCGGGTCGCCGGGGCCGGGAACTTGACCGCCGAAGTTGACTTCGCAGGGTGGCTGTCCCGGCACTCCACATTGCGCGGTTGTTCTCGTCCCAGCTCCTGAGCCTGTCCCGGTGCCGCTGCCGCTGCCGGTGCCGGTGCCAGTAGACGACCCGACGGACGCGCCCGAACCGCCGCTCCCGGTGCCGGGGTTAGTGTTGGGCGTCTGCGTGGCACCGGGCGTGATCGTACTGCCGTAGGCTCCGTCCGTAGGCGCAAAGCTGCCCGCGCCCGGCGCGCCACCGCTCGCGGTAGTCGCAGGCTGTGTCGCAGTCACGACGCCGCTGTTGTCGACCGTGAACTCGCGACGCAACACGGTCGTGGTGTCTTGCGGCTCGTAGCGCACGACGGTGGTACCGTCTGGGTT
This sequence comes from Burkholderiales bacterium, assembly GCA_043757535.1. GTDB lineage: Bacteria > Pseudomonadota > Gammaproteobacteria > Burkholderiales > Casimicrobiaceae > Casimicrobium. Next base: position 3,705 of record JAYVPF010000031.1, read on the forward strand.
TTTTACGAAGTCGATGGTGCTGTTCTGACCGACGATGCGCAGGGTTTTTCCGTCCGCACTCACGTACGTATTGCTGCTGACCTCTGATTCTCTTTTGGTGTTCATCCACCGTTGTTGCACCGCGTTGAACTCCATGTCGCGCTGACCGTCCGCGGGGCGCTTGACCAACGACGCATTGGTGAGCGCGCACGCGACGCCTACAAGACTGTACCCCTGCGGGCATTGGTCGGCCGTAACCGGAATAGTCCAACTTTCGTAGAACGAAAACTGGTCTGCGAGAGGCGAGCTAGGGTCTGGACCCGGCGTCTGGAAGCGGCACTGCCAGTCGGCCTCACCAAACGTCACGCCAAAACAGGGGTCGCCCTCCGATTTAACTGGCGGGAGCGCGACCGCGCCGGCAGCAACTCCGAACCCCCCCGAGCAGATCGACCCCCCAACGCCCGGCGCGACGATTGTCCACGCCGTGCAGTATTCCGATGCGCGACCGCAAATAAAGTGTACGCCTTTGCCGGGGAACACTTTGGCCCCCGAGATGCGAACCGGCAACGACGGAGACGCTGGGCCGCAGACCAGCGCAGTTATCGTCGGGTCGTTGCCGATCCGCGCGAGAAGCGCATCCCCCGTCTCACCATTTGCAACGACGACGCCGTTTGCGAGCTTGTACACGCCGCCCACGCTGACGGATACGGTCGCGGGCGGGCTGTCGGCAGCCGGCCAGCCTGGCGGCGTTCTGTCAGGCAGGCTTTGGTTTAGCTTTACCGTGAGCTTCGCGGAGTACTGCGCTGTACTTTGCGCGCTGCCTGCCGGATTACCGGCTCCCGCGCCGCCGTTGTGTTGACCGTCGAAGACGATGGCCATCGCGCCAAAATGCAACCCTAACGAAAGGACAGTGGCTGCCGTAAGCGCGGTTGCAGCGCCGAACGTGAGCACCGACAGCAGCACCGTCCCGGTGATGAGCGCAGCGTTGGAGAGGAGCGCGAGGTCGACGGACGCTGCGCTTGCAGCGCCGCAGGTCGCTATCGTTGCGCCGACGACAAGCCAGCTATAAATGCGAGTGCGCATGACAGCCCGAACAGAAAATAGATGAGATACCACCAACCGGCGTTAATCATGATGAGTAGGGCGGCTGTGCGCCGCCCCTTTTTTTTAACGGCCCTTGATCATGCCCATGATGATCTTCACGCCTTTGATGACCGCGTAGAGGCCCATGAGCGAAACTGCGACGGCCAGCACGCCGCCGATGATGTTCGTCCAGTTGATGGACGACGTGAGAGTCGTTACGTCGGTGTTGTACGGGTTCGGTGCGGTTTGCGCGAGCGCCACGAAGCCGTAGGTGAGCCCGATAGCGGCGACGGCCAGTTGCGCGGTGATGGGTTTGATAAATTTGACGAGTTTCATTTTTGTTGCTCCATGACGTTTGCCGGAGACCGTCCGGCGACGGTAGAACTCTTTGTCAGCCGCGCTTCATAAGGTCGAGGATTGATCCGAACGCCACGCCAAGCGCGTACATGATGATTACCCAGCTAAAGCCGTAGACGAAAAGTTGGACGCCTTGCGCGTGATTTATGCCAATCTCTGTGCCGCGCGTGACTGCCGTCACTGTGAGTGTTTGCGAGGTGTTGCCGCCTGCCGCTCTGAACGTCAACAGGGTGCCGGGCATTACCGGGCTGGCCGAGCATGTCACGGGCCACCACGCGTGCTGATTGAGATTTGCGGAGGCTAGATCGACGCGCTCAGAGACGGCTTCGAGCACGGCACCGCACGCGCCGTCGTCCGTGACAACTTGGAGAGTCAGGTTGCCTGCTAGCACGGCGGCAGGCACTGTGAGCGTGACGTTATACGGCATGAGATTCGAACGTCCGCGCAACGCCGGAGCCGAGATCGAGCGCTCGCCTGAATGAAGTGACGCGGTGACCCGCGACGACGAGTTTCTGTAGGTCGCCACCAAGGTCGCCGGCGAACGCCGCGTAGCGCGTGGCTTCGGACGGTACGAAGTCACCGTCACCGACCGGCAGTAATTGGATACTCCCCACCAGTGAGGCGACCCAGAACCAGCCGTCAGACGTGCGAACTTGGAGACGGTACATTGCGAGCTACCAGACGGCGGCGAGACCGCCGAGGTAATGAATGACCCGACGCGCCTCGCCGCGCGGAGAAAAAAGCGTGACCGCCTTCCAGCCGCGCTCCTCGTTGCGGATTACGGCGAAAGCGGACAGCAAAAAATCGCGCGCGCGCTTGGCGTTCTTCTCGGCTGTCATTCGCCGGCATCCAGCGAATGATCGACTGGCACGACGTTGCGAATTTCGCCAGTGTCTTTGTCGGTGAATTTGTAGGGCTTGCGGCGGTAGCCGCCAAGCGTGCATTGAATGTCGATCTTGTCTTCTTTGTCGCCAAGCTTTTGTTTCGACCGAATTTCAAGCACTTGCGGCCTCGAGTACTCGTCCGCTGCTGGCGTCAGCACTTGCGTGTAGTAGCTGCCCTCGTGGCGTCGCATCGTGTCCACTTTGCCAATCACTCGAACCGTCATCACTGGCAGGCCCTTTAATTCGGTGCTGGTGGTCGGTACTGCCGACATTGCTGTTGCCATGATCATTTCCTTTTGAATTGGAGGCGATACCTCCAGCTATGGCGCTCTTTTCTAGTCGTTTAGGCACTCCTGGAGTTTGAAGCTCGTTGAGAAGCTCCTCGTCCGTTTGTGCCCGTCCACGCAGTACGTAGAGCGCCTTGCCGTACCCGCGTTTGAGATGCCCTCTCAGTGCTGCTTCGTCGTATTCAAATTCGAGGCGTTGCGTCTTAATTCGCTCACCTGCTTTTTTGATGATTCTTGAACAGACCGGATAAGCGCCTGCGAAATATCGCGCGGGGTCTGTGAGAATGTCCAGTGGTAACACTCGGTCACGATTAAGCCATTCGACCTCGAACCGCACCCACTTGCTTTCTTTATCGCCAAGCTGTTTTCCTTTTTCATAAATCCTCGCTTCCTTTCCGCTAAGTCTTCCTCCTACGTACAGGGTTCGCCCTGCGCCTTTGTGAGCCGTCCAATCGCCTTGATTGCGCGCCCTTGGGGGAGTACCCCCAGTCATGAACTCGCCGCGCTTGTAAGACCGTACAGCGGCTAGCATTGAAAATTGGCCTTCGTGAAAATCGACTGCTGTGTCAACGCGGGTTAGGCGTGCTTCGATGCCGTCGAGAAGCTCTACAGGCTGCGTCCAGTCTTTGACCATGGCGCAGCCACGACCCGGCGCGTCGATCATCGCGGTGTCGCGTTGATGGTGCCCGCCGTAGGACAGGCTGGCGACCGTCAGCAAGTCGCGCCCCACGCGCATACATACCGCCGCGCCGTGTTTGTAGTGGAATCGACCTGGGGTCGATACGAAGAGAAAACCGTGGCCGGGGAAGGCTGCTTCGATAAAATCTGAGAAGAAATCGAGAGCGTCTTGATCCTCTGAAATGATGAAACTGAAGCGACACCAGTCGATGAAGGCTTTTTCATTTGAAATCATCGGCTTAGCGGCAGAGGGCATGAATACTTTCACCCCGTGTTACATGCGGGGTGATCTGGAGTTCAAAACCCTGAAAAACATCAAAAAAATCGCCCTCAACAATCGCGTGCTCGCTTCGCTGCGCGCGCTCTGTTTCGGTCGATTTTGTTTGAAGTGAACAGGAAATATCCCTCACGGAACCCGCTCCGCATCCCCTGTCCTTCGTGTACTCCATGTCCTTCGTGTCCTTCATGTCCCTACATGTCCCTGCGGGCATTCCGGGCATTCGGCACTCGGCATTGCGGCACTCGGCAGGGGACGCGGAGCTGGTGTTGGTCTCGGTTGATTCGGAGAGCGAAACAGCGAAGGGCGATGGCACAATGCGTTTCTTGCTGAGAGGGGAAACGATGGGTTCTATAACGATGATGGTGCTGGTCGTAGTGATCCTTGCGGTTGCGGTCGTTGTGGCTGCGATTTTTAAAAAGGCAGGCACACGCGCGCCGAAACCCGACAGACCACTACGACGACAATTACTGACGAGCCGAGAACGCGAAATGTTCAACGCGCTGCGCACAGCGGCACCGGAGACGATCTTGCTAGCGCAGGTGAGCTTTAGCGCGCTGATCGATGCAAAGCAGCGAGCGATACGCAACACGTTCGACCGCAAAACGACGGACTTCGTGCTGTGTGACTCGACGTTTGAAGAGGTCGTCGTGATCGAGCTTGATGATTCATCGCATCGCGGTCGCGAAAAGGAAGACGCTGAACGCGAAAAACTGCTGACCGATGCGGGATACAAAGTCATTCGGTTTCGCTCGATACCGACTGCTGAGGAAGCGCGGCGGCGATTGACTGATGCGCTGACTCCGTGAGTTCCCGCTCAAAAGCGAACGCCCGGCACACCGTTTGAAAAGTGTGCTGGGCGTTTAAAGCTGGCGAGAAGCCGCCAGCATCGGGAGAGGAATTTGGAGTAGAGTGCGTCACGGATTACGGTACTCTCAAAAGTTCTGGATTCCAGAACATTAGATGAAGTGTACCTGAATCACGTACTTTCCAACAAGCCACTACATATACAAGGTATATGCGATGAAATCGACAGAACTACTAGATATAGCGGTTACGGCTGCGGGCGGCACGCAAACGGCTCTAGCAGACACGCTCGGAACGGGCAAAAGCCGCGTAAGCGACTGGTATCACGGAAGAGCAAAGCCCAACCTGGTGCAATTCGCAAACCTGCTAAAGCTTGCAGGAATTACAGACGCTCGAAAAATTCAGCTAGCTGCCAAAAGCTTTGAAACTCCGCGCCGAAAAAATTTAGAATGTATATTATGTTAAATAATATAATTCAAGAAAAGGCGCAAATGCTGCGCCTTTTCTGGTTCAGTTCCGCATCTACCGAAGCTGGTTCTGCACCTTGATGCGATCAATGCTTCACGGCGGTTGAATCAACTGCTGCTACCGGTTCCGCTTTCGCCACAATTGATGCAGTTACTGGGTCGTCAACCAGCGGTACCGGATGCCGCTCCAACGCCAGCTCAAGCACCTTATCGATCCATTTGACCGAAATAATATCCAGACGGCTTTTGATGTTGTCTGGAATCTCAGTCAAATCTTTGACGTTGTCTTCCGGAATCAGAACAGTTTTGATGCCGCCCCGATGCGCGGCCAGCAGTTTCTCCTTCAAGCCGCCAATCGGCAGCACCTCGCCGCGCAAAGTAATTTCGCCAGTCATGGCGACATCCGCCCGAACGGGAATCCCGGTCAATACCGAAACCAGCGCGGTCGTGATGGCGATACCTGCGCTAGGGCCATCCTTGGGAGTGGCGCCTTCCGGCATATGGATGTGCAAGTCCATTTTTTCGTAAAAATCAGGTTGAATCCCCAAGGTACGCGCTCGTTTGCGCACCACCGAGCGCGCTGCCTCAATCGACTCTTTCATCACATCGCCCAGAGTGCCGGTGCGGGTGATGTTGCCTTTGCCGGGTACTGCAACGGTCTCAACCGTGAGCAATTCTCCGCCGACTTCGGTCCAGGCCAATCCTGTCACCTGGCCGACCTGGTTTTCCTTCTCGGCGATGCCGAAATTGAAGCGGCGTACGCCGAGATACTTGTCGAGATTTCTCGCCGAGACCGACAGGCCCTTTTCGGACTTTTTGAGTAGCAGCGTTTTGACGACTTTGCGGCAAATTTTCGAAATTTCACGTTCCAGGCTGCGCACACCGGCTTCGCGGGTGTAGTAGCGGACGATGTCGCGTATCGCCGATTCTGCGACCGCGAGCTCGCCCTCTTTCAGGCCGTTATTTTTGATCTGCTTGGGCAACAAATACTTTTGTGCAATGCTGATTTTCTCATCTTCGGTGTAGCCCGAGAGGCGAATAATTTCCATTCGATCCATCAAGGGACCTGGAATATTCAACGTATTGGCGGTTGCCACAAACATCACTTCGGACAAATCGTAATCGACCTCGACGTAGTGGTCGGCAAAGGTGTGGTTCTGTTCCGGATCGAGCACCTCAAGCAAAGCCGATGAGGGGTCACCACGGAAATCAGCGCCCATTTTGTCGATCTCGTCGAGCAAAAACAGCGGGTTCTTGACCCCGGATTTGGTCATGTTTTGCAGAATCTTGCCGGGCATCGAGCCGATGTACGTGCGGCGGTGACCGCGAATTTCGGCTTCGTCACGCACCCCGCCCAATGCCATGCGCACAAATTTTCGATTGGTGGCGCGAGCGATGGATTGACCCAATGACGTTTTGCCGACGCCAGGAGGGCCGACCAGGCAGAGGATTGGCGCTTTCAGTTTGTCCACCCGTTGCTGCACAGCAAGGTACTCGAGGATCCGTTCCTTGACCTTATCGAGTCCATAATGATCTTCATCCAACACTTTATTTGCATTGGTTAAGTCATTGTTAACTTTACTTTTTTTCTTCCA
>JAYVPF010000032.1:0-10102 GCA_043757535.1 Burkholderiales bacterium
CGCCTGTGCTCGATGAGTGCAGAGATGTCACCTAAACAGGCCCCGCGAATCAGCCTTTAATGATTCGCTTAATCACTCAACGAAATGTTGACAGGATCAAATAGCCTCGAAAATGGTCATGCCATTTGCATGTCGAAAATGGAGGCGCTCTACGTAAACATTGAGTTGGTCACGCAGGCGTTTCAGACGCTGCGCCTCAGCTCGCCAAGTGTCTTGATCTTTAGTGCCCCGTGCCTCCCAAGACTGCTGCAACTGCGCCAGCACGTCTAACTTCCGTGACTTACTCGAATGTAGTTCTAAGCAGAATTCGCCGAGACCCACTTGCCGTAGTCTTCGATACACCACATCAAGCGCAGCGATTTTCTCGGAAACGAAAAGCACGCGCTTACCCTCAGCCAAGCACTGCGCAATGAGATTTGAAATAGTCTGACTTTTTCCTGTCCCCGGGGGGCCAATCAGCACGAAATCCTTACCGCGAACAGCAGCCATCACGGCCGATAGTTGAGATGAATCGGCGGGCAGGGGGCAGAACGTTTGCTCCGGGCCGAACTCTCGATCAAGCGACCTCGGATTCGGAAACACAGCACCAGACGGATAGTTTTCGCGCGGCGTGTCGATGAGGTGACGCACGACAGCGTTCTGCCGCAATTGATCCGTGCGATCAGTCAAATCCTTCCACATGAGGTACTTCGCAAACGAAAACGATGCGAGCACTACCTCCTCTGTTACCTCCCAACCTTTAATCTCCTTGATCGACTGAGATACCGACTTCCAGATGGCGGACACGTCAAGGCCCGCGTCGTCTTTTGGTAGCTCTCCGTCGATCACGTTCAGCGTGAGCTTGAAGTCCTGACGCAGCATCTCAATGAGTGTAGGGTTAAATCGAGGCTCATCGTCGTGCAGCGTCAATGTGAACCCCGAACGTACGCTTCGACGATTCAATGTGACCGGCACCAGGATCAACGGCGCGCGATAGCGTTGACCATCACGGTCATCGCGCGTCCACGAGAGAAACCCCAGCGCCAGAAATAGCGTGTTGGCTCCTCCTTCCTGCAAGGTCGAACGAGACGAGCGATACATATCTACTAAGCGCGTTTCCAACTCGTCTTTGGCAACGCCAACGAAAACCTCGCGACGATTGAGCGCGTCGCGTGCGTGCGCTTGGCGTACGTCCTCGCGCTCGCGAGCCTCGTAGATCGCTTGACTGCGAGGATCCGCGCCGTCCATAAAATCGGGGCGTGGTGACAACTTTAATATTTGCCCATTGGACAACATATCCTCCAACGCACCAGCGTCGGGAACCTCAAGCTTGAGCGATTTTTTGCCGCCTCTAAAGTTCAGCAGGTTGTTGCGCATGGACAAGTCGAGAAGCTTTCGCTGCCATCGCGCTAAACGATCATGCGGATTGAGCGTTGCTGGATCGGGTTCAGGCACTAAATCGTCGTCGTGCAACTCGGGAGCAGCTTCAAATGTCGGCTCAAGCAGCGGTGGTGCGTCAAGCGGACTGGCAGCAAGAAGCGTTTCAGCGCTCGCTAGCGGCTTGATTCGCTGCAGACGCGCCCGCCGAATGTCCACCGCCAATTCGAAAGACTCTTCTTTTTCTTCGGAAACTTGCTGCGAACCCTGTTGCACCGCGTAGGAGAACGGCGGTGCGGGTCGGTGCGTTGCGGCAGTGGCCTCAAATAGAACGATCTCTTTAAGCTTCACACGCTTACGCAACGCGGTCACATCGTCCACTACTGTGCTCGAAAACTCCTCATTTTTTAGCCACAACCCAACAAAAGCGTGGCCCTTCGTAAAGACCAATAGTGGGTTCAGACCGGCCTGCTCTAGAGCCGAGCAGAACAGCAAAGCCAAGTCGAGGCAGGTAGCCAACCCATGTTCGGTGATTTGCGTTGGGCCACGAATTTTCTGCCCCGTATGTTCAAAGCTTGCAGGCGGCAACGTGTAGTCAAGCCCCATTGCAGAGATCGCGCTCCAAGTCGCAGAGACAATTTCCCAGACGCGCTTTGAACCGTCTTTGTAGCCATCCAGCGCAGCACTTTTGCCATGCTTTCGAAGGATTTCGGCGACCGATTTCAACAAACGGTCAATTGCGGGGTCATTCGGTTGAACGAAGGCTGCGACGAGGTCGGGAAGCACGGACAGCCCGCCCCACTGATTTCGTGGGAGTAATTCCACAACGACTTCTAAGCGCGCTAACTCGACCGAGTCAGGCCTGTTGCCCGTCAACACAAAAAAGACCGTCGAGAATTCTGATTCTGTGAGTCGCGCGAGAAGCTGCGCGTCCAGTTGCATGTCTAGTTCGGTGAGCCGATAGCGTTGTCCCGCACTGACCGAATCTACTCTCCATCGCTTTGGCTTAAGAAACGCTGGCGCGGATTCCAGTCTCAGTTCAAGACCGTCAACGGTGGCCGCGCCGTCATTTGCAATAATCAATTCGCGCAGCAATGGCACAGCGTTCTGAAAGTCGGCAAGATTGAGTTTGGCACTTATCGAGGCCTCAATCCGCATGGTTTGCGTAGGGCTCACTATTTGCGCGACTGTTTCCGAATCGGTCATATTTGTGCTCAAGTTCGATGCCGTGTCGCACGGGCGGCGACGAATACACCGCGCCAACTACAGCCAAGACTCACCTATCTTGTCACAGACTCGCATACTTCGCTAGCTGGCGAAATGCACAACACAATCGCGCGGGCTACCTACCTATACGCGATGCACTCGTTGATGCGCACTTTTCTTCAGGTCGGCCCGAGGCTCACTTCACACAAATTACGACTGCTTACAACCCTCGAGTTGGACATCGCAACACGTTTGTTTACGATAGTAGTGAATTCGAGCGTTCACGATCACGCCACAAGAGCGCATCGCGCAACTCGTTATCGTCCCGGTGCAACAGGTTCAGTTCGATGCGGTAACCGATTTCACCGCGAGTGATCGTGGCGCGGGCGGCTTTGGCAGCACGGGCCGCAAATAGCAGCTTTTGGCTGAACACACCGCTGCACAAGGGCTAAGCTCAATAAATGCTAGTTATCGATTTTTTATCTAAATACGCTCTAGCCCCAATACAACGGTGCTTTCCGCAATAAGTCGCTTCAATTTTTCCCGCGAAATCGGTGGTCAAAGCGACGAACGGGAGGCAAGCGCGACGAGTTGGGGAACTGTGGCCCATGTTGCGTCAGTCTGAGTGACCATGAAGAGCATGCGCCTAACCGTGAGCAAGCACTCACAATTTGAAAGCCACACCAATCCCGAGCAAAAGAGTCGGGAACTAATTACAATTCTTAGCACTCTCATGTTGTGAGTGCTAATAGGGTGAATCGAACTAGTCACCTGATGCACTTGAGTTGCCCTTAATCCTTTGTATCCGGGGTGGCTCGGCGGAACTGGCAAGCGATCAATGCTTGCGCGGCCGCCCCCTCGTGGGGGTCACAGGGGTATCTTTCGCTACGGGTTAAAACGGGCGCAAGGCCAGCTGATCCGCGTCAGGCGCCACGTAAGGCGTACCGATCACATTAGTTTTTTAGACGGTATTTTGAATCGGAGTATCTTTTCCATGTCCAATCCAACAGCCACACTGAATTTCCCGGTGCCATCCGCGCTGGGCACCATTGACCAGTACGTCACTGCCGTCAACAAATATCCGCTCTTGACGCTTGAGCAGGAACAAGCACTCGGCATGCGTTGGAAATACACGCAGGACGTCGACGCTGCCCGCTCGATGGTGATGAGCCATTTGCGCCTCGTCGTCTCGGTCAGCCGCAATTACATGGGTTACGGCCTGCCGCAGGGCGATCTCATTCAGGAAGGCAACGTCGGCCTGATGAAGGCGGTGCGCCGCTTTGACCCGGAGCGCGGTGTGCGCCTCGTGAGCTTTGCGCTGCATTGGATCCGCGCCGAAATTCATGAATACATTCTGAAAAACTGGCGCATGGTCAAGGTCGCCACGACCAAGGCACAGCGCAAACTGTTCTTCAACCTGCGCGGCATGCGCTCGGGTGAACACGCGCTGACGATTGCCGAAGCCAAACGCATCGCTAAAGAATTGAATGTCAAGCCGGAGGAAGTGTTCGAGATGAACATGCGCCTGTCCGGTCGCGACATCGCGATGGACGGCACGCCGGATGACAGCGAGAGCGAAGCAACGTCGCCCGCGTCTTATCTGCAAGCCGACGAGAGTGTCGATCCAGCGCGCATCATCGAAGCGCAGGAAACCGGTCGCGTTCAGTCTGAAGGCTTGAAGCGCGCGCTGACGCTGCTTGACGAGCGCTCACGCGACATCATCACCCGCCGTTGGCTCGCTGAAGATCAGGAAGAAACGCTGCAAGTGCTCGCCGACAAATACGGCGTATCCGCAGAGCGCATTCGCCAGATTGAAGTCAAGGCGATGAAACAGATGCGCAAAGAGATTGAGAACTAAGGCTCGCGCGCACTCGAAAAAGGTCAGGCTCTGCCTGGCCTTTTTTTTATAGCTGTCTCTGTCAGCGAATGCAAGCCACCTGATCTACATCAAAGTTTCGTTAGATGTGACGTAGTAGCATCCCCAATAAGGCGGATATCTTCACTCATCCGTCTGCCGCATAAAACAAGTGGAGGGCAAATGGCTGCGTCATCGACTGCCGTATCCGCGACTGCGAGTAGATCCGAGCGCAGACGCGAGATTGCGCTCTTGCTGTTACTGGTGCTCGTCGCGCTGCCTGTGGCAACGGTGATGGTCGTCGGCGGCTATGGATTTGCCGTCTGGATGATGCAATTGTTGTCCGGCCCACCTGTCGCGTGACTACGCCGTGTGCCGCGCCACGAACGGTTCCGCCAAGACATTTGGCGATATCGCTGTGAACCGTTCACCTTTGTCTGCTCCGCGCCCACGGATGGCAGCAGCGCCCGCAGTAACGCTTGCGGCAGGATCAACATGAACGAAGGTGATGTCCACATCGTCAGTTGTCTGGTGGATTGCATGCCCCCGATGCTCGCAAGCGCACTTGCTGCGATTGCGAGCATCGCCGGAGCAAGCGTGCACACGCATTCGAGCGCGGGCCGCATTGTGGTTGTGCTGGAGGCCGCAAGCAGCTGCGCCGTGGTGCGCGCAATCGATGCAATTCGGGCGCTACCGGGTGTGGTCAACCTAAACATGGTCTATCAGCATGTCGAATCTGCCGCCGCCATGAACGAACCGCTACATCAGCTCGATAGCGCCGCCCAAAATAACAGTGCACAACCGGAAATGCCATGACCACCCGTCGAGACTTCATCCGCAATACTGCCGCCAGCCTCGCTGCAAGTACCGGTGCGCTACCCCTGGTCGGTGCATTCGCGCAATCGGGCAGCGTAGCAACCGACGCGGCGGCTACCGAGCTCAAATGGAGCAAAGCGCCGTGCCGCTTCTGTGGCACCGGATGCGGCGTGAACGTAGCGGTCAAGGCCAATCGCGTCGTCGCCACGCAGGGCGATCCTCAAGCGGAAGTCAATCGCGGTCTCAACTGCGTGAAGGGCTATTTCCTGTCAAAAATCATGTATGGTGAAGATCGCCTGACGCGACCGCTGCTGCGCATGAAGAACGGCCAGTACGATAAGTACGGTGAATTCACGCCCGTCTCCTGGGACACAGCGCTAGATCTGATGGCGGCGAAGTTCAAGGCATCGATTAAGGCGAAAGGGCCGACATCAGTCGGCATGTTTGGCTCCGGGCAATGGACGATTTGGGAAGGCTACGCCGCCAACAAATTGTTCAAGGCCGGATTTCGCTCCAACAATATCGACCCCAACGCCCGCCACTGCATGGCCTCGGCAGCCGCGGGCTTTATGCGAACCTTTGGTATCGATGAGCCGATGGGTTGCTACGACGACATCGAGGCCGCCGACGCCTATGTGCTGTGGGGCTCAAACATGGCCGAGATGCATCCGATCCTGTGGACACGCGTCACAGATCGCAAGCTCTCCACGAAAGGCGTCAAGGTTGTGGTGCTCTCCACGTTCGAGCATCGCTCGTTTGATCTGGCTGATTTGCCCATCATCTTTACGCCTCAAAGCGACCTGGCGATCCTCAACTACATAGCGCATTACATCATCGAGACAGGACGCTTAAACGCCAGTTTCGTGAACAAGCATTGCACCTTCAAACGCGGGGTTGATGACATCGGCTACGGCCTGCGCCCCGACCATCCGCTCGAGAAGAAGGCGAAAAACGCCAACAATGCCAACGATATGAGCCCGATGAGCTTCGAGGAATTCAAGGCATTCGTCAAGCCGTTCAACGCGGAATACGCCGCCAAAATTTCCGGCGTTCCCGTCGCGCAGCTAAAAGCGCTGGCAGAGATATATGCGGACCCAAAGATCAAGGTCATGTCGTTCTGGACGATGGGCTTCAATCAGCATACGCGTGGGGTCTGGGCCAACAATCTGGTCTACAACATTCACCTGCTCACCGGAAAAATATCGACTCCCGGCAACTCTCCCTTCTCGCTGACTGGCCAGCCATCGGCTTGCGGCACAGCGCGAGAAGTTGGCACCTTCTCGCATCGATTGCCTGCGGACATGGTGGTGACCAATCCCAAGCACCGAGAACACACCGAAACGCTATGGCAATTGCCAGCAGGAACGATTGTCGACAAACCGGGCTATCACGCCGTCCAGCAAAACCGAATGTTGAAGGACGGCAAACTCAACGTCTATTGGGTGCAGGTCAATAACAACATGCAGGCCGCAGCCAACATGAATGAGGAAGGCTACCCCGGTTATCGCAACCCCGAGAACTTCATCATCGTGTCGGATGCTTACCCCACGGTGACTGCTCTGGCCGCCGACCTGATCCTGCCCACCGCCATGTGGGTCGAGAAGGAAGGCGCCTACGGCAATGCCGAGCGACGCACGCAGTTCTGGCACCAGCTGGTCACCGCACCCGGCGAATCAACCAGCGATTTGTGGCAGCTGGTGGAGTTATCGAAGCGCATCACGGTAGATGATGTCTGGCCCGCTGAATTAATCGCGAAAAAGCCTGGGTACAAAGGCAAAACGCTGTATCAAATCCTGTATGCCAACGGCACAGTCAACAAATTCCCGTTGAGCGACATCGAGGCTGGTTACGAGAACCATGAGTCGAAGGCCTGCGGTTTCTATCTGCAGAAGGGTCTATTCGAGGAATACGCGACATTTGGTCGTGGCCACGGACATGATCTCGCCTCGTTCGATACGTATCACAAGACGCGCGGCCTGCGCTGGCCCGTGGTCGACGGCAAAGAGACACTTTGGCGCTTCAGGGAGGGTGCCGACCCCTATGTCAAGAAGGGTGCCGAATTCGAGTTTTATGGCAACGCCAACGGACGCGCCAACATCATCGCTCTGCCGTATGAGCCGCCCCCTGAGTCGCCCGACAGTGAGTATCCGTTCTGGCTTTCGACCGGTCGCGTGCTGGAGCACTGGCACTCCGGCTCGATGACAGGTCGTGTGCCAGAGCTTTACCGTTCGTTCCCAAACGCTGTTGTGTTCATGCATCCAGAGGACGCGCAGAAACTTAAGGTACGGCGTGGCAGCGAAGTGCGCGTGATCTCCCGGCGCGGCGAAATCCGCAGCCGCATTGAAACGCGAGGTCGCAACAAGCCACCCAAAGGGCTGATATTTGTGCCGTGGTTTGACGCGACACAACTCATCAACAAAGTGACACTTGATGCGACTGATCCGATCTCTAAGCAGACAGACTTCAAAAAATGCGCCGTCAAAATCATTCCGGTTTAGGCAAGGGCATCCCCTTGCGCCGATGGCACACCCCAATTGCGATGACAGTACTCGCGCTCTTTTTCGGCGTTGTCGTGCAGTCGAGTGCGCAGGTGACCCCGCCGCATGCTGCCGCTCTCAATGGTCTGCGTGGTTCCACCGTGCTTGACGCCGAGCCGCCCGCGCCCTTGATGCCCAAGCCCGTCAATGACGATGTGCGGCGCACGCGGGCCTTCGCGATGCAGCCCCCGGTCATTCCGCATCACATCGACAACTATCAGCTGGACGCGAATTTCAACAAATGCATGAGTTGTCACGCGCGGGAAAAGGCGCAACAGAGTCAGGCACCCATGGTCAGCGTTACCCACTTCACGGGACGAGATGGCAACGTCCGGTCGGAAATTTCACCGCGCCGCTATTTCTGCACCCAGTGCCATGCCGCGCAGCTTGATGTGAAGCCCCCCGTGGGCAACAGCTTTGTCGACGCGCGACAGCTGCCGATAGCTTCGTTGCCATCGGCAATAAAAAAACCATGATCATTGATCGCAGCTTCGCATTTCTGCGCGCGGCGTGGGCGACGTTTTCGAGCCCGGCACGCTACTTCAGCATGGGTGCGCTACTGGTCATCGGCTTCGCGACGGGCATCGTGTTTTGGGGTGGTTTCAACACCGCGCTTGAAATGACCAACACCGAAAAATTTTGTACCGGTTGTCACGAAATGCGCGACAACGTTTTTGTCGAATTGCGACCGACCATTCACTATAGCAACCGCTCCGGTGTTCGCGCTACCTGTCCTGATTGCCACGTGCCGCACAACTGGACGAGCAAAATAAGCCGCAAGATGCAAGCTTCCAAAGAGGTGTGGGGCACGTTGTTTGGCACGATCAGTACGCGCGAAAAGTTTCTCGACAAACGGCTCGAACTGGCGCAACACGAATGGGCACGTTTCAAAGCGAATAATTCGCTGGAGTGCCGCAACTGTCACAACTTTGATTCGATGGATTTCACCCGGCAAAGCCGCCGCGCCATGGAGCAACATTCAACCGCGCTAGCTTCCGGCGAAAAAACCTGCATCGATTGTCATAAAGGCGTCGCTCACCATTTGCCTGCCATGAAGGGGCAGCCTGAATCGACGCAGGCAGTCTCGGCAACAAAGTAGCTTCCAGCGTTCATTGTCTCGGGGCGAGCGTCTCCCCCTACGCAGCTTTCGCAAACGACACCGCCGCAAACATGCGCTCCATCTCGCGCCGTACTTTGTAGGCATCGGTCGTTTCATCGATCTGCACATCGGCCCACGTCAAACTCTGGCCCTGCGCGACGGTACGTACGACTTTGACGTTGTGTGCGAGCCCTAACGGCACGCCTCCCATCGCAGCGGACTTGGTGGCAGGTAGCAGTTTGCCCCACACCGTGTAGCCGCCCTCGCCGTCGAGCATTTCGCCCGGTTTGAGATCGCGTTTCGCGGTGGCTACGACGTCTGCGTTCCATGCGGTCGCAACGCCCGTCGGTTCACCGCGTAGCGCGACGGATGCGACAGACACGCCAACTTCAAGCCCAATCAAATGCCAGCGTTTGTACAGCGTGAAATAACGGCCCGACGGGTCGGTGTGCGCGTCGTATTCCTCAAAGCAATTTTTGACGTACTCGGTCTCGGCCTCGACCGTGACCCACACGCCCATGCGGATGTCGTAGGGGATCGAGCGGCCGTCGGCTTCGAGCGAGGAAATCACCTCGACCATGCCTTTGCGTTCGAGCACGCCACCTTCCGAAATCGGCCGCGTGACAAACGGAATGTCCTCGACGCTGGCCGGTGGATAGAGCAGCCCGTTGCTCGGCACGGAGAGGCCGGTGGCGTTGGCCACTGCGGTGCATTCGATCGAGGGTTTTGAGCCGTCGAGAAAGCTGTTGAACATCTTCGGGTTCAGACCGCCGCGTGCCGCCTGTTCCGGGCTCAATCCGTAGTGGCCCCACACCGTTTCGGGCGTGGACTGTGCAAAGTGCGGCAGCCACTTGTGGCCGCGGCCGGCCGCCACCACCGGAAAGCCGCAGGTGCGCGCCCAGTCGACCAGGTCACAGATCAGCGCCGGCTGGTCACCAAAGGCCAGCGAGTAAATGACACCTGCTTCGGCCGCCCGCTTCGCCAGGAGCGGTCCACAAAAAGCATCGGCCTCGACCGTGACGTTGACGACGTGTTTGCCCTGCGCAAAGGCTTCCAGGCAGTGCTCGACCGCCGCGATCGGGTGCCCGGTGCACTCGACGATGATGTCGATCGCCGGGTGCCGCACCAGTTGGTGCCAGTCGTCGCTGACGTGCGTGGCGCCGCTCTTCACGGCCTCGTCGAGCGACGCGGCCTGCGTGCGCTCGGCCGCCCAGCCGACACGCGCCAGGTTGG
>JAYVPF010000033.1:0-2722 GCA_043757535.1 Burkholderiales bacterium
ATGGCGGTCGCAAACACTGCGTATGCGCAGACAGCCGCGCCGCAAAAAGTCGAGAAGGTAGAAGTTACCGGCTCCAACATTAAGCGCATTGAAGGCGAATCGGCCAATCCGGTCCAAGTCATCTCTCGGGTTGAGATTGAGCGCACCGGCGCGGCCAGCGTCAATGATGTGCTCCAGCGCATCACCGGTGCCGGGGCCGCTCTCGATGATCGCTTCACCAACGGCTTCGCCCCTGGCGGCGGCAGCTTGAACCTGCGCGGACTCGGTTTCAATAGCACCCTGATTTTGGTCAATGGTCGGCGCCTGCCGACCTACCCATTTGCCCAGCAACTTGGCACCCCGCAGGGTTTCAACGACATCAACAATATTCCCCTCGCTGCCGTTGAACGCATCGAAGTGCTGAAGGATGGCGCGTCCGCTGTTTATGGCGCGGATGCAGTCGCTGGCGTGGTCAACGTCATCTTGCGTCAGGATTACACCGGCGTAGAAGTGTCGGCGGGTTTTGGTCAATCGTCGCGACGCGACGGTCAGAGCAAAAATGTCGCACTCACCGCCGGGTTTGGTTCGCTAGCAAGCGACCGCTTCAACGTGTTGATCGGTGCCAATTATTCGACGCGAGACGCCGTCGCCTCGATTGATCGTCCGTGGTCACGGACCGAGGATTTACGCAACTTCGGTGGTTCTGATCGGCGCTCAAGCTACGGCTACCCCGGGACCATTGTCGATCTCACAACGGGTGCCAGATATTTCAACGCTGGCGGCATTTGCGGCCCGAGCACACAACGCGAGGGCAGTAGCGTGCGCGCAGGCTTCTGCCGCTACGACCGCCCCTCGCTGGGCGCACTGAGCCCTGCGTCCGACAAAATGGGCGTGTACACGCGTGGCAATTTCGCCGTCACGCCGGACATTACTGCGTTCGCGGAAATGTTGTTCACACGCAATAAATTCAGCTCGACCGGTTGGCCTGCGGCTACGACTGACGACGTTGGCATCGGGTCCAACGTGATTCCTGGCGGCACGCCCGGCAACCCGTTCCGGAACGACGCCGGGGTTCGCTATCGTTTCGCGGACGTTGGTTTGCGTGGCGACCGCGGCACCTCCGACACGCAGCGCTTTGTGCTCGGGCTAAAGGGCACGACGGCGGGATGGGATTGGGAGGCGGCAGCTAATATCAACCGCATTAATATCGATACGTTCGCTTTGAACAACGCGCTCAACACCCGCACAATGTGTTTGACCAATCCGCAAGCGGCCGCGGCCTATGCTGCTGGCAGGGACCCACTGGGACTGGGTACGATCGCCCAGATTTTCGCGGCCAATCCTGCCTATGCGTCTTACTTTCGCAGTGAACTTGCCAAATGTCCAGCGGCGTTTGCGCAATTTGGTTATTACAACTACCAAAACCCCGCGGCCAACAAGCCCGGTGTTGCAGCGTATCTTCGCCATGACTCGTTGCGTCAGGGCAGGTCTAACCTTGATGGTTTTGACCTGAAAGCCTCGCGTGAACTGATGCAGCTCGGCGGCGGACCACTCGCGATTGCCCTCGGCCTCGAGGTGCGCAAAGAGAAGGTGTCGGATATTCCGGATATTCAACTGCAAACCGGTGACACGCTGGCCATCAGCGCAGCTCAGGCGTTCGGTAACCGTAATGTGGGTGCCGGTTACGTTGAGTTGAACGCGCCGTTCACCAAGTCCCTCGAGGCCAACCTGGCGGTGCGCTACGACAAGTACACCGGTAACGGCAGTTTCGCAGCGACTTCCCCGAAGATTGGCCTGCGCTTCCAGCCGACACAGAGCTTCCTGATGCGCGCTACGGCGTCGCAAGCGTTTCGCGCCCCGTCACTGTTCGAAACCAGTCCCGCACAGCAGACGTCGTTTGCGTTTGGCATCCAGGATCCGGTGCTCTGCCCGGTCATTGTGGATACCAATCCGAACTGCGTTCTCGATGTGCGCCGTGTGGCGCAAGGCAACCCCAATCTGAAGGCGGAGAAGTCGACTGCGTACACGGTAGGTATGGTCCTGGCACCGACGCGTGACCTGACCGTTTCGATCGATCTGTGGCAGATTGATCGTAAAGACGAAATCGGTGCTTTCGCTGATCAACTGCTGATCAATTTGTTCCGAAACAACCCGGCCATCGTCGTGCGCGATTCTCGAGGTCAAATCACGCAACTCAATCAAGTTCCAGTGCAGCTCAACAAGACCAAAACCAACGGTATTGATCTTGAGGTGGCGTTGCGCACCGATCTTGGCGCGGGCGGAAAATTGACCAGCAAAGTGGGCATCAGCTACGTCAACACTTACAAGTTCTCGACGCTGGATGACGCGGGCGCATCAGTCATTGCCGAATACAACGGCACGTATAGCCAACCGCGGTATCGCGGGTCGTGGGACTTCGCGTGGAGTCGCGGTCCGTTGGAAGTCTCGCTCGGCGGTTATGCGGTCGGCGACTACGACGGCCTTGGCACTCGGTCAGGAGTTGGAGTTGGCGCGTACGAAATCTGGAATTTGGGAGTTGCCTACTCGCCCATGAAGGACTTGAAGATTCGTGTTGGCGTCAATAATTTGATGGATCGCGGTCCGCAATTTAACGACCAGTCGAGCGGCGCTAACGCTGGCTACAACCCTCAGTGGGGGGATCCGGTCGGGCGTTTCTACACGGTCGGCATGACTTACAAGTTCAAGTAGTCAAACGCTAGAGCAGTAAGAAAAATCGGCGGGT
>JAYVPF010000034.1:0-2714 GCA_043757535.1 Burkholderiales bacterium
GCAGGTGGGCTGGCCGGCGCTGCACGCCGAACTAGGTCGTGTCGATGCTTTGACTGCGGCGCGAGTGAAGCCGAATGACGCGCAACGAATACAGCGCGCCCTGGAGGTGTTTCAGTTGACCGGTTCACCGCTGTCCGCGTTGCAAACGCGACATGCACAACAACATGATTTTCCTTACGCCGCTCTGAAGATCGGCTTGATCGCCGGGTGCCGTGCGGCTCTGCACGAACGTATTGCGTCGCGCTTTGAGGCAATGCTCGGCGCGGGGCTGATCGATGAAGTGCGGTGCCTTCGCGTGCGCTACCCGTTGGCTGCAGAAATGCCGTCTATGCGCTGCGTCGGCTACCGTCAAGCCTGGAAATTTATTGAAGGGGAAATAGACCAAACGGTGCTGCGTGAGACCGCTGTTGTCGCCTCCCGCCAGCTCGCCAAGCGGCAACTGACATGGCTCAGAGCGATGCCGGATTTCCAGTCAATCGATTGCCTGCGAACTGACTTGCGCGACGTCATCGTCGAACAAGTGGGGGATTTTCTCCGCCAGACTTGACTTGGCAGACGCCCAACCCAACCCGCTTTTTACGCGGGCCAGACTGAAGTTTTTTACGATGGTCGCCGTGCTAACCCTGATACTTGAAAGACAGCTTCATTTTTGCGCGAAAGGTCATTGCGCCATCCTTGCCAATTTTGACATCGAGTTTCGATACTTCGGCTACGCGCACATCGCGCAATGTCCTGGAGGCCGACTTCACGGCATTCTTCGCCGCATCGGCCCAGGAGACGCTGCTGGTGCCGACGAGTTCGATGACTTTGTAGAGCGAGCTTTCGGCCTTTGTTTTCTTTGCCATGGTGTCTTCCAAATATTTTTTGTTGATCGGACGAACAAATCTACGCTTACCTATCGTCGCTGGCAAGTTCCGTGGTGCTATCGGCTGATTTCACTACTGCCGCCAGCCGGCCACGCGCCAGCCGTACTTCGATGGCGTCGCCTGTGTGCACGTTTACGCTATCGCGAAGTATGGTGCCGTTATGTTCAACAATGCTGTAGCCGCGTTCCAGTACCCGCTCCGGCGCTAACAGTTGCAATGCCTGCGCGATGGCATGCAGGCGTGCGTTACCGGCCAGATGTACATGCCGGAGCGCTTGTGAGAGTCCAGCCCGGCGCTGTCGCAGGCTGGATTGCCGCAGCGTCAAATCAGGGCGTTGCGAGTACATGCATTGCTTAAGCAGCGCTGTTTCAAATTTTGTCCGATCGAGGTGTGCTGCCATAGCATGACGTAAGGTCGCGGCGCGCTGCACCAGATGTGCGCGCTCTCGATCCAGACGATCCTGCGGCGACAACAAGCTGCGCTGCGCCTGATCCACCCGTTGATAAGCGTTATCGAGTGTGCGGCGCAGCGCTCGCGCAAGTAGCGAGCGAACAGACTGAACCGCGCCGCGCAATTGTTCGACATCAGGAGAAATCATTTCCGCGGCCGCCGTTGGGGTTGCTGCGCGCCAATCAGCAACAAAGTCACATATAGTGAAGTCGGTTTCGTGGCCGACGCCGGATATCACCGGAATCATTGTTTCATCCTGAAAGCGCACGATGGTGCGTGCGACAACCTCTGCATTGAATGACCATAAATCTTCGATGCTGCCACCACCTCGACAAACAATCAGTACATCCACCTCGCGCCTGGCACAGGCGGTGTCGATGGCGGTCGCAATCTCCTGCGCAGCGGTGGCACCCTGCACAGCGGTCGGGTACAAAATTGCCACGATCATCGGTGCACGGCGCTTGAGTGTGGTGAGCACGTCGCGTAGCGCGGCGGCCTGCAGCGACGTGACAATACCCACGGTGCGCGGAAACGAAGGTAAGGGCCGCTTCCGCGTTTGGTCGAACAAACCCTCATCGCCGAGTTTGGCCTTAAGGCGTTCATACGCCTCGAACAATGCGCCCAGCCCGGCCCGACGCATGCCTTCCACGCCGAGCTGAAATTCACCTCTTGCCTCGTACAGCGAGGGGAGTGCGCGTACATCCACTTGCAACCCGTTTTGGGGTTTGAAGGCGAGTATGGCAGCGCGGTTGCGAAACATCACACAGCGTACCTGCGCCTCGTCGTCCTTCAACACAAAGTACCAATGCCCGCTGGCAGCACGCGTCACGTTCGAGAGTTCACCTGAAACCCACAGCAATTCGAACTTCGCTTCGATGAGATTGCGTGCCCGGCGATTGAGTTCAGTGACGGAAATGGGCATCGTGTCGGTGCGACGCGGCGCGGAAGGCGACGGTAGCAATGCGGTGCTGTCGCCATCAACAGTGAGCGGGGCTTGGTCAGGGGGGTTGGAGGGCATGCGCGATGCTACCACTGCGTCAGAAATGATGTGTTGACGTCCGCGATTGGCGTAGAGTTGGTTGCAGTGCCAAGGGCTAAGTACGCATAAGTTATTGAAAAAATTGAAAGTTATCAATGCGCAATTTTTGAGCGCAAGAGAAAAAATCGTTACGGTTTCAAGACTTAGCGTCACTCGTCATTGTCAACCCACAGAGTTATCCACAAGCTTTGTGGATGAAATCTTGAAACCAGTCCGGAGCCGTGTGCTGACGCGGACTTTTGTGAAAACACCGCGCCGACACTAGTTCTACTGTGTTATTAAATATGCAATGATGTTGCCATCACCATAGATTCGACAGAGGTATTGCATGGGTACGACCCTTGAATCCCGGTTTGAAC
>JAYVPF010000035.1:0-2706 GCA_043757535.1 Burkholderiales bacterium
GCGTGGGAATTGACGCTCACGAAGAAATCTTCCGAGCGCCGCATTTCTATCGACATTCGATTCAGTGAAACGCCTGCGGGTTTCGCGTTGACGCTAGGGGATGAACACGGAGCCAGCGCCACAGCAACGATTGAGCACGCGCATGAATCTGCACAAAACGAAGAGCGCGCCAAAACAAGCCTGCGCGAAAATCTGGGCAAGCTCGGTAACACGATTTTTGCTACGCGCGACGTCACAATCGAATGGTATCAACCGTGGTTTGTGCCCGCTTCCGCAATCAATGCACTTCGCCGTGAAGCAGTAGAAAAGCTCGAAAAAGTTCGTATCAAACGCATGCCCAAATGGACGCGCGCTGAGGCCTCCGTTCCGCCCGCACAATATCCCGAGACATCTTTAACTTACCTCGCCAACGTCTACAACGTCGCAGCGCGCGACTTCTACGCAAAGCACGGAGTCAAGCTGATTGCCGACGCTTACGAAGCGCACACCGAGGCTGGTGAAGTGCCCGTCATGGTCACCAAACATTGCTTGCGCTGGTCGTTCAACCTCTGCCCGAAACAGGCGAAAGGCGTCCAGGGTGTTCAAGGCCAGGTGCGCGCTGAACCGATGACGCTCGTCAGTGGCGGCGACCGTCTGACACTCAAATTCGACTGCAAACCGTGCGAAATGCACGTCATGGGCAAGATGCGGCCAAACATATTGCGCTCGCCACCGCCGTCGCTGGTGCCCGCAATCTCGGGCGCGACGCCGCTCAAGTTTTATGCGAAGCGACCGGGGGAAGCGCTCGAGTCGTAGAACCGGATCGTGCCGCAGGCACTTTGGGCGAAGCGATGTCCAATAATCGCAAACGTCGCCCCTTAGTCCCCGGAGCTTGCGTCGTTGCGCAAACGCTGCACCATGAACGAGGCTGCTTGAGTAATATGCTCGCGCGCAGTGTCTTCGGCGAAGCGGGCTTTTCCCGCGACAATGGCTTCCAGAATGGCCTCGTGCTGATCCCAAATATCGCGGGGTTTCTCGTCACGCATCAGCACCTCACCCATGACGCGCTGGGTGTAGCTCCAGTGCGCTTCCATCGCAGGCGCGATCAGCGGATTTTCACTGAGCTCGTAGATGAACGCGTGGAACTTCATGTCCGCAGCAATCAAGGCAGCGACCGATCCCTGCTTGACCGCGCTGCGTCCGGAACGGATAAGTGCGGGGCCCAGCTTCCGCGCGCCCTCGGCATTCAGCTGGGCTGCGCGGCGGCAGGCGAGGCCTTCAATTACGGCACGCATCTCATACATGTTCTCGACGTATTCGAGGTTCATGGGGGCGACGATCAATCCGCGCCCTGGCGCATCGCACAGCACGCCCTGATTGCGCAGCAAAAGGAGCGCCTGCTGTACGGGCTGGCGCGACACACCCAAATCGTGCGCAATCTGCTCCTGAATGATGCGCGCCCCGGGCTGTAGATTGCCCGCTGCAATCTCGGCAAGGATCGCCCCATGCACCTGCTCCACCAGTTTGGGTTGGGCTTCGAGAATTTCCATGCTCAATTTTGGATGACTGTTAGTGCTTGACTTTCAACATAGAGGGGTCGGTCCGGATCCGACCGCAGTCAAGTGCTTCCCGCGTTGCGCCACTCGCGCTCGGCCTGGTCCCAAGCCGCAAGGGCTTGCAAGTCAGGCACCCAAGCAAGCCCGGACTTGGCGTCAGAAGACACGGCCTCGGGCGTGACCAGAACGTCAAGCAAAGCTGGCCGGTTGGCAAGTGCCCGTTCGATGGCAGCGGGCAGGTCTTCGGGTTTTTCAACGCGTTCAGCGTGTAGGCCAAATGCGCGAGCCATGGCGGCATGATCGGCAAACTGCAGTCGTGTGCCAACCACTTTGCCATGCGTCTCCTGTTGGTCGCGCACCTCAATCGCCCACGAGCCGTTGTTGGCCACGACAACCAGCACAGGCGCCTTATGTCGAACCGCGGTGTCAATTTCCATGGCGTTGAAACCGAAGGCGCCATCACCCGTGACGACCGCAACGACGCGGTCTGGGCAGGCCAGACTTGCAGCCACGCCGAAAGGCGTACCGACACCGATACAGCCCAGCGGGCCCGGATCAAGGTAGGTCGAGGCGGGCAATCCGACACGCGCAAAACTCAAAAAGTCACCGCCATCCGCGACCACCACGGCGTCAGCTGGCAAGGCGTCGCGTAGCGCTGCCAACAGTTGATTGGGGTGCATCAAGCCGTCGCTGCCTGGCGCGGCGGACCGCATCGACGTTAACAGCTTGGTCGAGCGTTCTTCGTGCTTGGCCCGGGCGTTGCGTGCCCACGCCACATCGGCGGCGGGGATCCGGTCTGGTGCGGCGGCGAGAATCGCCTCGAGCACGCGCGCGGGTGTGCCGAACAACTCCACAGTGCCACGGCGGTTGTCCCGCAGCTCGCCCGAACAGTCTGCAATTCGAAGGAATTTGGCGTCACCAAAAACTGATGGCGAGCCATAGGCCAGTTGAAAGTCGAGTCGGCGCCCGACGGTGATGACCAGATCCGCGTCGCCCATGACGCTGGCGCGCATGGCCGCCACCACGGCAGGATGAGCTTCCGGCACCAGCCCCCGGCTCTCGCCGGTATCCAGATAGAGCGCGTTGAGCCGGTCGAGCAATTGACAGAGCGCGGGGCCAGCGCCCTGGGCGCCGCGACCGGTGATGAACAAAGGCCGACGTGCTGACCAAA
>JAYVPF010000036.1:0-9896 GCA_043757535.1 Burkholderiales bacterium
GATCGACAGCCCAGAGACCATCAAGGCGCTTGAGTACGCCAAAGAGATGTACGGAACCTTCGCCCCAGGCACCTTGTCGTGGCTCGACCCCAACAACAACAAGGCGTTTCTCGACAGCCAGATCAGCCTGACCAACAACGGCATCTCGATCTATTACGCGACCAAAACCTCGGCCGATCAAAAGGTCAAGGATCTGAAGGACGACATCTTTCACGCGCCGTACCCGATCGGCCCCGTCGGCGTGCCGACCGAGTCGCATCTGTTCTTCAACCAGATGATCATGAAGTACACCAAGTACCCGAACGCTGCGAAGGAGTTCTTGCGTTTCATGATGGAACAGGAACAGTTCGACCCGTGGCTCACAGCGGCGGGTGGATACATTGCGCCGCCGCTCGCGGAATACACCAAGTCCGCGATCTGGACGTCAGACCCCAAACACACGCCCTATCGCGACTGCGTAAAAAACCTGCGTCCAGCGGGCTATGCTGGCAAGCTCGGTTACGCATCAGCAGGTGCCGCAGCAGACTTCATCGTGGTCAACATGGTGGCCGAAGCCGCGAGCGGATCAAAGACGCCGAAAGAGGCTGCCGAGCGGGCACAGAAGCGGGCAGAGCGGTATTACAAAGTCTGATTAATGGCTGTCATTCTGAGCCACAAGCGAAGAATCGGGTGGTTAATCACTGCTGCAGAATTGGGTTTGCAGCGTGCGTAACCTGATGCTTCGCGAGGCTCAGCATGACAGCGTTAATGTTCCAAAGTCCTTAGGTTGGCGTGCGAACGCAGCCTTTTTATGATTGATTCTCGTTTGATTCATGTTTGACAAACTTCAAAACAGTCGCAACGCTCTCGGACTGATCTTCATGCTGCCAGCAGCGATTTTGCTGGTGCTGTTCCTGACCTATCCGCTGGGGCTTGGCGTATGGCTCGGTTTCACTGACGCCAAGGTCGGTCGACCCGGCGAGTGGATCGGCTTCGAGAACTATGTTTTTCTGGCGACCGATAGCGTCACGCAGCTCGCACTATTCAACACACTTTTTTATACGACGGTTGCCAGCGTTCTAAAGTTCTTTCTGGGCCTGTGGCTTGCGCTCTTGCTCAATCGCAATTTGCGCTTGAAGAGTTTTTTTCGCGCGGTGATTTTGTTGCCGTACATCGTGCCGACGGCACTGTCGGCCATTGCATTCTGGTGGTTGTTTGACGCGCAGTTTTCCGTCATCAGCTGGGTGCTACTGAAGATGGGAATCATCGACACCTATATCGATTTTCTGGGCAGCCCGTGGAACGCGCGCTTCTCGGTGATTGCCGCCAACGTCTGGCGCGGCGTGCCTTTTGTGGCCATCACGTTGCTGGCCGGTTTGCAGACGATTTCGCCCTCGTATTACGAAGCCTCCGCCATCGACGGCGCGACGCCGTGGCAGCAGTTTCGCTACGTCACGCTGCCGCTGCTGACGCCGATCATCGCGGTGGTGATGACCTTCTCGGTGTTGTTTACCTTCACCGATTTCCAGCTCATCTACGTGATCACGCGTGGCGGGCCGCTCAACGCGACGCATCTGATGGCGACACTCTCGTTCCAGCGAGCAATTTCCGGCGGAGCGCTCGGCGAGGGCGCGGCCATTTCGATTGCGATGGTGCCGTTCCTGCTGGCGGCGATTATGTTCAGCTATTTCGGATTGCAACGCCGCGTCTGGCAACAAGGAGGCGGAGACAAATGAGTAGCAATACGAACACGACCAACACTGCAAAGGCCGACAGCGCCGACTCGTCGGGAATGAATTTTCTCGAGACCACGCAGCGAAAATTTTTCGCAACTTACCTGCCGCTCGGGGGATTTCTGTTCGTGTTGCTGTTCCCGTTTTACTGGATGGCGATCACCGCTTTCAAACCGAATAACGAGCTGCTCTCGCGCGACGGCAATCCGTTCTGGATCATCTCGCCAACGCTCGCTCACGTCAAAAAATTGCTTTTTGATACTGCGTACCCAGAGTGGATGTGGAACACGGTGCTAGTGTCTGTCACGTCCACCTTCTTCTCGCTGGCCGCATCGGTATTCGCGGCTTACGCCATTGAGCGGTTGCGATTCTCTGGCGCTAAACAGGTAGGGCTCGCGATCTTTCTGGCGTATCTGGTACCGCCGTCGATCCTCTTTATTCCGCTTGCCTCGGTGGTCTTTCAGCTCGGCTTGTTCGATACCCGGCTCGCACTCATCCTCACTTACCCAACCTTCCTGATCCCGTTCTGCACCTGGCTTTTGATGGGTTATTTCCGCACGATCCCGTTTGAGCTGGAAGAATGCGCGCTGATCGATGGCGCAAGTCGCTGGCAGATTCTCACCAAGATCGTGCTGCCGCTCGCAGTACCGGGACTCATTTCTGCCGGGATTTTTGCGTTCACGCTGTCGTGGAATGAATTCATCTACGCGCTCACGTTCGTCTCATCATCCGAGCTAAAGACATTGCCTGTGGGCGTGGTCACTGAGTTGGTGGAGGGGGACGTGTACCACTGGGGATCGCTCATGGCCGGCGCGCTGTTTGGCTCGCTGCCCGTGGCCTTCATTTACTCGTTCTTTGTTGAGTATTACGTGTCGGGAATGACGGGATCGGTCAAAGAGTAACAGCGCTGCGGGGACTCCAAGCGCCGTTTGCCATGGCTGCGGCTACGCAAAAATGGTTTGCTTTCAGACTGACAGCTCTTCTGTGAACGCCCCGCTGCACTGGGCCTACCGGCGCATATTGGTACAAGTCGACTTATGTCGATTTAGGCGATTAGCCCCAATGTAGCGGTCGTTTCCGCAAATAGCGGCTTGCGAATTCAAATGAAAAAAGTGCTTACTTTTTATTTCCTGCAAAAACGTGCAACGCCGCATATTGCAGCAGCATGATCGTCTTGCCGTCGCAAATCTCGCCCGACTCGATCATCGCCAGCGCAGCCTCTATCGTAGGCTCCAGAACTTCGATGTCCTCGCCTTCGTGTTCGAGCCCACCGCCTTCACTCACGCGCAATTTCGCTTCGTATTGCGCCACAAAAAAGTGAACGCGCTCCGTGACTGAGCCGGGGCTCATGAAGGCGTTGAAGATGGGGTGAACGTCGGTGATCTGAAATCCCGTTTCCTCCTCAACCTCGGCTTTAATGCGTGCCTCTGGGCTCGCGTTCTCAAGCAGGCCCGCTGGCGTTTCGATCAAAAAGCCGTGATAGTCGTTGACGAATGTGGGAAGACGAAATTGTCGGATCAGCACCACCGTTTGCCGCGCCAGGTTGTAGAGCAGGATCGTTGCGCCGTTGCCCCGGTCATAAGTTTCGCGACTCTGACGCTGCCACTCGCCGTTGTTGCGGCGAAAGTCAAACGTGGTTTTCTTGAGCGTGTGCCAGTCGTTTGCGAGCGTTTGTTCGCTGATGATGCTGACACGGTCGGTGTTGCGTGGATGAGAGAATTCAGTGGTCATTGCGTTGCTACTGGACGTGTTAATGCTGCAAAGTCTACCGTTCCAAAATGCGTAGACAGGAAAAGGCGTTCGCCTGCTGTTTCCTCAGAAAATTTGCATATCGCGTTGACTTCGCGCAATGCCCTTCCCGTCGCGGAACGTTCGCGCTAAACCATTGTCATATCATTTTGATCGCTAATGCTCCAGCTGCAGTTGCAGTCGGTACCGACGCAACTCAATACTTCGCTTTCGGAGAGTCCCTTTGCCCATTTCGCGCCAACCGTCTTCCACCGCGTGGCTGTTCGCGCTGGCCCTATCGTTTCTCGCTGCGACATCGCCGACGCTGGCCCAACCCGCACCAACCCTGCCCGCAGGCATATCGGCGGGCCCATCGATTGAAGGCATCAGCGAATACCGCCTGCAAAACGGCCTCAAAGTCTTGCTTTTTCCTGATGCGTCGAAAGAGCTGACCCTCGTCAACATCACCTACCTCGTCGGCTCGAAGCACGAAAGCTACGGCGAAACGGGCATGGCACATTTGCTTGAGCACCTGATCTTCAAAGGCACACCAAAACACCCCGATATGTTGAAGGAATTCACCGCGCGCGGCATGCGCTGGAACGGCACCACGAGCCTTGAGCGCACGAACTACTACGAGGCTTTCTCGTCAAGTCCGGACAACCTGCGTTTCGCGCTGGCGCTGGAAGCAGATCGCATGATCAACAGCTTCATCGCGAAGAAGGATCTCGATAGCGAAATGACGGTGGTGCGAAACGAGTTCGAGCGTCGCGACAGTCAGCCAAACGTAATTTTTCAACGTTTGAATGCTGTCGCGTTCACCAGTCACAACTACGGCAAACCGACCATCGGCGCGCTGAGCGATATTGAGAACGTGAACATCGAGCGCTTGCAGGCGTTCTACAAGCGTCATTACCAGCCTGACAACGCAGTGCTGCTGATTGCCGGAAAATTCGACCCGGCCCAGGCGCTTGCCGTCGTGGCTGAGGTGTTCGCGCCGATAGCCAAGCCGGATCGCGTATTGCCAACGCTGTACACGGTAGAGCCCACGCAAGACGGCGAACGCGAGGTGACGGTGCGCCGTGTGGGCGACGTGAAGCTCGTCGTCGCTGGCTACAAAGTACCATCGAAACTGCACCCGGATTCGGCCGCGCTATCGCTCCTAGCGCAGGTGCTGGTGAGCAACCCGTCGGGCCCGCTTTACCGCGCCTTTATTGAATCGAAAAAGGCGGTGCAAATTTTTCCATTTAGTACGGGATCAAACGACGTTTCGCTTGCGGGCCTTGGCCTGGCGGCCGACAAGAATGCTGACGTCAGCACACTTGAGCGCGAGTTGCTCGACCTCATCGAAGGGCGGACTGCCGTCACACTTACGCAAGAAGCAATTGACCGCGCTCGACGTGAACTCGCAGTGGGGTTCGAGAAGGCCATGGAATCTCCGATTGGCGTAGCGATGGCGCTCTCGGAGGTCGTGAGCCTTGGTGATTGGCGCACGTTGTTCGCGCAGCGCGACGCCGTGCAGGCGGTGACACTCGCCGATCTGGAGCGCGTGAAAGCGACGTACTTCAAGCCCGCTAACCGCACGCTCGCACGCTATCTGCCAGAGGACAAACCGGATCGCGTTGAGGTCGCGTCTGCGCCGCCGGTGGCGGGCCTGCTTGGGGCCTACAAGCCGCGCGCTGCGGTCGAAGGCGGTGAAGCCTTCGCCGCAACGCCCGAGGCGCTGGAGTCGCGCACCGTGCGCAATCTCACCGATCCAGCATTTCAGTATGCCCAACTCAGCAAACAAAATCGTGGCAACGCGCTGACGGTCAAAATTAATCTGCGTTGGGGCGAGCTCACCGAGCAGCTGAAACAACCCGCGCTGAATCTGGTGACACCGATGATTTCTGAAGGCGAGTCGCCCGCAAAAAAACAGGCGCGTAGCGACGCGCTGACTCAACTCAAAACCCGCTTCAGTCTCTCCGGCGGCATGCAAAGCGCAACGCTTACGATCAATAGTGATCGCGATCACATTCTCGACGCGATCAAACTGCTGCTGCCTCAAGTGCGTTCAGCCAAATTGAGCCGAGACGCGTTTGACCGCCTCAAGAAACAGCTACTCAGCCAAATTGAGTCGGTTGCAAGAGAGCCACAAACAGTCATCAACAATCTCGCCATTCCATACAAGAACACAGCGTTCGGGCTCGCTCCGGGTGATCCCGATTACCGCAGAACGCACGCAGAGCAGTTGGCCGAATTGAGGAGCATCACCTACGATGATGTGATCAACGCGTTCGATAGTAGCTGGGGGGCTAATGCCGTTCGCGTGTCCATTGTGGGCACGGCACCCGATGGCATTGCTGACGAGATTCGCAGCCAATTAAAAGGCTGGGTATCGAAGGCGTCGACTTACGCGCGCCATGTC
Organism: Burkholderiales bacterium; assembly: GCA_043757535.1. Classification (GTDB taxonomy): domain Bacteria; phylum Pseudomonadota; class Gammaproteobacteria; order Burkholderiales; family Casimicrobiaceae; genus Casimicrobium. The sequence continues at coordinate 5,848 of JAYVPF010000036.1, forward strand.
AACAATCATCAGCCGTTGCCGGGAACTACCATCACGGTTGAAGCACCTGACAAGTCGAACGCATTGATCGATGTCGACCAGTACCTGCCGCTGACACGCAAGCACCCCGACTCCGCAGCACTGCAACTCGCCGTCACCATATTCGGCGGCAGTGCTCTCGACAATCGCCTTACCACCAGAATTCGCAAGAAGGATGGTCTCTCTTACGGCATCGGTGCCAGCGTGAGCATCCCTGAGCACGGTGATCGCGCGCACTTTGGCGTTGAAGGCAGTTACGCGCCGATCAACCGCGACCGTATCGTTGCTGCGCTTCGCGAAGAGACAGACATCGCGCTCAAAGATGGATTCACGGCGGATGAACTGGAGCGCAATCGGTCTAACACGCTGCAAGGACGCCAGCAGGCACGTAGTGGCGACGATAGCGTCGCCAACGCACTGTTGACGCAGATGGAACTCAACGAAACATTCGCCGACGCGGCGAAGCGCGACGCTGAGCTGAAGGCGCTGGCACTCCAGCAAGTCAACGATGCCTTCCGCAAATACATCAAACCAGAAGCCTGGTTGATTGGTGTAGCCGGGGATTTTGCGAAAGCGGCCGCTGCGAAGTAGCGGCACAGAAGGAGCTCGACGATCATGGGGCGTCATCCTTGGCGGGAGCCGGGGAATTAGCTGCGCGCCATCCATCGGTCAATCGGTGCGCTAGCGATTACCACCCTTCTGGATTCCCGCCTATGGCGAGAATGACGTGCTCGCGGCAAGTGACGTCATTTCATTTGGGCACGCTAAACCGTAGCGGCCTCACGCTCAGGAATAGCCGCACCCCTAATCCCCAATCGATCCAGCGCCGCAGCCAGCTGCCCCACCGTGCGATCCACGTTGTGCCATTTCTCCAGCCCAAACAGGCCCACTCGGAACGTCGCAAAATCAGCAGGCTCATCGCATTGCAGCGGCACACCGGCAGCCGTTTGCAAACCTTCGGCGAGAAATTTCTTGCTCGATTGCAACTCGGCGTCTTCGGTGTAGCTCACCACTACGCCTGGTGCTTTGAAACCCTCCGCCGCGACGCTCGGAATGCCACGACTCTCGAACAGCGCGCGCACTTTCGCTCCCAACGCAATCTGCTCGGAGCGCACACGGTCGAAGCCGTAGGCCTCAGTCTCTTGCATCACTTCGCATAGCCGCGTCAGCGCATCGGTCGGCATCGTCGCGTGATACGCGTGGCCGCCGCTTTCGTACGTCTCCATGATCTGCAGCCACTTCTTCAGGTCACAGGCAAAGCTCGTGCTCGCGGTGCCGTCGATGGCTGTGCGGGCACGCTCTGAGAGCATCACCATCGCGCAGCACGGCGAGCTCGACCAGCCCTTTTGCGGCGCGCTAACGAGCACGTCCACACCGGTCGCTTCCATGTCTACCCACATCGCGCCCGACGCAATGCAGTCGAGCACAAACAGGCCACCGACCGCATGCACCGCCTCGCTCACGGCGCGCAAATAATCGTCCGGCAGGATCATCCCGGCGGCGGTTTCTACGTGCGGCGCAAACACCACGGCGGGACGCTCAGCGGCAATCGCGGCAACGACCTCAGCAATCGGCGCCGGTATCCACGTCGCCTGTTTGCCGGTGCCCGTGCGCCGCGCCTTAAGCACCGTGGAAGCGGCGGGAATGTTTCCCTGATCAAAAATCTGCGTCCAGCGATAGCTGAACCAGCCATTGCGGATCACCAGCACGTGTTTTCCGCCAGCAAACTGGCGCGCCACAGCCTCCATGCCGAACGTACCGCTACCCGGCACCAGCACCGAGGATTTAGCGCGATAAACCGTTTTCAGAATGCGCGAAATGTCCTTCATCACGCCCTGAAAGCGCTTCGACATATGGTTCAACGCACGGTCGGTGTAGACGACCGAAAATTCAAGCAACCCATTCGGGTCAACGTCAGGAAGCAGTCCAGGCATGGTGTTCTCCTTGTGTCCGCGTCCGCAGTCAAAAGCAAGCGGCGGCGGGTTGGTGCGGTTCGATGGTGGACGATAGCACGGGTGGGTAGCAGAATGTTTACGTCATGCCAGCGTTGGAATGTTTTTAACCCTCAAAATAGTTTGATCGTTCGTTATCCAGTTCTTTAGAAGTTCAGAAAACCACACTCGGGTTTCCAGCCGTGCACAACTGCGGCACCGCCGCGCTGCGCCCAGCGCCAGTCAACCCGCTGGTAGAGCGCGTCGGCGAGGCGGCGCACCGCGGTTTCGTCATGCGTCTCTGCCGTGAAATAAGCCGCTGCAGTCGTTCAAGCAAAGCGTTGTCGCCGGTACTTGCTGATACGCCTTCGTCTCGGCGGTGACTCGTCATCGCGCGATGACTAAAAGCAGTGCAATGTCAGATTCACTATGATGCACCGCCGTCAAGCCGCGAAACCTTTTGTGCAATGCGCGACAACATCGCGTGCCACGAGGTCGAGAATGCGGCAGCCCCTTCGCGCTGTAGCCGTTCGGCCAGTGCAGCCTCGTCAACACCTTCCCGCCGGAACGCTTCGAACACCGCTTCGGCGAAGCCGCCGTCTACCGGCATCGGTGCACCCAACTTGCCGTGCTCGGCGAAGGCATGCAAGGTCTTCTCCGGCATCGTGTTGATGGTGTCGGGGGCAGCGAGCGCTTCGATGTAGAGCGTGTCCGGTGCGGCGGGATCTTTGCTGCCGGTGCTGGCCCAGAGCAGCCGCTGCGGATTGACACCGGCCTTCGCCAGTGCTTGCCAGCGCGTCGAGGCCAACAGGTCGCGATAAGCCTTGTAGGTGCGCATCGCAACGGCAATACCCAAGCGGTTGTGGAATTCGGGGGATATCTCTGCTTGCACCGCCACGTCCCAACGACTGACGAAGAGCGAGGCCACGGAGGCGACCTTGGGATCCAGTCCCGCCGCGATTCGCCGCTCGATACCTCGCATAAAAGCCTCGGCTGCCGCGACGTAATGCTCGCACGAAAACAGCAGCGTGACGTTGATCGGAATGCCCGCGAAAATCGACTCCTCAATCGCAGCAACGCCCGCCTGAGTACCCGGAATTTTTATGAAGAGATTCGGGCGCTCGGCTGCTGCGTGCAGCCGCGCCGCCGCGTGGATCGTCTGCACCGCATTGTCGACGAGCAGCGGCGAGACTTCGAGCGACACCCAGCCGTCGATGCCGCCGGTCATATCGAAGATCGGACGGAACAAATCAGCGGCCTGCGTCAAATCTTGCAGTGCCAGCGCGAAGAACAAGTCTTCGCCCGATTCGCTGCGGCTCGCCAGTTCGCTGATCGCTGCGTCGTAGAAATTGCCGCTGCTAATCGCGTGCTCAAATAGGGTCGGGTTCGAGGTCAGTCCGGTCACCGAAAACTCCGAGATGTAGCGCGCCAATGTAGCGTTCACGAGGATTTCGCGGGTGATGTTGTCGAGCCAGAGACGTTGTCCCTGATCGTGAAGTTGCTGGGTGTGGATGTTCACTATTTCTCCTATTTCGGCACCGCGCCTGCATGCAATGTGGCAACGAAAATCCTGACGAGAAACCTTGTCACAAGTTGTCGTCGCTCAGACCCGGGAAACCGACCAGGGCGCGTCCGGCGAAAAAAGCGTCCGGGCTCGGTCACCTGCACAATCGCCGCGCATCATCAATATGCGCGTCGTGCAGATCATGCGTCTGTTCGATGGCGCACACAGTGTCACGTGCGCGCGAAGTTGATCGAACATGCGGGCCTGCGTGCGGTGCGTCGTGCTGTGCTGCCCTCGGTGCCTTGGCAACGCTGTCAATTTCATCTGCAACAGAATGCGGGTAAGTACGTCACACGCCTCGATGATCGGGAGCCGGTGGCGCGCACGATACGGGGTATCTTCACCGCGACGGACACCAACGAGGCCAATGAAAAATTAAAGGTTGCCGTGAAGCACTGGCAGAGCGTTCACCCGATGCTCGCTCAGTGGGCAGAAGCGACCTCCCCGAGGGCTTCGCAGTCTTTGGCTTGCCTGAGCCTCACCGGGTGCGTATGCGCACCACCAACGGCCTGGAGCGGCTGAACAAAGAGATCAAA
>JAYVPF010000037.1:0-9873 GCA_043757535.1 Burkholderiales bacterium
CGGCTTTTTTCTCCGCATCGTCCTGCAACTTGCCCAGGTCAACCGCGCCCTTGGCAACGGACTGCAACGGCGTGCCGTCGAACTCATGCAGATAGCCCAGCGCCCATTCGTCGACGCGATCCGACATCAGTAAAACTTCAATGCCTTTTTTCTTGAACACTTCAAGTTGCGGGCTATTTTTTGCACCGGCAACGGTGTCGGCGGTGATGTAGTAAATCGCCTCCTGACCTTCTTTCATGCGGGCTTTGTAGTCGGCAAAACTCACGCTCACGGTGTCGGTAGTTGACGAGGCGAAGCGCAGCAGTTTTGAGATCTTTTCACGGTTAGAAAAATCCTCGCCGAGGCCTTCTTTCAGCACAGCGCCGAACTCGCCGTAGAACGCGCCATATTTTTCTTTTTCCGCGTCATCACCGCTGGTCGCCAAGTCTTCGAGCACGGTCAACACACGGCGCGTGTTGCCTTCGCGAATTGACTTCACGTCGCGGCTTTCCTGAAGCAATTCACGCGACACATTCAACGGCAAATCAGCAGAATCCACCACGCCCTTGACAAAGCGCAGATACATCGGCATCAGCGCTTCGGCATCGTCCATGATGAACACGCGCTTAACGTAGAGCTTAATGCCCGCCTTCTTGTCGCGGTTCCACAAATCCTGCGGCGCTTTCGACGGGATGTAGAGCAGCTGCGTGTATTCGGTCGCGCCTTCGACGCGATTGTGGCTCCATGCGAGTGGCGCTTCCTGATCGAACGCAATCTGCTTGTAGAACTCGGTGTACTGCTCGGGCGTGATGTCCTTCTTCGGGCGGCTCCACAAGGCGCTGGCCTTGTTGACCGTTTCCCACTCACCAGTGGCGACCATGCCGCCATCTTTGCCATCAACGCCTTCTTTCCACTCTTCTTTACCCATCAGGATAGGCAGCGAAATATGGTCGGAATATTTGTTGATGATGGACTTGACGCGCCAGCCATTGGCGTAATCCATTGCGTCGTCGCGCAAATGCAGGATCACGCTAGTGCCGCGTGCGGCGCGATCAATGGTCTCGACCTCAAACTCGCCCGTGCCCGCGCTCACCCAACGCACGCCCGCGTCGGCCGCAGCGCCCGCTTTGCGTGATTCCACGGTGATCTTGTCGGCCACCATAAAGCCCGAATAAAAGCCCACGCCGAACTGCCCGATCAGCGAGCCCTGCTCTTTGGCGTCAGCCTTCTGCGAGGCTTCCAGTTTGCTGACGAAATCCCGCGTTCCGCTCTTCGCGATGGTGCCCAAATTGTCAATGGCTTCCTGCTCGGTCAGACCGATGCCATTGTCGGTGATGGTCAGCGTTTTAGCGTCTTTATCGAGCGAAACACGCACCTCAAGGTTCGGCGCGTCTTCCCACAACGCGCCGTTGGCCAGCGCCTCGAAACGCAGCTTGTCGCACGCGTCAGAGGCGTTGGAAATCAGCTCGCGCAGGAAAATTTCTTTATTGGAATACAGCGAGTGCGTGACGAGGTGCAGCAGTTGCGCGACTTCGGCTTGGAAATTTAGGGTTTGTTTGCTCATGATCGATCAGATTTTTATTAGCGAAAGAAAATACGTTGGCGGTGCTACGCCTCGTTATGCATTTAAGGGGGATTCGCAGGCCTTCAAGAGGGCTTATAGCTTCTGCCGAAAAGCCTTATTATACTGGGGCTCCATCCTAGAATCGCTAACTATCGATATATGGCAATATCTTGCGTTAGCCCCCAGAAAATAGATGTTTCAGCAAAAAGCTGTTGCCGATTTAAAATGTTGGAAACGCGCTAGTCGCGACGATTTTTGTCGCGCAATTCGTCCAATTTTTCTTTGATTTTGGCCTCCATCCCGCGATCAACAGGCTCGTAAAAACGCTCTGGCTTCATATCATCGGGAAAGTAAGTTTCGCCCGCGGCGAAGCCACCTGCTTCGTTGTGTGCGTAGCGATAGCCATCACCGTAACCTAAGTTTTTCATGAGCTTGGTCGGGGCGTTTCTGAGGCGTAGCGGGACCGGGCGAGTGCCACTTTCGGCGGCGGCTTTGCGGGCTTTTTTGTACGCGGTGTAGACGGCGTTGCTCTTGGCTGCGACGGCGAGGAACACACAGGCTTCGGCTAAAGCAAGCTCGCCTTCGGGGGAGCCCAACCGCTCAAATGCAGCGACGGCGGACAGCGTAATTTCGAGCGCGCGAGGATCGGCGAGACCGATGTCCTCAGATGCCATACGCACCATGCGACGCCCCAGGTAGAGCGGGTCAGCGCCGCCTTCGAGAATGCGGCAGAACCAGTACAGCGACGCGTCCGGATCCGATCCGCGCACGCTTTTGTGGAGCGCGCTGATGAGGTCATAAAACTGCTCGCCACCTTTGTCGAAGCGGGCTCGGGCACGCGTGACGGAGCCTTTGACCACTTCGAGCGAGACGTGCGTCAGTTTGCTTGCCCGCACAGTCGCGTCGAGTTGCTCGATGGAATTTAGAAATCTGCGCCCATCGCCATCGGCGTAGTCAATCAACAACTGCGTTGCGTCGTCATCCAGCGTGTACACGGTCGCGAGCGCGGCCAACGCTCGCGCAAGCATTACCGTCAACGCCTCGGCATCCAGCGGCTCCAGCACGTAAACCTGGGCCCGCGACAGCAGCGCTGAATTCACCTCGAACGATGGGTTCTCTGTCGTTGCGCCGATGAAGGTGAACAGTCCCGATTCCACATGCGGCAGAAAAGCGTCCTGCTGGCTTTTGTTGAAGCGATGCACCTCGTCAACAAACATGATGGTGCGGCGACCGAATTGGTCGCTCGTGAGCTGGGCGCGCTCGATCGCCTCGCGGATGTCTTTCACGCCTGCCATGACAGCGGACAGGCCGATCATTTCGGCGTCGAACGCCTCGGCCAGCAATCGCGCGAGCGTGGTTTTACCGACCCCCGGCGGCCCCCAGAAAATCATCGAATGCGGCACGCCCGCTGTGATCGCATTCGCGAGTGGCTTGCCCTCGCCCAGCATGTGCCGTTGGCCAACAATTTCTGCGATGGTTTTGGGGCGCAAGCGCTCGGCTAGGGGCGCTTTGGGTTTGTCAGAGGCGAGAGACTGCATGCCGCAATCGTAACAAGCGCCAGTGTCGGTGAACGCTAACCCGCGTTATCGCGGATGAAATTGTCCACACGATCAACGATCTTGCCATCGCCGCGCAGCACGCGGGTGAACTTCGCGATGATGCCGGTGTGACTCACGTCCGGCAGCAAGTCGAATTCGATTTTTGCGCCCGCCGCACGAAGTTCGCGTGCGAGGTTAATCGAATTTTTGGGCCGTACCCGGGTGTCAGCGTCACCGTGCAATAGCAAAACCGGTGTGGACGCGACATTGGGCAGCTTGACGTACGAGATCGGCTGCGTCATCGCGAGATTTTTTTCGGTTGCGAATAGGGCGATCACGTTGGGCTCGGTGAGCGGCAAAAAATCGTATGGGCCAGCAAGCCCAATCAGACCTTTTATCGACGTAAATGGCACCTTCTGGGCGGCGAGGTAGCTCGGGTCAAGCGCTAGCATGGCGGCAATGTGCGCGCCCGCAGAGTGCCCCATGAGAAAGAGGCGCGTGCGATCACCGTCGAAGCGTTCGACGTTCGCCGCTGTCCACGCCACGGCTGCAGCGCCGTCACGCAGAAAGTCGGGGTACATCACCTCGGGATACACGCGATAATCGGGGATCACGACGACGTAGCCGCGCTGGGTCAGCGCTTCGGCAACAAACAGGTAGTCGTTACGCGAGCCTTCCTGCCACGCGCCACCGTAAAAGAAGATCACGACGGGCCGAGCTTTTGTCGTTTCACTGCTGCTAGCGGGTTGATAAACGTCGAGCAGTTGACGCAGATTGTTACCCGGAAGGTAGGAAACGTTCGCCGTTTTCGTCAGACCTGACGTCGGGGTCAACGCGTTAATCAATAGCACCGGTGAGCAGGCGGCCAACGCACCAATCACGGCGACAAGCAGCGTGAAAACGGAAACAATTTTCTTTTTGATCGACATAAGTTTTCAGCAGACGGCGCATTTAATCCAGTATCAGTACGAGCGTATCGGAATTTTGGTTTGTGCGGGCCGCCGTTAGTATTCTTGGCGGGCGAACGTGCCACCCTGCGGGCGTCGCAGCCAGTTGCGACGCTATGTGCTCGCGGCTCCGTAAAATCAGGCGATGTCCTCTGCTCCGTTCGTCCACCTCCGCCTGCATAGCGAGTATTCCATCGTCGACTCGACGCTGCGCATTGTTGATGCGGTTGCGCTGGCGGCGAACGACGATCAGGCGGCGCTGGCGATTACCGATCTGAACAATTTGTTCGGTTTCGTCAAGTTCTACAAGGCGGCGCGCGCGAAGGGCATCAAGCCGATTTGCGGAATCGATGCGTGGATCGAGTCGGTCGATTCGAGCCATGAGCCGACGCGAGTGTTGTTGCTGGCCGAGTCGCACGCGGGCTATCTCAAACTGTGCAATTGGCTCACTCGCGCGTTTCGTGAAAATCAGCAACGCGGGCGAGCGCTACTAAAACGTGACTGGCTGGCTGATCCGGCGGAAACCGAGGGCGTGTTTTGCCTGTCGGGCGGCTGGCACGGCGACATTGGCACCGCGCTGAAGCACGGGCAACTTGCAGCAGCCGAACGGGCGGCGAAATTTTGGGCGAGGGCCTTCCCCGGTCGCTTTGCGATGGAGATTCATCGCGCCGGGTTTGAGAACGAGCATCATTTCGTCGAGAGCAGCATTGCGCTCGCGGGCCAATTGCAGATTCCGGTCGTGGCGACGCACCCGATGCAGTTCGCGAAGAGTGACGATTACAAGGCGCACGAGGCGCGCGTGTGTATCGCCGAGGGGTACACGCTCGGAGATTCTCGTCGGCCTAAAGTTTTCACCGAGAAACAGCGCTTTGTGACGCAGGCCGAAATGGTCGAGAAGTTCGCCGACTATCCGCAGGCTATCGCCAACACTGTGCTCGTCGCGAAGCGCTGCAATCTCGAATTGACGCTCGGCAAAAACTATCTGCCGGAGTTTCCGATCCCTGAAGGCGTCACGATTGAGTCGCATTTGACGAGCGAAGTGCTCACCGGGCTCGAGCGTCGACTTGTCGTGCTTTATCCTGATGTCCCGCAGCGCGACGCCGAGCGCCCGCGCTACGTCGCGCGCTGCGAATTTGAAATCGGCGTGATCCTGAAGATGGGCTTTCCCGGCTACTTCCTGATCGTGGCGGATTTCATTGGTTGGGCCAAAAACAATGGCGTGCCAGTCGGGCCTGGGCGTGGTTCGGGTGCGGGCTCTTTGGTCGCGTATTCGCTCGGCATTACCGATCTCGATCCGCTGAAATACAACCTGCTGTTCGAACGCTTCCTGAATCCGGAACGGGTGTCGATGCCTGACTTCGATATCGACTTTTGTCAGGACGGACGTGATCGCGTGATCGATTACGTGCGCCAGAAGTACGGCAGCGAAAGCGTCGGTCAGATCGCCACATTCGGCACGATGGCGGCGAAAGCTGCGGTGCGCGACTGCGGTCGCGTGCTCGACATGCCGTATTCGTTTGTCGATGGCGTGGCGAAGTTGATTCCATTTATGCCGGGCAAGTGGATCACGCTGACTCGCCCTGAAGGCAAACCTGACGCCAACACGATTGTTGCGCGCGATGCCGAGCCATTGCTTGTGCAGCGCGAGGAGCAGGAAGAAGATGTGGCGGCGCTGCTGGAGCTGGCGGAACAAGTGGAGGGCCTGCCGCGAAACGTCGGTATGCATGCCGGTGGCGTGCTGATCGCACCGGGTAAATTGACCGATTTCTGCCCGATGTATTCGCAGGACGAAGGTTCGCCGATGGTGAGCCAGTTCGACAAGGATGACGTGGAGGCGGTGGGGCTCGTGAAGTTCGACTTCCTCGGGCTGACGACGCTCACAATCCTCGACTGGACGGTGCGTTTTTGCAAGCAGCTTGATCCGACCTTTGAGATTGATCTGCAAACCTTGCCGCTGGATGATCAGTCGGTCTATCAGCTGTTTCGCGAAGCCAACACGGTTGCGATTTTCCAATTTGAATCGTCAGGCATGAAAGACTTGCTGACGAAAACTAAACCGCAGCGACTGGAAGATCTGACCGCGTTAAACGCGCTGTATCGCCCCGGTCCGATGGAGCTGATTCCGGACTACATCGCGCGTCGGATTGGCGCGCAACAGGCTGAGTATTACGACCCTCGCCTGAAGCCGATGCTGGAGGAAACTTTCGGCATCATGGTGTATCAAGAGCAGGTCATGCAGGCCGCACAGATCATCGGTGGCTACTCGCTCGGTGGCGCGGATTTGCTGCGTCGTGCCATGGGTAAAAAGAAGCCCGAAGAGATGGCCGCGCACCGCGTGACCTTCGTCGCGGGTGCAGAAAAAAATGGCCTGTCGGCGCAGCAAAGCAAAGTGCTGTTCGACGATATGGAGAAATTCGCGGGCTACGGCTTTAACAAGTCGCACTCGGCCGCGTACGCGCTCCTGGCGTATCAAACGGCTTACTTCAAAAAGCATCATGCTGCGGCCTTCATGGCCGCCAACATGAGCGCGGTGATGAACGATACTGACAAGGTGCGTCAGTTGCTGGAGGATTCACGCACGATCTGCGGATTGAAGTTTGAGCCTCCCGACGTGAACTTGGGCGAGTATCGATTTGTGCCGACGGATCGGCGCACGATTCGCTATGGTTTGGGCGCGGTTAAAGGCACGGGCGAAGGCGCGGTGATCGAGATTCTGCGCGCACGAACGGAAGGTGGACGGTTCAAGGATTTGTTCGATTTTTGCCGTCGCGTGAACACGCAAACGGTGAATCGGCGGACGGTCGAGGCGCTGATCAAAGGCGGTGCCTTCGATCTGTTGCACGCCAATCGCGCCAGCGCTTTTGCGAGCGTCGCCGCCGCGTTGTCTGAGGCGGAACGCGCGCAGGCAAATATTTCGCAGAACAATTTGTTTGGCGATGAACCGAGCGTGAACCATGCGCCGCTTTTGGATGCGCGGCCTTGGGAATTGCTGGAATCGCTTGCCTTCGAGAAGGCCGCGCTGGGGCTGTATCTCAGCGGTCATCCGTATGATGCGTATCGTAAACATCTGCAGCCGGTGACGACGATGGCGTTGGCACGCGTTGAGCCGTCTGATACCAAGCAGCGGCTAGCGGGAATTGTGAACGCAGTTCGTGTGATCAATTCTCGCAACGGACGCATTTGCTTTCTCGCGCTGGACGACCGCACAAGCGTGTGCGAAATCATGATTCCGGCTGCCGTGTTTGAGCTTCATCGACACTGGCTCAAGGAAGATATTCCCGTCGTCATCGAAGCGAAGGTCACCAACAACCGCGACGGCGGAACACGCGTGATTGCGGACTCGATTTATGACATCGAGAAAGCGCGAGAGCAGTATGGTCGGCGGATGGTCGTTACGCTCAACGGCGCTAGCGCTGAGAAAGAAGCTTCAGTGTTGCTTGCTACGCTGAAAGCGTATCCCGGCTCGATGCCTGTCTACATTCGCGTTGCTAAAAAAGGATACGGCGGGGATATCGCGCTCGGTGACGCGTGGCGTGTGCGGCCCCATTCGGATTTGCTCGCGAAGCTCAAGGCTGAGCTAGAGTTTTAGCCGCCGGTAGCGGTCGTAGGCGGACACGTTGCCGACGTAGATCTTCTCTCAATTTGGCAGAGCCTCCGCCATGGTGAGTCACTATGGATGGCACCCGTTGCAACGGCGCGTTTCAGGCTGGAGAAACGTTAGCTGAAGCGTGCAGTGTACGCCGCCGCTTTCTTTGGCAACACCGTGCACTCCAATAGCTCGCGTTCCAAGCTCGCAAAGACGCTCGCGGCCATCGCGTTGTCGTAGGCATAGCCCGCGTTACCCGTCGGCGGACGCCTTGGAGAAGAAAGAGACCGACCCTCTCCGCACGTCCGAGCTCGATGCAGAAACCGTCAAATCGATCGCGACTTGGGAATGGACAGTGAACGGAATTTTTATCAGGACTCAGCGGAATCGTGACGAGCTTCACCGTTTGACCAATTCAACACTAACAGGCTCAACACCGCGCATAGTCCCGCCCAGGCTGCGTAGCGATATTCAGCGGAGGGCGCGAAAATGAGCAGCGGCCCCACCTGTATGGCTGCGCTAACCAGCAGCGTAAGGCACAAACCGTGGCGCAGGTTTGGGCATCCCGCCTGGAGGCGAAAGCGGTGCCACAGTATCAACGCACACGCAAAAGCAATAAACAAGGCTGGCATCAAGCCGCAGATGAGCCGCCCGCCATCGCTACCAAGCCAGGCAGTGAGTGCGCGGCCCGGGCCAGTACGTGCGCTCGGTTTTGGATTGTCCTTGTAGTGCACGTCAATCGGGGCGAAGCTGCTGTCGTTGCCAGTCGTCGGTAGCACCAATGCGGCATGCATCATTTCGCACCGGTGCGCCAGATATGCAAGCGGGTTCTCGGCGATGGCACGTAGCCAAAATTTGCCCAGCGCAATCGTTTCGGCATCGCTATAGGCGTCACCGGCCAGCCCGCTGCGGATATGGGGCGCGTCGAAAAAAATGGGGGGGGCTGCGCGTGCCATGTAACGATTTTTCAAATTTGCCACGGTTAGCGTCGGCTCAAAGCTAAAGGCGGGTAAAACGACGCGCTCAGTGCGAATTGAGATTCCCACCAGATCGTGCAGCATTTGAATGGGTAAGGTGCGAACCCGCTCAACTGTGACCAAACGGTCAATACTGATGGCCAAAAACAGAGCCCCGGTGGCTACCCCTAACGCGGCCATTTTGTAGTGCCGTCCAATGCCGGGAAATGGCGCACACCACGCCCAAAACAAAAATAGCGGCAACATGGTAGGCCAGGCATTAAGCCGCACGGTCGCGGCGTAGATAAGTGGTAACACGGCGATGATGTGCATAACGGGCCGCCGCCGCGATGCCGCCGCTGTGCTAAGACCGAGCGCGAGCGTGGCCGCACCAAGCATTTGCGCATCGGTCCAAAGGTGTCCGAGCACGATCCAGACGGGCGCCAGAATCAGCAAAGCTGCGCCACCGATGATGATGGCGAGTCGGCTCGGAGCAAGCGTCGAAAACAATAGGCCGAGGCCAAACCAAAACGCGATCTGCTGTGGGACAAAGAGCAAAAGTGGAGTTTGCCAACCGGTCAGCGAGATCAAGCCCGACCAAAGCCACGGTAGAGTCACAGACGACAAATTGTTAAAGTGCCCGTGCCGCGCCTGCCAAAATTGGTATGCGCCATCAAATGATAACCAGCCGGGATAAAAGCTGAGCAGCGAGAGAATACAAAGCGCGCCAAACACGCCACCGGACGTGCAGTCACGACGCTTTTGCATCAGGGACTCGCCGAGTGAGTAGGCCATCAGCAGACCCCGCGATTCAGGCACCTGCTGCGGAAAAAAGCTACTTTTGATACTTGTATCGCCGCGAGCCAGCGACGAAAAGTTGGACAATCGCGGCGAACGCGGGAATCAACTGTTCGCAGCAGTACGGAGCCTCTTGAAACATCCCGCTGACAAGCCGAACTAAGTTCGCCGACGGTGCCGAAATTGGAGACGGACGGCGGACATTTCTGGAACGATTGAATTAGCGCTGCCACATCACCTAGTCTACCGGCTGACTGCTAACAAGCGCGAACGAATCATGCAACGCTGTAGCCATCCAGACCGAAATTGATTCCGGAGCTTCGGAAAGCGCTTGGCGCTTTGACACCGAAGCTTGAAGCTTTGATATGCCCACTCGAACGGGTACGGATCGAAGGTCTCATCGAACCCTAAGGGACATAGCATTTACTAAAATACCGTTTATAATTCATCGACTCTGCTTAAATGAAGGCATGTTGAATGAAGAGCTCGGTTGTGGTTCGCAATG
>JAYVPF010000038.1:0-9864 GCA_043757535.1 Burkholderiales bacterium
TGACAGAAACGGGAAGAAGCGCGTCATCGCAGAGAGTTACACCCGCTGCTGCCCGTGATAGAGCCGAACAACATGCTCCGCTTCCGCAAAAAACAACCAGCGCTCAACGAGTAGTCCAGCGATGCAGACGATGGACGCCGCCCAGAACCACTTTGTGAAATAACAAAGCAGCATCGGCAGAATAAATCCGCAAACAATCGCGATCCAGCGCAACATGCGCGCTTTCTCGCGTGCGACCGCGAAGCCAAATTCGTTGGTTAAAAAAGTGCCGTGCGAATGACCGACATCGAGCAGGCGTACGTTGCCTGCCTTGAACCCGAGGGCGTCGTTGATCGTGTGTTGTACTCGCGGGTGTTTGAGCAGGTAGGCGAGATACAGCGCGAGTCCTAGCGCCAGCAAGAGTATGGCAACCATTGGCGCGCCGACAGGGCCAACTCCGGCAGGTCGAAGCGAAAGCACGGCGGGCAATAACACCGCGCCAGTCATCAGTCCGAACAGCACATATTTCGTCGGCGTCATCCACGTATTCCAGCGCGGAATCGTACGCAGGCAGCCGTAAATCATGCCGGTGCAGAACAGGATGGCAATTGCATCGGTAATCAATAGCCACAAAGTGACAGGCGTGAGTTGCGGCCAACCGAAATGCAAAGCCGCGAGGTGCAATGCGGCGAGTGGATACAGCACAATCGCAAGCAATCCTTCCCGCGAAAGCCACGAGCTTTTTATGCGCGTGAGCGAATAGATTGCGTTCTTTCGATTGGCAAGGTGCAGCGTCGAGGAGACGAGGCCCGCCGTGATGAAGAGTCCGGCCATCAGCGCACCTTTGTAAAAGGTCGCACCGTCCATGCGGATGTGATCGGCCATCAATGAGGCGATTAGCAGCCACACCAACAAGCCCAGTCCGGCACCGGACGACACCGTAAAAAAAATAACCGAGAGCGCGGGTTTCATAGCTGTATGAGGCGATTTACAAACGCTTTCGCCATATCACTCAAACCACCGCGAATCGGCAATTCAGTTTTGATCTCAACCGGCTTACGCAGCGACAGATACGCGTTGGTCGGCTTGTAACCCAAGTCGTCGAGCATCGATTGTCCGCCACGCGAAGCTGCCAACAGTGATACCGTCGATTGCGGATCGTCGAAGTCACCAAAGTGTCGGGCATGCGTTGGGCAGGCGAGCACGCAAGCGGGTTGCCGATCTTCAACGGGCAGTTGTTCGTCATAAATGCGGTCAACGCAGAGTGTGCATTTCTTCATCACGCCCTTGTCTTCATCGAGTTCGCGAGCGCCGTACGGACACGCCCAGGCGCAATAGTTGCAACCCATGCAGCGACTTGGATCGACAAGCACGATGCCATCTTCTGCGCGCTTGTAGCTGGCGCCAGTGGGGCAGACGGTGACGCAATGCGCTTCTTCGCAATGCATGCAGCTCATCGGGACATTGACGGTTTTGGATAGCGGTTGCAGCGCTCCCTCCCCTTCAAGGGGAGGGCGGGGGCGGGGATGGTTTTCGGTAGCGCAGCGGTGCGGCGAATACGTCGGATCGCCTTCAATTTCGTAGCTGCGAATTCGGTTGTACCAGGTGCCGCCCGGAGCCGTGCCCCACGCGTCGTAATCTGGAGCGCCACCCATGAGCGACTGGCCGTTCCACTCCTTGCAGGCCACCGCGCAGGCGTGGCAGCCAACGCAGGTGTCGAGGTCGATGGCGAGGCCAAGTTTCATGAGCTGCTCCCTCTCCCTCGGGGAGAGGGTTGGGGTGAGGGTTCTCCAAACTCAAGCTTCGGCCACACACCCGTTTCATCGGCCTTACGAATGCGTACACGCAAGTCGTACCACGCGGCTTGCCCGGTGATCGGATCGCTGTTGGAGAAACGCTCGCCGCCTGGGGCACGTGTGCTCTCGGAAATCAGGTGATTGAGCAGGAAACCGACCGTCGCTTCTGAGGCGTTCTTCTCAAGACCCCATGCCTCGCTCATCTTGCCAATCGCGTTCCAAGTCCACACGGTGTTCGTCTCAACACCCTCCATTGTTTTCATCTGACAACGAATTTTTCCATGAGGCGATTCGACCCAGACCCAGTCGAGATCGTTGAGACCGAGTTCGCGCGCTTTGCTGGTCGCGACATACAAAAAGTTTTGCGAAATAATTTGCCGCAGCCACGCGTTTTGCGAGTCCCATGAGTGATACATCATCATGGGACGTTGGGTGATGGCGTGGAGCGGGTAGGTCCCCTCCCATTGGGGGGGAGGGTTAGGGAGAGGGTGTTGCTGTTCCGCAGTGCATTCTTCACGCGGAGACCGTCTCCCCCAACCCCTCCCCACCGGGGGGAGGGGAGAAAATGGCGAGTACCACGCTGGCAGTGGATCGAAATATTCTGCGAGTCTTCGCTTGTCGACCTCACGCGTTGGCTGCGGCCCGTCATACAGGCCTTGACCTGCCAGCCGGAATTTTTGCAGCGGCTCCGAGTAAAGCTGCGCGATGATCGGATCGGGTTTGGGGATGAACGCAGCGTCTGCCGCCGCCTGCAAATAATCGCGATTGACGCCGCGCATCCAGCGTTGATTTTCTGGCCAGTGATGAGCGAAGAAACTCTCCGCCTTGATGTAGTCCTGCCACTGGTTCGGGTTCGGTTCTCCGCGCAATGATTTCTCGCCATTTTTGCCACGAAAGCCACCGAGAAAACCAATGCCTGGAGCGCGCTCGTAGTTGACGATGAAGTCGGTGTAGCCCGCGAATTTTTTCTCACCATCGGGTTTGACAAACGCGGGAAATTTCAGGCGCGCCGCCAGTTCAACGAGCACGTCTTGCCACGGCCTGACATCGCGATCCAATGGAATGATCGGATGACGAATAGCATCCGCTGCCGCGTCCGGTTCGCTGATCGGTCGGTCGAGAAAACTGATGGCATCAAAGCGTTCGAGGTAGGTCGTGTCTGGCAACACGAGATCGGCGAAACGCACCATCTCGGAATCAAATGCATCAGCGACCACAAGGAAGGGGATTTTGTGATTGCCCGCTTCGTCTTTGGCCTTCAACATGCCCTGTGTTTCAGCCGTATTCATCGCACTGTTCCATGCCATGTTCGCCATGAACAGGATCAGCGTGTCGATCTCGTACGGATCGCCTTCCACCGCGTTCTTGATCACGGCGTGCATCATGCCGTGCGACGCCAGCGGCGCTTCCCATGAATACGCTTTGTCGAGGCGCAGCGCGTTGCCGTGCGCGTCGAGTGCCAACTCTTCGGGGCGCGTTGGAAAACCGAGCGGTGTTTTTGACAGCGCAGTATTGGGTGCGTTAATCAGACTCGCGTCATTCTCCGGCAATTGCGCGGGCGGAATCGGGCGAGGGAAGGGGGCTTTGCTACGAAAGTTGCCGGGGCCGTCGAGCGCGCCGATGAGCATTTGAATCAGATGCAACGAACGACAGGTTTGAAAGCCGTTAGCGTGCGCGCTGATGCCGCGCATCGCGTAGAACGCAACCGGGCGGCCGACGACTTTGTCGTGCACGTTACCGTAAATGTCCGTCCACACGCAGGGAAGTTCGATGGTTTCTTTGAACGCAACTTGGGCGATTTCGGCGGCGATTCGGCGGATTTGTTCGGCGGGGACGCCGCAGCATGATGCGACGGATTCGGGCGCGTAATCGTTGCTGGAATAGCGTTCGAGAACAAGCGACATCACTGTGCGCACACCCACGGTTCTGCTCCCTCCCCCTGGGGGGGAGGGTTGGGGAGAGGGACTGGCCTGAACCACCGGGCTAGGTTGCGTAACACCCTCTCCCTCCGCCCTCCCCCCCGCGGGGAGGGAACCGAGCCACGCAAGCGCAGGCGCAACGCCCTTTTCCATGCGCTTTGGCGACTGCGAATTCTGATCCCACACCAGTGGTTTGCCCTCCGCATCGCGCAAGAACAATCCATCCTGCGATGTCCCCGGTGCATCAACCACGAGCCATGGCGCGTTCGTATATTTCGTCAAATACTCATGATCGATCTGATCGTTCAGCAGCAACTCATACACGATGGCGAGCGCAAACAGGCCGTCGGTGCCCGGTCGAATCGGCACCCATTCATCGGCAATCGCACTGTATCCCGTCCGCACTGGATTGACCGAGACAAACTTTGCGCCGCGTGATTTGAGTTTGTCGAGACCGATTTTGATCGGGTTGCTGGAGTGATCTTCAGCGACTCCCCATAGCACAAAATATTTCGCACGGTCCCAGTCGGGTGAGCCGAATTCCCAGAACGAATAGCCGATGGAGTAGAGGCCGGCAGCGGCCATATTGACCGAGCAAAACCCACCGTGCGCGGCCCAGTTTGGCGTGCCAAATTGCTGTGCCCACAAACCAGTGAGCGCCTGCATCTGATCGCGTCCGGTGAAAAAAGCGAGTTTCTTCGGATCGGTCGCGCGAATGTGCGCGAGCCGTCTGGTTAGCAGGTCAAGCGCATCGTCCCAAGAGATCGGATCGTAGACGCCGTCGCCGCGCTCGGTGCCGGCACGGCGAATCATGGGGTGTTGCAGCTTTGCCTTCGAATACTGCTTCATGATGCCCGCGCTGCCCTTGGCGCAGAGCACGCCCTGATTCACGAGGTGATTTCGGTTGCCTTGAATGAAGCGGAGGTGCGGTTTGCCGTCACGCTCCTCGGTCGTCACATTGATGCCGCAACGACAGGCGCACATGTAGCAGGTGGTGTGATGCAGCGTCTGTTTGTTACGGTCTTCAAACAGGACGGGGCGTTCGCCCGCAGGCATCAAGGGAGTCGAGGTCGAGCGCGAAGGGGCAGGCAAAGTGGGAGTGCTGATTGCTACGGGTCGCACGAAAGATGTGCCGGTTCATTTTGCCTCAGTCATCCATATGAGTTGGCATCGACAGCGCATTCCCGGAACCGGGTGTTTCAAAAATGCGGTCGTTGGCGAAGCCATCTCGCGGAACGAATCTGCACAACGAGGGGGTTCGTGGCGAACGACAAAGCCGATCCGACCTTCTACAGCTCTTTCATGAAATTACCGCTGCACGCGGGCTAAGCGCATATTTGGCCAAATATCGACAATCAAACAAATCGGAGTTTAGCCCCGATAGGATAGTGCTTTAACGAAAAAGCTATTAATGTGAAATATCGACCGAACCTGCACCAAAACAGTTTCCTACTCAGTGTGCGCAACCGCACAGACCGGGGGCTTCAGGTTAGGCGATAATTTTCCTGTCAGTCGCGGTCGCGTCCTACAGCCGTCCCCAAAACCGCCGACATATTTCTACATTAGGTGATTTCCAGTTCCGTAATTTTCCGGCGAATTTTTCGAAAATGGCATCAGAAATAGTTCCAATTACCCGCTGATAACTGTTATCCAAAAGCCTAAAACCAGTTTCGATGTACTTACGTAAACTTTGCAACGAAACGCCGCCGTTTCCGTGTCCTGTCCTTTTTTCGTTTCCTTAAGGAGCCTCCATGAAGTCTGTCCACATAAAAAGTCTCGGCAAAACGGCGCTCACCGCCGCGCTGCTGAGTGCCGCATTTATTGCTATCCCCGCGCAGGCTTCTAGCCACCGCGAGGCGCCGAACATCACCCAGTACCCAAAGGTGGACGGCACCGACGTGTACGCGTTCAGAAGCTACGAGCCGGGCCGCGCTGGGTTCGTCACGCTGATCGCTAACTACATTCCGTTGCAGGACTCGTACGGCGGGCCTAACTATTTCACGATGGATCCGGACGGCATCTACGAAATTCACATTGACAACAATGGTGATGCTCAGGAAGACCTGACGTTCCAGTTCAAGTTCAAGCAAACATCGAAAGACATCTCGCTGAATATTGGCGGCAAATCGGTGGCCATTCCGCTGCGCTACGCCGGTGTCATCGCCGACGTCAACCCGCCCACACTCAACCAGAGCGAGAGCTACACCGTCACCATGATCCGCGGCGCGCGTCGTCAGCCGTCCAACGTTGCCGGTCTGTTGACCAATGTCGCCGGTGGTGCCAGTGAATTCCAGAAACCGATCGATAACGTCGGTAACAAAACGATTCCTGACTATCCCGCATACGCCAACAAGCACATGTACAACGTCAACATCCCCGGATGCGCGACGCCAGGCAAAGTGTTCGTCGGACAGCGCAAAGAAGGCTTCGGCGTCAACCTCGGCGAAATTTTCGATCTTGTGAACATCCCAACGGCGCGAGTCATTGGCAGTCGCACGGGTGCCACCAACACGCTGGAAACGAAAAACATCACTTCCATCGCGATGGAGTTGCCGATTGCCTGCGTCACCTCAGCTAACGATACCGTGATCGGTGTATGGAGCACGGCGAGCCTGCCGAAGTCGCGTTTGGTCGGTGGTAAAGACACCCCCTTGCGCAACATCATTCTCGATAACAGTCTGGTTCAAGTGTCACGCCTGGGTATGCCACTGGTGAACGAATTGGTCATCGGTCTGAAAGACAAAGACGCCTTTAACGCAAGCCAGCCGAAAGATGATGGACAGTTCGCTGACTACGTGACTAACCCCACGTTGCCCGCGCTGCTTGAGCTCCTCTTTGGCGCTGACGGCGTACGCGCTCCGAGCGTGTTCCCACGCGGTGATTTGGTCGCTGCATTCCTGACCGGTGTGCCGAGTGTGAATCAGCCGAAAAACATCGTGGGTTCCGAAATGATTCGCCTGAATACGGCGTTGCCAGCGACCGCTAAAGGTAGCCAGAACAGCCTCGGTGCTGCGGCTTGCTTCGTCAACGGTGCACTGGTGCTAGGTAATGCCGGGTGCGATCCAGCGGGCTTCCCGAATGGCCGTCGCCCCGGTGACGACGTGGTCGACATCACGCTTCGCGTAGCCATGGGTTATCTGTTGCCACCGGGTGCCGGAAAGCCTGCAAGCGCGGCACTTCCCTACACCGACGGCGTGCTTGTAGAAGATAGCCAGTTTGACAATGCGTTCCCGTACTTGCGTCACCCGATCCCGGGCTCGCCTAACGGCAAGAACGGAGAGCCGGCGAACATGTAGTCGACTTAAGTCGAAAGTTTTGTCACCGCGCCGATTGCGTTCCTCCCATGGGGCGCGGTGACATCCTCCTCGTTTAAAGACCACGACATGAAGCCTCAGCAACAACGGGTCAGTCACTGCGGCGCCTTGATGGCAATGCTAGGTCTGGCCTTTTTCAGCAGCACAGCGCTCGCCGCACCGTACGTGCCGGCGAGCGACTTGGTGCCATTAGAAAGACTCGCAACCAGAGTCAATGATGCGGCGCGTGGGGCAGGCTCACCCGCAATCTCTGCGTCTGGTTCGTCCAGTTCTTCCAGCCGCGCAATGAGAACCATGCTCGCGCGAGACCCAAAAAATCTCGATCTCGCAGTCCGCGTCGCTCAGGTCTACATGGCCCGTGCCCGCAGCGAATCCGATCCCCGTTTTCTTGGACAAGCGCAAGCCGCGCTCGCTGTCTGGTGGTCGCAAAGCGAGCCGCCGGTTCCTGTCCTTCTGCTCCGCGCGACGATTCGCCAGAGCAATCATGATTTCAAAAACTCGCGCCTTGACTTAGAGCAAGCCTTGAAGCGCGAGCCCAATAATGCACAGGCATGGCTAACGCTAGCCACGGTGCAACAAGTCACCGGCGACATCAAAGGCGCCGCCGACAGTTGCAACAACCTGCTGCCACTCACTGCTCGCCTCATCAGCACCACCTGCATTGCCGCAGTCGACGGTGCGCGCGGTCAGGCTGGCAAGGCGTTTGATGCGATCAACGTGGCGCTGGTCGAAACCGACACCGCTCGCGGTTCGAATGTCGGTGTGCGCACCTGGGCGCTAACGTTGCAGGCTGAGCTTGCTGAGCGCCTTGCTCGTCCCGCCGACGCTGATCGACTGTACCGAGCAAGCCTTGCGCTGGATTCAGGCGATGCATACACCATAGCTGCCTACTCTGATTTTCTGATCGACGCCGGACGCGCAAAAGACGTGCTCGCGTTGATCCCCGCCACAACGCGTGTTGACACCTTGTTGTTACGCCGGGCGATAGCGGCAAAAATTGAAGCGTCGTCCGACGCCGCGCAGGTCGCAGAAGATTTGACGCAACGCTTTGCCGCTTCCCGCGCACGCGGTGATCGCATTCATCTACGTGAAGAAGCGCGCTTCGTACTTGCCGTTAAAAATTCTCCCGATGAAGCGGTCAATCTTGCGCTCGACAACTGGGCTGTGCAGAAAGAACCGCTCGACGCTCGCATTGCCCTCGAAGCCGCCGTCGCCGCGCGGCAACCGAAGGCAAGTCGCGACGTCGTGCAGTGGGTCGTTAGCACGCAGTTGCAGGGCGACAAGCTGGGCCAACTCGTCACTCAGGCGCGTGCCCTATGATCCATCGTGCGTTAGCGGCTTTGCTCTCGATTGCAGCGTTGTGCATCGCTCCGCTGGCACAGGCCCATAAAGCCAGTGACAGCTATCTCTCGCTCAAAGTCGATGGTGCAAAAATCACCGGCCAATGGGACATCGCGCTGCGCGATCTTGACCTCGTGCTGGATCTGGATCGCAATGCCGACTCCGTGATTGACTGGGGCGAAGTGCGCACGCGCCATGCCGAAATCGCGGCGTACGCGAAACAAAATATTGACCTGAAGACGGGCAACAGTGTGTGTCCGATGAGCGTCGGTGATCAGCTCATCGACACCCATAGTGATGGCGCTTACGCAGTGCTCAAACTCTCCGCGTCTTGCCCAAATGTTGTTGAAGCATTGACGGTTAACTATCGTTTGCTGTTCGAGGTCGATGCGCAACATCGCGGCCTCTTGAAACTGGAAACGTCCGGCAAGGACGGCAACGACTCGCCGCAGGTCGTGAGCGCAGTATTCCCCGCTGATCACGGAACGCAAACGTTCACGCTCGCCAGCGGCAGCACGCTCGCGCAGCTAGGCACCTACATCGCCGACGGCGTGAAACACATCGCTATCGGCTTCGACCACATTTTGTTTTTGGTCGCCTTATTGCTGCCTGCTGTTTTCACCCGTGAAGGCCGTCGCTGGGTGCCAGTCACCGATATTCGTACGGCGCTGTGGAGCGTGCTGAAACTCGTCACTGCATTCACGATCGCGCACTCGATCACGCTATCGCTCGCTTCTCTGGATGTGGTGCGCCTGCCGTCCCGGCTTGTGGAATCACTAATTGCCGCCTCGGTGCTCGCCACGGCGCTGGACAACATCTGGCCGTTTCTGCCACGCAAACGCTGGCTGGTCGCGTTCGCGTTTGGGCTAATTCACGGCTTCGGTTTCGCCAGCGTACTGGCTGATCTGAATCTACCCAATTCATCCCTGGTGCTGTCGTTGCTCGGCTTCAATATTGGCGTGGAAATCGGCCAATTGATTCTGGTCGCCATTGTGGTGCCCGTGGCCTATCTGTCGCGTAGCACGCAAGCCTATCCGCGCCTCGCGTTGCAGACCGGTTCCGTCGTGATTGCTGCGGTCTCGCTCGGTTGGTTGCTGGAACGCAGTTTTAATTTGCAGCTCATGCCGTTTTAGTAGTTTCCCCTTTTTTGTAACCCTCACCGTGCCCCACTTCATTTGAATCCCAAGGAAAATTTATGAACAAGAAAATCACCCAAACTGTAGTGGCAGCACTTGCGCTCGTCGGCCTCGGTGCTGCCGCCCCGTCCTATGCGCAGTGGTATGTCGGCGCGAGCTTCGGCAAGTCAGACATCAAGTTTGACAACGCCGCGCAATCGGATCAATTCCTTGATCTGGGATTCACAAATCCGAGCACGGTCAGCAATACCAAAGACACGGGTTATCGTGCGTTCGGTGGCTATCAGTTGCACAAGTACATCGCGATTGAGGCGGCCTACGTTGACCTCGGTCGCTTCAGCTTTCGTACCGATGTCACGCCTAAGGGTTCGCTGTCGGG
>JAYVPF010000039.1:0-9850 GCA_043757535.1 Burkholderiales bacterium
ATGCCTCACGACGGACGACCCCGCGCGGGCAGCTGAGATCGCGGCGGAACTCGATCAGCTCAATCGGGAACGCAAGAGCATCGAAGCGGGCATGCGCGAGGAAGCCGATCAACTAATCACTGCCACGATCACGCCCGAGCAAAAGAGCATCGTGGTCACCGATTCGACCTGGCATCAGGGCGTCATCGGTATCGTGGCGGGTCGTTTGCGCGAGGCGCATCATCGGCCGACAATTGTGTTCGCGTCGGGCGATGACGGAGAACTCAAAGGCTCTGGGCGCTCGATTCCCGGCTTCCACTTGCGAGATGCGCTGGATCTCGTTTCGAAGCGCAGGCCTGAGTTGATGCGTAAATTTGGCGGTCACGCAATGGCTGCAGGGCTCACGATTGCTGAGGTCAATTTCGCAGCGTTCGCACGCGAGTTCGAGCAAGTCGCGAACGACTTGTTAACACCAGAACAGCTTGAACAACGCGTTGAAAGCGATGGCAGTTTCGCGCTCGCTGAATTTGATTTTGAAACGGCACATGCGTTGCACCAACACGTGTGGGGGCAAGCCTTTCCTGCGCCGATATTTGACGACGAATTCACCGTGCTTGATTCGCGTATCGTCGCGCTTAAACACACCAAGCTGCGACTCAAACGCGAGGGCCGCATCTTCGACGCCATTCGTTTCGGCTGCACCGACATGCCGCCGCAACCGATGCGTGCGGCGTACAAAGTGTCGCTCTCAGAATATCAGGGCAATCAGCGACTGGAGCTGATTATCGAGCGCTGGTGGCCGGTGAGATGAGCGAGCATCGAACGCACAATTTCTGTGGCGGCTTGCAGACAAACCGCTAGAACGACTCGTCTCACAGTACTCAGAAGTAGCTGATTCTCACGCGGCTATCCTTGGCTGCCAACGTTAGGTCGAAGTCTTCCCGCTTGCCTTCATACTCAGATAACCCCCAGCAATTGCGCCACAGTATTCGCTGGCGGCATATCAGGATCAAGCAACGCTTCATGGATAACCTCCCAAGGAGCAACATTTACGCTGCGCGGTGGAGCGGACTGCTCTGAGGTGCTGCTGGATAGTGTGAAGGAGCGGCTCCGCCGCGACCCCGCAGCGACACGGTTGACCGGTCGGAGTGGAGCCCCTCCTCATTAAAGTCGTAAGGCTGGCACTGCCCGCCTTACGCTGTGATGGCACTTAAGATAGTCGCCGCACACTCCGCGCGACAAATAATCAGCCCACCGTGCAGCACCACGTCGTGCTGATTAAACGCAATCGCGCGGCCCTGCAAGTCCGATACATGCAGCCCGTGCGCGAGCGCAACGCCGATCGGCGCGGCCGCGTCCCATTCATTGAGCCCGCCCTCGTGCACGTACGCGAGCGCCTCGCCGCGCACCACGGCGAGCGCTTTCACACCGGCGGACCCTAGCGGTTCGAGTGTCGCGCCAAGCGCATGGGCAATCGCCTGCGCCCGCGCCGGCGGACGTGAGCGACTCATCACGATGACGCGCTTTGAGATTGCGGGGGTTGCCGTCGGAGACGAGGAAAAAACCTCACCGCGCGATGGCTGTGCGACGGCAGCGGCAATGACCACACCGCTGTCAACCAACGCCACATGCACGGCCCAATCGCCTCGTTGCTCGCGATATTCGCGCGTGCCGTCCAATGGGTCGATGATCCACAAGCGCGTCGCGTTCAGACGCTCGCGATCATCATGCGATTCCTCGGAAAGCACAGCATCCAGCGGACGATGTGCCGAGAGTTCCGTCAGCAAAAAATCGTTCGCCCGTTTGTCACCCTCGTTACCCAGCGCATGGCCTTGATGCTCGCCACTTTCGCGAAGTTGCTTTAGCAGCGCGCCGGCTTCGCGAGCGAGGCGTCTGGCCAGCGCGATGTCGGTGCCTTGGTCAACGTGGCTCAACATACGATTTTGCTGCCGTCGCCGTCGTAAACGTAGGGTGGGCAGCCTCTGCCCACCGGTTCGTCGCCGAACAAATTTACTCGGAATGCAACGCTTTGGTGGGCACGGAGTGCCCATCCTACACACGTACAGCTTTTTGCGTTTAGCGTTGTTTTACATAGGCTGACGGCGATAAATAGGTAAACTCGACTTTTATAAAAAATCGCGATTCGCCCTTGTAAATCAAGCATCTTGGCGAAAATATGATGGCTAGAGTCTCGCAAAAAAGCCAACTCAAATCCCCAAAATCTGCTGCCGTTCTTCCTTCGTTGGCCGCAGTCCCATCCGCTCATACGCATCAAAAATCGCGTCAACGATTTCCTTCGGGTCTTCCATGATCTGCATGAGTTCGATGTCCCCGGGAGAGATGAGTTTGTCGCGCAACAGCGTCGCTCGCATCCAGTCATGCAGCCCGCCCCAGAACTCTTTGCCCACCAGAATGATCGGAATCCGCCGCGCTTTCCCCGTCTGAATCAGCGTCAGCGCCTCAGTCAATTCATCGAGTGTGCCAAACCCGCCCGGCATGCAAATCAACGCCGCCGAAGTCCGCACAAACGCCAGCTTGCGGTTGAAAAAATATTTAAACGAAATCCCCATATCCTGAAACGCATTGCCGCTTTGCTCATGCGGCAACTGGATGTTCAGACCAATCGACAGGCTCTTGCCCGCAAATGCCCCCTCGTTGGCCGCCTGCATAATCCCCGGCCCGCCGCCGGAAATCACGCTGAAACCGGAGTCCGACAACAACCGCGCAATGGCGATGGAGCGCTCATACCACGGGTTGTCCGCCTTGATGCGCGCCGAGCCAAAGATCGAAACTGCTGGCTGCACAGGGCGCAGCTTCTCCGTTGCGTAGACGAACTCCGACATAATCTGTAACGCACGCCACGCCTCCTGTCCTGGCGTCAAGTCAGCCTCGCCCACCGCGCTCTTCAGCTGCTCAATCTTTGCCTTAGTGCTCTCAAAGTTCACTGCCATGTCTGATTCCCGTAAAAAGCTCGTTCTTGTTGACGGCTCATCATATCTCTACCGCGCGTTTCACGCGCTGCCGGATCTGCGAACCAAGGCGGGCGAGCCGACCGGCGCGATACGCGGTGTGCTCTCGATGCTCAGGCAACTCGTTGAGCGGGAAAAGCCTGATTACTTCGGCGTAATCTTCGACGCACCGGGCAAAACGTTTCGCGATGACTGGTATCCCGAATACAAAGCCAACCGCTCGCCGATGCCCGACGACATGCGCCCGCAAATTGCGCCGCTCTACGAAATCATCAAGGCGCAGGGTTGGCCGTTGATTGTTGAGAGCGGGGTTGAGGCGGATGATGTGATTGGCACGCTGGCCAAACAGGCGGAAGCAGCAGGACTTGATTGCGTGGTGTCGACCGGCGATAAAGATTTAGCGCAACTCGTGAGCGATCACATCACGCTTAAAAACACGATGAGTAATGAGACGCTGGATATCGCCGGGGTACAGGCGAAATTTGGCGTGCTACCGACGCAGATTTTGGATTACCTGACGCTGATTGGTGACACCGTCGACAACGTACCCGGCGTACCAAAAGTAGGCCCGAAGACAGCCGTGAAATGGCTCACGGAGCACGGCACGCTCGACGTAATTGTCGCGAACGCCGACAAGATCACGGGAGTGGTGGGCGAGAACCTGCGTAACGCGTTGGAGTGGTTGCCTAAGGGCAAACAGCTCCTCACCGTCAAATGCGATTTAGCACTGTCGTATGCGCCGGATTCGCTTGCGTTTGCGCCTGCAGATAACGTTGTTTTGCTCGGTTACTTTGAACGATTTGAGTTCAAGGGAATGGCGAATGAGGTACGCGGTTCGGCCCCCCTCCCCCTTGAGGGGGGAGGGGCTGGGGGAGAGGGTGAACGCACCACGGAGAGCCGAGCTGCTTCCTCCGATCAAGCATCACCCTCTCCCCAACCCCTCCCCCCTCAAGGGGGAGGGGCTCAGCCCAAGAAACCACGTCAATACAAAACCATCCTCACCCAGTCCGATCTCGACGAATTAATCACCGCTCTCAACGCCTCCGCGCTAACCTGCTTCGACACCGAAACCACGTCCCTCGAACCACTCCTCGCCAAGATCGTTGGCCTGTCGTTCGCGTGGACGCCGTTTGAGGCGGTCTACATTCCGCTCGCGCATCGCTATCCCGGTGTGCCGGAGCAATTGCCATTCGACGCAACGCTTGCGAAACTCAAACCGTGGTTTGAAGATGCGAGCAAGCCGAAGCTCGCACAAAACGCCAAATACGACGAACACGTATTGCTCAATCACGGCATACAAGTGCGCGGCGTTGCGCACGACACCTTGCTCGAAGACTATGTGCTGGAAAGCCACAAACCGCACAACATGGATGCGATGGCGATGCGGTTTTTGGACGAAAAAACCATCAAGTTTGAAGACGTGGCTGGCAAGGGCGCAAAGCAAATTGGTTTTGATGAAGTCGACATTGAAAGGGCTACTGAATACAGCGCGGAAGATGCCGATGTGACGCTGCGACTGCACAGCGCAATTTATCCATTGCTGGCCGCCGAGCCAAAGCTTAAATACATCTACGAAGCTCTGGAAATGCCTACCCGAGAGGTATTAGTGCGGATCGAGCGCAACGGTGTGTTGATCGATTCTGCGCTGCTGCAAAAGCAGTCGCACGAGCTGGGGTTGCAGATCAATGCGCTCGAACTCAAGGCCTATGAATTGGCGGGTCAACCGTTCAATCTGGGTTCGCCCAAGCAGCTCGGTGAAATCCTTTTTGGAAAATTGGGCATTCCCGTCAAACGCAAAACAGCGACCGGTCAGCCTTCGACTGATGAAGAAGTTTTAAGCGAACTAGCAGAGGATTTTCCGCTACCGAAACTCTTGCTCGAACATCGTTCGCTGTCGAAACTGAAGAGCACCTACACCGACAAACTGCCCAGGATGGTGAACCCGAATACGGGTCGCGTTCATACCAATTACGGTCAGGCCACAGCGATCACAGGCCGTTTGTCGAGCAACGATCCCAATCTGCAAAATATCCCCGTGCGCACGCCGCAAGGCCGCGAGATTCGCAAGGCCTTCATCGCGCCGCCTGGCAGTGTGATCGTGTCCGCCGACTATTCACAAATCGAGCTGCGCATCATGGCGCACATCTCGCAAGACCCGTCGCTACTGGATGCGTTTGCGAAGGGCCTCGACATTCACAAAGCTACAGCCGCCGACATCTTCAGCCTCCCGATTGAGGAGATCACCAGCGAGCAGCGTCGCTACACCAAGGCCGTGAACTTCGGCCTGATTTACGGAATGGGCGCGTTTGGTCTCGCGTCGCAACTCGGTATCGAGCGCAACGCCGCGCAACAATTCATCGACAAATATTTCGCGCGCTATCCCGGCGTGGCGGAGTACATGCAGGCAACCCGTGAATCCGCGCGCGCAAAGGGTTATGTGGAAACCGTGTTCGGTCGTCGCCTGACGCTCACCGACATCAACGGTGGCAACGGCCCACGCCGCGCCGGAGCTGAGCGTGCCGCGATCAATGCGCCGATGCAGGGCACTGCGGCTGATCTCATCAAACTTGCCATGATTGCCGTGGACGAATGGCTTGCAACCTCAGGCCTGCGCTGCAAACTCATCATGCAGGTGCATGACGAATTGGTGCTTGAAGTTCCGGACGATGAATTGGCGCTAGTGAGAGTTGAAGTGGCTGAAAAGATGACCTCTGTTGCGAAGCTTCGCGTGCCGTTGGTTGCTGATGTTGGGGTTGGCGCGAACTGGGACGAGGCGCATTAGATGAGGGTCGGTTCTGCTCCCCTCCCCCTTGAGGGGGGAGGGGCCGGGGGAGAGGGTGACGGTCGGACTAGCTACAGCCTTGCCTGCTCAATCCACCGCCCCCTCTCCCTAACCCTCTCCCACAAGGGGAGAGGGGATCTATCCTCGCTCACTCTGCACTCAAAAAGTAAGTCGATACCCAACGCATGACCACCCCCTCTCGCGCCAAGCGCGAAGCCCTCGACTTGCAATCAGCCCGCATCGATATCGAAAAAGAATTCGGCGAGCAGGGCTTTCGTCGTGGCATCAATTACGTCACCGACAAGCGCATTCGGATCACCTCTGCGCAAATGGACGAAGAGCGCGTATGGCATCTCGTCGCGGCGGTCAAAGGCACCCAGAGCGAGCCCTACACGACTACTGTCGAGATGGAGTTTTTTGAATTCGGCATCGACATTTTTGCTGCCGAATGCACCTGCCCCGTTCACTTCAATTGCAAGCACGGGGCAGGTCTCGCCTACCTGTGGACGACGATGCAGCCGCAAAAGAGCGGCACCTTGACCGGCGAGCAGGCAGCCGAAATTGGTGAAGGTGCGACCTCGTATGCCCCGCCGCCAACGGTCGCGCCAGACGGCCCCGCTTCAACCATTTTGCGCACAGGGCTGTCGCCTGATTTGTCGCTCTGGCTGCGTGCTGGTTTTGACCAACCGGTGCCCGGAGAAAAAGGCGCATCCAACGACGCCAAACCCGCCGCTGATTTCGTCGCCTATCTGCTCACTGAGCGCGGTGAAATCACCATCGCCAAAGCCCGAAAAATGAAGGGCGGCGAGACCAAATTGAATGTGCAGGCGGCGTCCCTAAGCTGGATCAATCACAACCACGCCACGCCGAGTTATGTTGCGCCGGAAGACGAGCCGATATTGCGCATGCTGGCGGCGACGATTGGCTTACAGTCGTCGCGCCCGATTCTGCAATTGAATGGTGTAATCGGCACCCAACTCCTGAAGATGGCGCTCGAAACAGAGCGCATGTGGATCGCGCCGCCAGGCTTCACCGACACCGAGGCGCGAACCAGAGCACTGAAGTCCGCCGACGTGCCAACGCTTGCAGAAGCATTGACTCAGGCCGACGCCGAACCGATGAAGCTGACGTGGGAAGAAGTTGAAACGCCGCTCGGTGCTCGTGTTGCATTGCGAGCCAAAACGACCAATCGTGACCCCGAATCGACGCTACCGATCATCGCGCTCGATCCGCCCTTGCTGATCGACACGCTGCACAACGTGTTGCGTCCCCTGCAAACGAAAGTCAGCGCAACAACGCTCGCCCGCCTCGTCGCGCTACCACGGCTCAAAGCCGACGATGCGAGCGCTTGGGCGTTCGTCGCCGACGCGCTGCGCGAGCTGCCGGACTTCCACGCGATTCCCCGTTGCCCCACCGTGAGCGATGTTGAAGCACCACTTCCCGTGCCTTCGCCGGTGCTGCGTTTCGCGCTCGTTGAGTTCGACGTTTCGGTCGGCTGGGGTCGCAATTCGAGCCTGCAAAGTCGCGTGTTCCCGGCTGTGCAATTGTTGTTCCGCTACCCCGACGGTAAGCTCTTGCCGTATCAGAGGAACGGTCTCGAACACGCGGTCGAGCAAGAGCGCGTGGGTCGCGAAGTATTGAGCCAGCGCCTGCGCAATGTGCGCGTCGAATCGCGCTGGGAAATGCGCATGCCGCGCCTCTTGTATCTCGCGGATCGCATCGAGCCATCGCTCGCCTATGCGCGCGACATCAAGGCCCTGCGCGAATCGCTGTGGGGCTTGCCCGATCACGACTGGTCTGGTCGCGGCCCGACGGTACTCGCGGATGCACAAATGGCTGGCTTCGCGATTGAAATCGAAGCGGGCTTTCCGATTTCGATGGCAGACATTCCGGAGCCGTCGCTGGAGTTATCGAAGGGTAACGAGAACGGCTGGTTTCGTTTGTCGCTAGGTGTAGATGTCGATGGCAAACGCGTCGACATGGCCCCCGCGTTGGCGAAGTTAATCGCAGCGCAAAGCGATCCCGAGCAGTGGCTCAAGGCACTGCCAACGGTGGAATACGTGTTGCTCTCCGTGCCCGTGCCCGACCGCGTGAAAACGTCGCAGGTCGTGCGCATTCCGGGTGATCGCATCGCTGCGATTTTGACGCCGGTGTTCGAGTGGTTTCAGGGCGGAAGCGTCGGAGAAATCAGCATGCTGCAAGCCGCACTGATGCCGGATTTACCGAACGAAACGGTTCAATATTTCGGCCGCGATCATCCCGCATGGTTGTCGATGCGTGAGCGATTGCGCAGTGGCTCGGAGCTGGTTCCCGTCACTGCTGCGTCCGGGTTTGACGCGACGCTGCGCCCTTATCAAAACCACGGTCTCGCGTGGCTCACGCATCTGCATGAGCTGGGCATGGGTGGCATTCTGGCCGACGATATGGGCCTTGGTAAAACGGTGCAGACACTGGCGCATTTGCACCTGTTGCGAGGGCTCCCTCACCCCAACCCTCTCCCCGACGGAGAGGGAGCTAAACCCCGTAAGCCAAATCTGATCATTGCACCCACGTCGGTATTGAGCAACTGGCAACGCGAAGCCGAGCGCTTCGCCCCGACGCTGAAAATTCACCGTCACCACGGCGCAGAGCGCACATCCAGCGCCAAAGCCTTCGTTGGCGCCGATATCGTTCTAACGAGCTACCCACTCCTGCAACGCGACGAAAAAATGCTCGCGGACATTGACTGGGATGTCGTCGTTTTCGACGAAGCGCAAACGCTCAAAAACGCAAAAGCAAAAACCTACCAGTCCGCACAAGCGCTCAAAGCACATCAGCGCATCGCGCTCACCGGCACGCCGATGGAGAATCATCTCGGCGAATTGTGGGCAATCTACAACGTCCTGATTCCCGGTTTGCTTGGCGATCTCGAAAGCTTCAATCGAATCTTTCGTCATCCCATCGAGCAGCGCGCTGATAGCGAGCAGATGAAGAAATTAAAGGCAAGAATCCGCGCCTTCATCCTGCGCCGTGGCCGCGATCAGGTGCTCACTGAATTACCGCCGAAGACGGAGTACACCCGCTGGATCGAGCTTGAAACCGCGCAGGCCGACATGTACGAATCGCTACGCACGGCGATTCACGAAGACATCCGCAAAGTCATCGACAAAAAGGGCTTGAAGAACAGCACAATTCACATCCTCGATGCGTTGTTAAAGCTCAGACAAGTGTGCTGCGACCCAAGGCTGGTCAAGCTTCCGGGCGCAAAGAAACACATCGCCACGGCCGGTTCTGCCAAGCTCGAATGGCTCGGCACGCACGTCCCCGAACTGCTGGAAGAAGGCCGCAGCATGCTCATCTTCTCGCAGTTCACCAGCATGCTCGCACTCATCGCCGAAATGCTCAACGCGCAGGGCATCGCCTTCTCGCTACTAACCGGTGACACCACAGATCGCGACACGCCCATCGCTGACTTTCAGGCGGGCAAAACGCGCGTGTTTTTACTGAGCCTAAAGGCCGGTGGCGTCGGCTTAAACCTGACCGCCGCCGACACCATCATCCACTACGACCCGTGGTGGAATCCGGCAGTAGAAGCGCAAGCCACCGCGCGCGCGCATCGTATGGGACAGGACAAACCAGTGATCGTGACCAAGCTTGTTGCCAAAGGGACGCTGGAGGAGCGGATGCTCGACATGCTGGCGCGGAAGCGGGAGCTGGCTGCGGCTTTGCTGGAGGGGGAGGGGAATGCACTCACCGGGTTGACGGTGGCGGATGTAGATGCGCTGCTGGCTCCTATTTCGACGCTGCAATAAGAGCGCTCATGCCGTAAGGCATTCGTCGTCGGCTTAAGGCCGTCATTCTCGCGAAGCGGGAATCCAGCTCGTACTCCCCGCGAAGCGCACTTCAGTCCCCTCTCCCTTGAGGGGAGAGGGTTAGGCAGGCGCATGCAATCGTGGTTGCCGCGCTACTTCAGTCCCCTCTCCCTTGAGGGGAGAGGGTTAGGGAGAGGGTGAAGGTGAAATGAAGACCGATCTTTGCCACGAGCTGCTCATGCCGCAGGGCAGTCACTTTTCTTGCTTCGCCAAGAAAAGTAACCAAAAGAAGGCGACCCCGACATTCGCCCTGATCCGAGATTTGAAGC
>JAYVPF010000040.1:0-9844 GCA_043757535.1 Burkholderiales bacterium
TTTGCCGAATCAGGACGAAGTGTTCCCTGATCGCGACCATTTCGGACGCATCTTCTACAACCAGGCGACGATGAGCGCGGCGGGCATCGCGCAGATCGCGGTCGTCATGGGCTCATGCACGGCAGGCGGCGCCTACGTGCCCGCGATGAGCGATGAATCCATCATCGTAAAAAATCAGGGTACGATCTTTCTCGCGGGGCCACCGCTGGTGAAGGCTGCGACCGGTGAAGTGGTGACTGCGGAAGATCTGGGCGGTGGCGACGTTCACACTCGCTTGTCTGGCGTCGCCGATCAGCTCGCACAAAACGATGCGCACGCGCTGGGCCTTGCGCGACAAGCCGTCGCCAATCTGAACACGATTAAACCGGCTCAACTTGCTATGACGGAGAGCTTGGAACCCCTGTTCGATCCGCATCAGCTATACGGCGTGATTCCCGTCGACACCCGCAAACCGTTCGATGTTCGCGAGGTCATCGCACGCATCGTCGACGGCAGCGATTTCGACGAATTCAAACCGCGCTACGGCATGACCTTGGTCACCGGCTTCGCGCGAATCTACGGCTTGCCCGTCGGCATCATCGCCAACAACGGCGTGCTGTTCTCCGAATCTGCACTGAAAGGCGCGCACTTCATCGAATTGTGCTGCCAGCGAAAAATTCCGCTCGTGTTCCTGCAGAACATCACCGGTTTCATGGTGGGTCGCAAGTACGAAAACGAAGGTATCGCGCGCCATGGTGCGAAGATGGTGACCGCTGTCGCCTGCGCCAACGTGCCGAAATTCACTGTCATCATAGGCGGAAGTTTTGGCGCGGGCAATTACGGCATGTGTGGCCGCGCCTACTCGCCGCGATTCCTGTGGATGTGGCCCAATGCACGCATCAGCGTCATGGGTGGCGAACAGGCGGCGAGCGTTTTGGCGACCGTCAAACGCGACAACATCGAAGCGAAAAGCGGTACTTGGTCGAAAGACGAAGAGGCCGCGTTCAAAGCGCCGATCATTGAAAAATACGAGCGCGAAGGTCACCCCTACTACGCCACGGCTCGCCTGTGGGACGACGGCATCATTGATCCGGCCGATACCCGACGCGTACTCGGTCTTGGCCTCTCTGCAAGTTTGAATGCACCGATTCAGGATACGAAGTTTGGCGTATTCCGGATGTAATGCAATGACTACCGTACCCCAGAAATCGCCCGCTGACTACTGGCGTATTGCGTCTGCCGCGTTGGAAACGGAGAACATGGATCGGCTTCGCGCAATGGACGATGCCGATGGCCTGTTGTCGCTCAATAGACTGACGCTCGGTAAGCAAATTCGTCAGGCTGCGGGGATTGAAAAGTCAAGCGAGCTGGTTCACCTAAGCGCGCTCTTTTCTTCGGCTTATGCGTATGGTCGCCGTTAGCAGCCTCGTACAAGCAGCGCTCGATTTGCAGACATTCTGTCAATCGAAGCATTGGAATTTTTGTTTTATCGGCGGCATCGCGAATGCACGCTGGGGACAACCTCGCTACACCGAGGACGCCGATGTTTCCTTGCTCACAGGTTTTGGCGAAGAAGAAGCATTTATCGACGCGCTACTGAGTCGCTTTGAACCGCGTCGGCCTGATGCAGGTGAGTTTGCAATTCGCTCACGCGTGCTGCTGCTTCGGCATGAAAATGGGATTGGCCTTGACATTGGACTGGTTGGCTTTCCCTACGAAGAAGCCACTGTCAATCGTGCAACACTGAGTGCCAGTAAGGACGACTTTGCGGGGTTACGAATATGTAGCGCCGAGGACTTTATTGTCTACAAAGCATTTGCAGGAAGAGACCACGATTGGTCGGACATAGAAGGCGTGTTGCAGAGACAGCCAAAACTCAACTTGCTGATTGTCCGGCAAGAGTTGCCCTGGCTGCTTGATACGAAAGACGACAACGGAATTTCACTGGCCCGACTCGAAGCATTGTTTGAGAGGTATAACCATGTCTGAGTCGAAACTGGCGACTTTGAAAATTGAACGCGACGCACGCGGCGTCGCAATGATCGCGATGAACCGACCTGAGGTTCACAACGCATTCGACGAAGTGATGATTCGCGAAATCATTGAGGCGTTTCGCGATCTCGGCGAAGACGAGAACGTTCGCGTCATCGTGATCGCGGCGGAAGGCAAGAGCTTTTGTGCGGGGGCTGACCTGAACTGGATGAAGCGCGCGGCGGACTACGACGAGGATCAGAACCGTGAGGACGCGGGCGAGCTGGCGCTCATGTTGAACGCAATTTACGCCTGTCCAAAGCCCGTGATAGCGCGAGTACAGGGAAACGCCTTCGGGGGTGGCGTTGGCGTGGTCGCAGCGGCTGACATTGCCATCGGGGTGGCGGACGTGCTGTTCTCGTTGTCCGAGGTCAAGCTGGGCATCATCCCGGCGGTCATCAGCCCCTACGTGATCGAAGCGATTGGCGCGCGCTATGCACATCGCTACTTCGTTACGGCCGAGCGCTTCACAGGTGCCGAAGCGTTTCGAATCGGTCTGTTGCATGATCTGGCATCGAGCGTCGAGGCGATGGATGAGCAGATCGCGGGACTCTGCACCACGCTGCTCGCCAACAGCCCGAAAGCCATTGAAGCCGCCAAGAATCTCATTCAGGCGGTGTCGCAAAAGTCAATTGATGACGAGCTGATGGAAGATACGGTCGAGCGCATCGCGCAGATTCGCTCAACGGTCGAAGCGAAGGACGGCATTCGCGCTTTTCTTGAAAAGCGCAAACCGTCATGGATCAAGGAATAGAGATATGTTCAGCAAAATACTCATTGCCAATCGCGGCGAAATCGCTGTTCGTGTGGCACGAACGGCACGGCGCATGGGTATTCAGACAGTTGCCGTCTTCTCGGATGCGGATCGCAACGCGATGCATGTGGCGGCTTGTGATGAGGCGCACTATCTTGGTGGCGCGGCACCGAAGGATTCCTATCTGCGCGGCGACAAGGTGCTCGAAATCGCCAAGCGCACGGGCGCGCAGGCCGTGCATCCAGGCTATGGATTTCTTTCGGAAAACGTAGCCTTCGCGCAGCAGTGCGCCGATGCCGGTATCGTGTTCATTGGGCCTCCGCCCGCTGCGATTGAGGCGATGGGGCTCAAGTCTGAATCGAAACGTTTGATGGAACGAGCGAGCGTGCCGCTGGTGCCGGGCTATCACGGCGCTGACCAGAACGAAACACTGCTCGCGAACGAGGCGAAGCGCATCGGCTTTCCTGTGCTCATCAAGGCGAGCGCGGGCGGCGGCGGCAAAGGCATGAAGGTCGCCGAGAACGAGGACGAATTTGCGTCTGCTCTGGCTTCGGCCAAACGTGAAGCGAAGAATTCGTTCGGCGATGACAACGTGCTGATCGAGCGCTACCTGCAACGCCCGCGCCACATCGAGATTCAGGTGTTTGCGGATGAACTCGGGCATTGCGTTTACCTGTTTGAGCGCGATTGCTCATTGCAGCGGCGACACCAGAAGGTGATGGAAGAAGCACCGGCGCCCAGCATGACCGAAGCGCGTCGTCGGCAAATGGGTGAAGCCGCGGTCGCCGCAGCGAAAGCCGTGAGTTACGTTGGCGCGGGCACGGTGGAATTCATCGCTGAGTATGATTTTGCGACCTCCGGGCGCTTCTATTTCATGGAGATGAATACGCGACTTCAGGTCGAGCATCCTGTGACCGAAATGATCACGGGGCTTGATCTCGTTGAGTGGCAGTTGCGCGTTGCCTCCGGTGAGCGCTTGCCGAAGCTTCAGGATGAGCTGCGCATCAACGGGCATGCGTTCGAAGCGCGCGTCTACGCTGAGAATCCACGGAACCATTTTTTGCCTGCGACCGGGCCGATTAATTTGTTGCGAACGCCTACCACTAGCGATGTGCTGCGCATCGACACCGGTGTGCGCGAAGGCGACGAGATTTCGCCTAACTACGATCCGATGATCGCGAAGCTCATCGTACATGGCGAGAACCGCGAGCAGGCGCTGCAACGGCTCGCTTTGGCGCTGGATGAATACGCCGTTGTGGGCTTCACCAACAACGTCGAATTCCTGCAGCGCGTCGCGCGGCATCCGGCGTTTGCTGCGGGTGACATTGATACCGGATTTATTGGGCGCTACGCCAGTGACTTGTTGCCGCCGCTTCCCGCCCCAACGGACGCCGCGCTCGCGGCTTCTGCGTTGGTCGAATGGTCGGCTGCTCGCGACGCGACCCGCGCTGCGTCGCGCATTGCAGGTGAGCCTGCTTCGCCGTGGGCAATGGTCGACGCGTTCTGGCCGAACCAGCCAGATAGCAGCATCGACTTTGAATATGCGCAAGGCGAGTTGCGTTACGCGGTTGGCATCGTACCCGGCGGTGATGGGTTCATGTTGCGCCTGCCGAACAGCAAGCCGTGCGCGGCGGCGCGCATCGTAGGCGAGTGCATCACTTTAACGTTAGGCGAGACTCAATTCGCTGCGCGCGTCCTGCGCTCTGACATGCATCGTGTCGTGCTGCTCGCGGGCGAGCGTTATGAATTTGATGCAGTGGATCGCTATGCGCCACCGGAGGTAGACGAAGGTCACGGTGGACACTTGACCGCGCCAATGCCCGGTTCCGTGGTCAGCGTGCTGGTCAATGTTGGTGACAGCGTGAAGAAGGGGCAGCCACTCATCATCATGGAAGCGATGAAGATGGAGCACACCATCGTTGCGCCACTCAACGGTGTCGTCGAGGCGATTTATTTCGCAGCCAAAGATCAGGTGAAAGAAGGCGCTGAGCTAGTCGCGCTTGCGTCGTCCGATGCACCCGCATCCGCATCCGCGACTACTAACGCATGAAAATCCTCGTTCAATCCACCGGCCTCGATATCGTTCCCGGCATCATCGCCGAGCTGAAAAAACATCAACCGGACTGGCAGTACTTCCCTTGGCCGTCGGACGAACCTTGCGACTACGTGGTCGGCTGGAAGCCGCCAGCGGAACTATTTGCGCGGCAACCGACGCTCAAGGCCGTGATCAACTACGGTGCCGGCGTCGACGCAATTCTCGCGATGCATGCCGTGCCTGCGCACATGCCGATCATCCGCCTTGAAGACGCCGGTATGGCGCAACAGATGGCCGAATACGCGATTTACGGCGTTATTCATCATCAGCGGCACATGCAGATTTATCACGCTCAGCAGCGAATTATTCGTTGGGAGCAGCACGAAGATCGCGGCAATGTGCGGCGACCAACGGTTGGCGTGATGGGGCTTGGTGAAATGGGCGGAACGGTGGCATTGAGGCTTGCCACGTTTGGCTATTCGGTGCGCGGCTGGTCGCGCTCAAAGCATGAGATTGAGAATGTGTTGACCTTTGCCGGTCACGACACATTGCCGACGTTTCTTTCCGGTTGTGATGTACTCGTTTCGATGCTGCCGCTCACCGAATCAACCAGGGGCATCCTCAACGCTTCGAGCCTCGCGCAGCTCCCACCCGGCGCATTCCTCGTCAGTGCGGGGCGCGGCGGTCATCTGGTGGACGCGGACGTCGTCGCGGCGCTTGAAAGCGGGCAGTTGGGCGGTGCCTTGCTTGACGTGTTTCACGAAGAACCGTTGCCGAGGGATCATTCATACTGGACGCATCCGAATGTGATTGTGACTCCGCACATCGCGGCGACGACGCCTATCAAGGACGCCTGTGCGCAGATTGTCGCCAAGATTTCTGCGATGGAACGCGGTGAGGTTGTGTCGGGAATCGTTGATCCCAACGTGGGTTATTGAGGCAATCATGAAATATCCCAAGCACGTCAACATCGTAGAAGTCGGAGCCCGCGACGGCCTGCAAAACGAGAAGCTGGACGTGCCCGCGTCGGTCAAGATCGAGCTGGTTAATCGCCTGAGCGACGCGGGTTTTCGCAACATCGAATCCGGGTCGTTCGTATCGCCGAAATGGGTGCCACAGATGGCAACTTCGACTGAAGTCATGGCAGGAATCAGGCGCAAACCCGGCGTGATTTATTCGGTGCTGACGCCGAATATGAAGGGCTTTGAGGGCGCGCTGGCGTCAAGTGCCGATGAAGTCGTGATATTCGGGGCGGCGTCCGAAGCGTTCTCGCAGAAAAACATCAATTGCTCGATTGCCGAAAGCATTGAGCGGTTTCGGCCCGTCGCTGAAGCTGCGAAAGCGAATGCCATGCGTGTGCGCGCGGCAGTGTCCTGCGCGCTCGGCTGCCCGTATCAGGGCGAGGTTTCGATTGAGTCGGTCGTCGATTGTGTCTGTCGTTTTGCCGATTTAGGTTGTGACGATATTGGCATCGCGGACACTATTGGCGTTGGCACGGCGGCGCGCGTTTCTGCCGTCTTTGAAGCGGCGGCAAGAGCGTTTCCCATCAATCAAATCTCCGGCCACTTTCACGACACCTATGGTCAGGCGTGCGCGAACGTACTGGCTTGCCTCGAACTGGGCGTGAGCACGTTCGACACATCGGTTGCAGGGCTTGGCGGTTGTCCATACGCAAAAGGTGCAACCGGCAACGTCGCCACGGAGGATGTGCTCTACATGCTTCACGGAATGGGTATAGAAACCGGAATTGATCTCGACCGCGTGTGTGACGCCGGGCAGTTCATCTCGCACGTGCTCGGACGTGCGCCGCATTCGCGAGTGAGCCGCGCTCTGACGGCGAAGCGAGCGGCATAACCTCAATGTGGATCGACAGCCATTGTCATCTCGATTCGCCAGAATTCGAAGCTGATCGAGACGAAGTAGTCGCGCAGTCGCGCGCCAACGGCGTGGAGGCAATCATCAACCTTCCTGGTCATGTCGATCACTTTGCACAGGCACGAGCTACGCGTGAGCGCTACGGCTGCTTGACTGGCTTCGGCATTCATCCGATGTGGGTTGCTGGGCCAGCGGGGCACTCGTCGCGCGAGCATATCGCGGTGCTGCGTCATTGCGTGGAGCGCGAGAAACCCGATTTGATCGGCGAAATCGGGCTTGATTTTTTTGTCCCCGATTTCAATCAGTTCGAGCAGGAATGGTTCTTTGTTGAACAACTAAAAATCGCGCGTGATTTTGATCTACCAGTCTCGCTGCATGTGCGCCGCAGTCAGGATCACATCCTCAAGCACTTGCGGCGCATCAAGGTGCGCGGCGGCTTTGCGCATGCGTTTAACGGCAGCGCGCAGCAAGCGTCGGAATTCGTGAAACTTGGTTTTTGCCTGGGTTTTGGCGGGACAGCGACGTTTCCTCAAGCGCAACGGATTAGGGCGTTGTTGCACCACGTTCCGCTTGAAAATGTCGTGGTAGAAACCGACGCCCCCGACATTCCACCAAGCTTTCTTGGTACGATGGGTTCGACTGTGCGCAACAGTCCTGTTTTTCTGCCTCAGATCGGAGTACTTTTGGCGTCGGCGCGCGGCATTGCGGCTGAATCGTTCGCTGCGGCCACTACAGACAATGTTCGCCGCACGATCGGCGCTAAAGGGTGAAGGCGGTATGAGTTTTCGCGATTTGTTTGGGGTGGCTGCGCATGTCGGGGAGGCTCCATCGCCGTGCATCCAGATTTGCATCATCGAGCCTGATGATGGGCTTTGCGTTGGTTGTGCACGAACGCTGGACGAGATCGCCAGTTGGAGCGCAATGTCAAATGATGCGCGCCGTGCCGTGCTGAAAATCTTGCCTCGCCGCCGCAATCAAGCAACTAAATTTGACTAGCAGCTTTTGTCTGAACGCCTTGCTTTATCGGTACTAAACGATCAAATCGACCCTCAGCCCCAATGAAATATGCGGTACATCGGAAAGCTGTTTGGCAGATCGCGTTCGGTGGGCGAAGCTCCCGACTACACAAACAACGGAATCGAGGCGTACTTCCCGCCCAAAACCGTCTCGCTCTGCGCGCCCGAGAAACCCCACCAGTCGCGTAGAACGCTGGCGTAAAGCGAGCGGTAGTCCGCGCTGTGAATGAAGTTGCCCTCAGTGGTGAGTTGCGTGAGCGACGGGTGCATGCCTTTGATGCCGCCTTTGACTGCGCCACCCAAGACGAATTGAGTATTGGCGGTGCCATGGTCAGTGCCAGCGCTTTGGTTTTCTTTGGCGCGGCGACCGAATTCGCAGTAGGTGACGACGAGCGTGTCCTGCCAGCGGCCGAGTTCGACGCTAGCGTCCTTGATCGCTTTGATGCCCTCGCCGAGTTGCTTGAGCAGGCCCGCTTGCGTGCCGAGTTGGCCTTGATGTGTATCGAACGAGCCGAGGCCCACGCGCATCGCGGCGACACCCGGAGACGCGGCGACGACCTGCATGGCCGTCTTCACTTGCTGGCCGAAGGCGTGCGTCGGAAACTCGGTCTTCAGCGTAACTTTGGGGTCAATGTTGAGTGCGGCGGCTTGCGCTTCGCCTTCAATTTTCAGGATGTGTTGCAGCGCTGAATTACTGGCGCGCCCATGCGGATCGGCGAGTTTGGCTTGTCGTAAAAACGCTTCGGTGGAGGCGATGGACAAAGCGCGTGAACCCATCGCGCCGCCCGCAAACGGGCCGAGATCGCCGCCCCCGATGGCGATACCGTCGGCGACAAACGATTTCGGCGGCGCGACCGAGCCGAACGCGCGCGCGAGCCAACCCTCGTTCAGATACTGGCTGGAATTCGACCCCGTGTCCCAAATCTCAATCGAGCGGAAGTGCGACAGGTTCGGCTGCGGATAGCCGAGGCCGGTGACGGCAGCCATTTCGCCCCTGTTCCAGATCGGCATCAGGGTGTCGAGCGCAGGATGCAGGCCGAATTTGTCGGACATTTGCAGCACCTGATCGCGCTTGATGCCGATGGTGGGCCGCAGCGTGGCGTAGGCGTCGTCGGCGTAGGGGATGAAGGTGTTGAGGCCGTCGTTCGCGCCTTTTAGCTCCACGAGAATCAGCAGGCGTGTGTAGTTTGGAATCGACACAGGTTGTGCGAAGCTCGGTAGCGCCATCACCCCGGCACCCGCGCCGACTGTGGTCAAAAAATTTCTGCGGTTCATCGTCATGCGGCCTTCCTACTTGAGTTGATACATCGGGTCGAGTGCGAGGCTGCGCAGGCCGACCAACGTGGGCGGCACGTCCTGCGATGCTTGCACTGGCGGACCGGCGAGCACAGTGCGCCAGACGATGTCGGAATTCATCCCAGTGTTCTGTTGTGCGAACCATTGTTCGGCGTTGAAGAAATATTGGCCACGTAGCTGATTAGCGACGCCGAACGCTGGAAGCGCGGCGGTCGCCATCGTGTCCGTTCCGCGCGCTGCCAGACGCACTTGCGCACGCTGACGCCCGGCTCCGATCAAATCCTTGTCCATCAGTTGGGCGGCGCTTTGGGCTGTCATCGTGTCCGTCGGTTCGCTGGAGGGTTTAGCCGCCATCGCCGAAGTGTTCATCGCTGCGGTTACGCCTGCGGGCTTCACCATCTCATCGGCCCTGAACAGCCGGTTCAAAAATCCTTTGCGCGCCAGTAGCGTCGTGGTGTTGAGCCAAGCCTCACCGTCCGGCCAGCCTTTGACGTTTGGCGGGTTGAACAGATCCTGTCCAAGCTGGCGCAGGATCACCGCGAACGGCGCAGGGTCTTCCACCGAAAACCTGAACTGACGCAGTGAGCCGATCACCAGATCAACAGGCGATTTCACGAGCACGCCATGATTCTCCGACGCCCAGAACGCCTCCGAGAGCAGCATCTCTCGCAACAGCGGTTTGATTTCGTAGTTCGCGGCGCGCCAGTTGTTGGCCAGTTTCTTGACGGCAGCAGTATCTGGTTGTGGCGACACAAATTCACGCCACAGCTTGCCGACGACAAATTCGCCCGTTGCGGGCTGTTGCAATAAGAGCGTGATCATGTCGTCGCCATTAAAGCGTCCCTCCTGCCCGAGCAC
>JAYVPF010000041.1:0-2652 GCA_043757535.1 Burkholderiales bacterium
CTTCGCGACCGGCACGTTATTTTTCATCGCCGCGTTTTCGGCGGGCAGGCCGAACGCGTCCCAGCCCATCGGCTGCAACACGTTGTAGCCGCGCATGCGCAGCTGCCGGTACATCATGTCGTTGATCGTGTAGTTCCTCACGTGGCCCATGTGCAGCTTGCCAGATGGATACGGCAGCATCGAGCAGGCGTAATACTTGCCCTTCGGAAAACGTGGATCGTTCTCGATGACGGTGTAGGCGTTGGTGGCAGTCCAGTGGGACTGCGCGGCGGCTTCAACCGCCTTGTGGTGGTAAGTGGTTTCCATCTTGGCTTTGGGACTTTGCGTGCGCATATTCCGCGCAGTGCGGAAGCGCTCTAAAATTGGCTCTAAACCCTTGAATTGTAAGGTTCTGCGGCGTGGCAAGGACGGAACCAAATTTGCGGGTTCTGCTCTCACTCCTGCCCTTCACTCACTGTCGTTCCCGCACCGGCGGGAAGCCATCACCGATTAGCCCTTCATGCCCGATTACCCGTTTACCTCTCGACGACCTCGACGCTCGGCCTGGATTCCCGCCTTCGCGGCAATGACAGCGGTTGTCATTTCGTCATTGCTCAGTGCCGCACCGATCAAAACCGACCACGCCGAGGTCGAGCTCATTGCCGAGAAAACGGCACTGGTGGCGGGCGAGAAGAACACCGTCGGCCTGTCTATCAAGCACGCGCCGCATTGGCACACCTACTGGAAAAACCCCGGCGATTCCGGCTATCCGACCAGGATCACGTGGGACGTACCCCCTGGATACGGCATCGGCGATATCGAATGGCCAACACCGAAACGCCTCGCGACGGGGCCGATTGTCAATTTTGGTTTTGAGGGCGACATTCTTTTGCTGGTGACTGTCAGCGTACCGACGACAGCCAAAGTCGGCGGCAGCGTCACGCTCAAGGGCAAGGCCGAATGGTTGGTGTGCAAAGATGTTTGCATCCCGGAAGAGGGCAATATCGCACTGACGCTACCCGTCGGTAAAGAAGTGAAGCCCGGCGACGCTGCACAGCGATTTGCTGCCGCGCGTGCTGCGATGCCCGGTGACGCATCGGCCTGGAAAGCAACGCTGCACACGGCCGTGAATCCGTCCCGCGACGTATGGCTGGAGCTTGTTGCGCCCGCCAATGCGGCCAAGCTCAGCGCGCTCGACGTATTCCCGGTACCTGAGCAAATCAGCGATCCCTCCGTGCAGCAGGTCCATCGCACTGAAAACGGATACGCGGTCAAACTGAAACTCGTTGACGGCGTGAAGCTGCCGGATCGGATGCCGATTGTGCTGGCCGCAACAAGCGCGCTGGCGACC
The DNA here is from genome assembly GCA_043757535.1 of Burkholderiales bacterium. Taxonomy (GTDB): domain Bacteria; phylum Pseudomonadota; class Gammaproteobacteria; order Burkholderiales; family Casimicrobiaceae; genus Casimicrobium. Next base: position 1,331 of record JAYVPF010000041.1, read on the forward strand.
AAAGGCGAGTTCTCAGGAACGACACTGGCAACGGTGGCAACCAGCGCATTTTCATTACCTTCGTCTGCCGTCGCGTTGAACGGTGGCGCTGCCAATATCGGTGATGCGGTGGCCACCACAAGTGATGTGACGTTTTGGTCAGCCTTGTTACTTGCGTTCATCGGCGGCATGGTTTTGAACCTGATGCCGTGCGTGTTTCCGGTGCTGTCGCTCAAGATTTTGTCGTTTGCGAAGCATGGTGGTAGTGACAAGGGTTCGGCCCTCTCTCCCTTGAGGGGAGAGGGTTGGGCAGAGGGTGACGGTGGAATTGGCAGCCACCTTGGCTCCGCTACTTGCCACCCCCCTCTCCCTAACCCTCCCCCAACGGGGGGGAGGGGACTACAGCGGGAAATGCGCCAACACGGTCTGTTCTACGCCATCGGCGTCGTCCTCTCCTTCCTCGCGCTCGCAGGCGTGATGCTCGCGCTCAAGAGCGCTGGCAGTGCCGTCGGCTGGGGCTTCCAGCTTCAGAATCCTGGTGTCGTGTGGGTGCTGGCGGTGATTTTTTTCCTGATTGGGCTCAACCTGATGGGCGCGTTTGAGGTGGGTCAACTTGCGCCTTCTTCACTGCTCTCGATGCAGGCAAAACATCCCGGCGTCGATGCGTTTTTCTCGGGCGTGCTGGCGGTGATTGCTGCGAGCCCCTGTACTGCGCCGTTTATGGGCGCAGCGCTTGGTTTTGCGCTGACGCAAAGCGTTGCGGCAGCGCTCGCCGTGTTCGCTGCTTTAGGCATCGGCATGGCGCTGCCTTACGTGTTGCTCGCATGGTTTCCGAAGTGGCTCGACAAGCTACCGCGTCCGGGGCCATGGATGGTGACGTTCAAGCAATTGCTGGCGTTTCCGATGTTTTTGACGGTGGTCTGGCTGGTCTGGGTGGTGTCGTTGCAAGCGGGGGCTGATGGTGCGGCGATTGTGCTGCTGGGGCTCGTAGGTTTGGCGTTTTCAGCGTGGTTGATCGGCTCAGCGAAAAGCGGCGTGCGCTGGGCTGGCGTCGCAGCGGCGGTCATCGCGACGGCTTTGGCGTGGCCGGCGTCCGAGCCATCGCAGGCGGCAACGAGCACAGCGAAATCTGGCAGCGCGAGCTGGCAGCCTTGGGATCCGACAACGGTTGCCAAGCTCAACACCGACGGCAAACCGGTGTTCGTTGACTTCACGGCCGCGTGGTGCGTGAGCTGTCAGGCCAATAAGCGGTTAGTGCTCACTCGCGCTGAAATTGAGGCACTGTTTGAACAAAAGAAGGTGACGCTGATGCGCGCCGACTGGACCAATCGCGATGAGCGCAT
>JAYVPF010000042.1:0-2648 GCA_043757535.1 Burkholderiales bacterium
ACGACCAGCCAGAAAAGTGTGGTGACCCATGCGCCCGCAAAGGATGTCAGCGCATAGGCGGCGCATCCGGCTAACAACACGGGCCGTCGACCGTAACGATCCGACAGTGGGCCGAGGATTAATTGGGCAAAACCGAATGCCAGCATCAAGCCGGTCAGCGTCAGCGCCGGGTTACCCAGCTCGGCGGCAATGGCCGGGAGCGCAGGCAGGTAGAGATCGGTCGCGACCGGCTGGCTACCGAGCAGTAGCGCCAGCAGAACGATGTAGCGCGGCTCGCTTTGCTTCGCTGCCACCGCACCCACGGTGTCGTTCAATGATGAAACCAGTCCGGCTGCGGCAAGCCCTGAAACACCTGCCGCAAGCCTTGCCCCCAAGCCTTGCGAATGTTTTGAAAATACGCGTCGTCTTCGGTGACGCGGTAGCGCAGCGACGGCTTCAAATGATCGCGCTTCAGGATCAGCACATCAATCGGCAAACCCACGGACAAATTCGATTTCATCGTCGAATCAAACGACACCATCGCCGATTTCAATGCCTCAGCCATCGGTGTTTCGGGACGAACGACGCGATCAATGATGGGTTTGCCGTATTTGCTCTCGCCGATTTGAAAGTAGGGCGTGTCGCTAGTCGCTTCGATGAAATTTCCCTGCGGATAAATCTGGAATAGCCGCGGCGCTTCGTTACGAATTTGCCCGCCGACCAAAAACGTGCAGGTGAAATCGACCGAGGATTGCGTGAGCTGATTTTCCTCGGCATGCGAAATCGCTGTCTTGATGGCCTGCCCAAACAGCTCTGCCACATCAAACATCGAAGGCGCATTCAGGATGTGCGTTTCGTCCACCAGCGCCTTACGCCGAAGATTGCTCACGACGCCCTGCGTCGTCGCCAGATTACCCGCGTTCACTGCGACGATGCAGCGCTGATGTGGCCCCTCGGCCACTTCAAAGGCACTCATTTTGGAAAACGTCGACACATTATCGACGCCCGCATTGGTGCGGGAATCCGAGGCGAAAAGCATGCCCTCATGCAGGGACATGGCAACACAGTAAGTCATGATTGGGCTCGCGAAAGTGCGGGTGAAGGCAGAAACAACCCCGATTTTATCTAGGGCACTGCGCTGCGTCGGCAAAGTTGGGTGCGCACCCGACAACCTACGCTTACGACGACACGCAATGTTTCAGTGCAACTCCATGTACGCAGCATTCACGGCAGTACCCAGCCGCTCCATATCCACCAAAAAATCCGCGAGATACCGTTTTAGCCCGTAGTCGAAGACTTCGTCAACGGTGCCGTAGCGCAGCTTCGCGTTGATTTCTGAGGCGATGCGGCGTGCGATGCGACCACTTCCTGATGGCAGTTCGTCTAGAACCAGTGTGGTCTCATCCATGCAGTAGCGCAACGAACGCGGCAGCTTGGCGTCGAAGATCATGATCTCGGCGACGCGCCTTGCGTCGATCACATCGCGGTACGTGTCGCGGTACGCTTCAAGCGCGGAGACTGAGCGCAACACGGCTGAGAGGCGGTAGTAATCGGTCTCTTTGTCGACTTCTTTTTCGTCGAATGAATCAGGCGCTTCCTCCGCATATTTCACGTTCAAGATACGCGCCGTGTTGTCGGCCCGTTCGATGAAGGTGCCGAGGCGCGTAAAGTGATACGGCTGGTCACGGCGCGCGGTGGCGAAGGTGACGCCACGGAACAAATGCGAGCGCTCTTTGACCCATTCAAAGAATTCATTGCCGGTCATCATCGGGTCAATGTTCTTGGACTTTTCCTGAAATGCAATCCAGGTGTCGTTGATGTTTTCCCACATCTCGCTGGTGATCGAGCCGCGCACGGCGCGTGCATTTTCACGCGTGGCTTCGATGCAGTTGCGGATCGACGAGGGGTGCTTCATGTCCCACGCCAGAAACGCGATCACGTTGGCATAGGTGGCGGTGAGTTTTGTTGCTGCGAATTCGGTCTGCGCTTCGGTGATAACGATCGGCGTCATTGCGCCGCCGGAATCGGCCGAGCGATCCAGCATCGCGAGCGACTGCGTAACGTCGAGAATGCGCGCCATGTTTTCCGAGCGCTCCATGTAGCGGCTCATCCAGTAGAGGTGGGAGGCAACGCGGCTCAGCATGATTACTTGCCCTCCGGTGCTTTGGCTGGGGGAGCTTCATCTTCGCCCAACACCCAGGTATCTTTGGTGCCGCCGCCCTGCGACGAATTCACCACCAGCGAGCCTTCGCGCAACGCCACGCGCGTGAGCCCGCCGGGCACCATGCGCACCTCGCGACCGGTCAATACAAACGGTCGCAAATCGATGTGACGCGGCGCGATGCCCGCCTCAACGAACGTCGGACAGCTTGACAGCGACAGAGTGGGCTGCGCAATGTAATTGCTTGGGTTCGCCTTCACAATTAGCGCGAAATCCGCAACCTCTTTTGCCGTTGCCGCAGGACCGACCAGCATGCCGTAACCCCCAGCGCCGTGCACTTCCTTGACGACGAGATCCTTCATGTTCGCGAGCACGTACGAAAGGTCGGTGGGCTTGCGACACTGATACGTCGTCACGTTGTTCAAAATCGGCTCTTCGTTGAGGTAGAACTTGATCATGTCCGGCACGTACGGATAGATCGATTTGTCGTCCGCGACACCGGTGCCAA
>JAYVPF010000043.1:0-2647 GCA_043757535.1 Burkholderiales bacterium
CCTGTGCTCGATGAGTGCAGAGATGTCACCTAAACAGGCCCCGCGAATCAGCCTTTAATGATTCGCTTAATCACTCAACGAAATGTTGACAGGATCAGCAATCTCAACTCAACCCAATTCCGCTCGTTGGGCAGAGAACCCGTCCAATGTGGTTTGGCGCTGACCGAACGCTTCTGAAGGTGGCGGAGAAAGGGCGAACGCTGGCGGAGTTGACGGCAGTTGATGCTGCGATATTCAACCCTTCGACAAGCTCAGGGCGAACGGATCAGGAAGCCACCGATGCCGTATCTGCGCTCGGACTTGAAACGCTTGGCAAGGTGTTTATCAACGCGACGAGCGGCTTTGCCAATGTTCGTGTTGGCGTCTGGCAGCACACGATAGGCGGCTATCAGGTGCTGCACAAGTGGCTGGACGATAGGCGCAAGGCGGGCCGCAGCCTGTCGGATGAGGACATTACGCATTGGCTGCGCGTGTATGCCGCGCTGGAGGCGACTCAGGGTCTGATGCAGCAGGTGGATGAGACGATTAACGCGCACGGCGGTTGGCCGGACGGTGCGGGCAACGGCGGCGCGTTCTCGCTCGACCATCCGCCGCCCGACGCCGCGACCATCGCGGCAGAGCAGGCGACGGTTGCGGCGCAACTTAAGGCCGGAAAAAAGCATGCGAAACAGGCGGCAACCGCTGCAACCACGGGCACAGCCCCCGGCGGCATCGGCGGCACCATGAGTCTGTTCGATCCCGAGTCTGACCTTGACGAATTGGCGACCGCCAGCGCTCGCGGCCAGGTCGGGGCGGGGCCCGAAAATACAGCAGCGTCGCCAAAGGGCGCCGAAGCCAGCGCGTCGACGCGGCGCATCGAAGATATTGATGACTGGGACATGATGTGCGCCGTGCGCGCTGTGTTGGCGAGGGACGGCGCGCTCTCCCGCGATGATCTGATTCGAGACACGGCACATGAGCTGGGCTTTGGTCGCACCGGCAGCAGGATCGCGGACGCGCTGGACGACGGGATACGCCGCGCAGTACGTCGCGGCATCGCGATCAATCAGGGCGGCGAACTCTCGCTCGTGTCCCGCACCATCGAAGGCTACGACCGGGGTTTTCTGAAGCAGCTGCTCGTGACTTGTATCGGAACCGCGTGGCAGGACAAGGCAGAGCTACCCACCCGTTTCGCGCGCACGCTCGGGTTCGCGCGAACCGGCGCGGTGATTGAAGAAACGGTGTGGAGTCTGGTGGCCTCGCTGTTGCGCTCTGGCGAAATTGAGACGGACGGGCGGGCAGATGAGCGACGGTATCGGCGAAAGAAGGCTTAGCACGGCGTCAACAGCACCCGTCGTTCCTTCATGTCGCCGCCCTGTGGATCAGTGTGTTTTGGTGGGGATTTTTCCCTCTAAACTTGATGCATGATTCGTATACCCGTTGACGCCGACACTCGCACGGCCTACCTCGCTCGCGAAGAGCATGTCACAACTTGGTTTGTAGATGAAGCGGGTGACACGACACTATTCGCCAAGGGCGGTACGCCCGTTGTTGGCGCCGAAGGATGCTCCCGCTTTTTCATCATCGGCAAGCTGGAGTGCCGCGATATCGAAGCCTTGGCTGCTGATCTTGACGCGCTGCGCGCTGAAGTGACGGCAGACCCGTACTTCAAAAACGTGCCTTCGCTGGATCCTGCGCGTAAGCGCACGGCGGTGCAGTTTCATGCGAAGGATGATCCCGGCGAAATTCGATTCTTGGTGTTTCGCTTGCTGGCAAAACACGAGCTGCGGTTTGTCGCGGCGGTGCGCGACAAACTCAAAATGGCAGAGCTGGCGCTCGCGCGGAAAAAGGCCGATCCAACGTATCGCTACAACCCCGCCGGACATGAGATTTACGATGAAATGACGCGGCGACTGTTTTCGCGATTGCATGGTTACGGCGAGCATCGCGTAGTGTTTGCACAACGCGGTCAAAAGCCCCGCAGCCAGGCATTTCGCGATGCGATCAACGCTGAGGACAAAGCCTTCGAAGATGGCTTGGGTCTGAAGCGCCCGGCACCGTCAGAGGTAGTCTCAGGTTTCCCGCGCGAACACGCTGGGTTACAGGCGGTGGACTACTTTCTGTGGGCGCTGCAGCGTTTCTACGAGCGCGGTGAAGCGCGCTATCTGGACTTCATCTGGCCGCAAACGCTGGAAATTCTCGACCTCGACGCGCCGCCCGTGCCCAAGCAGCGCGGCAAGCCACCCACAGCATTGCGCATCTACGACAAAGAACACCCGCTCACAGCAGAAAACCGGGCGGGTGTTGGTGCGCTAGTTGGTGGTTCGCAAGCAGCAGCGACAGGAAAAGGGGTGTCGAAAGATATAGGATGAACCGAATCACCTCACGGCTTGGAGCCGAATTTTGTCTCCCGACAATCGTGAGGATAGCGCATTCTCTTAGTGGGTTCCATCTTTTTTGATGGCAAGCGACTCAATACTTGGTCGAACGTACCGAACTCGGATACTGTCTCGCGCTCAATCCGCCCTTACGTCGCTATAGACTGTGCAAGTCTAAATTATGGAACTGCACATGGAACGCCGCCCCTTATTTCACGCCAATCTGAACGTCTCCGTCATGTGCCTTGGCACCATGACCTGGGGTGAGCAAAACACTGAGGCCGAGGCTC
>JAYVPF010000044.1:0-9739 GCA_043757535.1 Burkholderiales bacterium
TGATGTGAAAACCAATAAAAACACGGCATTCACAAAAAACTTCGCGGCGGAAATTCAGCCTGCGGTAGAGGGGACGAGGACTTTCCGGTCAAGCACTAGTTATTACTGAGTCAACCAAATATGTCCTATTGCAACCGGTATGGCGCCCACTCTCTGGGGGAGAGGGCCGGGGGTGAGGGTGCTTGCATCGCGATGCTTGAAACGTGTGCCAAGTCCCTCACCCCAACCCTCTCCCCGCGGGAGAGGGTGCCTGCCGAACCGGTCATATTTGGTTGACTCGTTGATAGCTGCGCGCATGACTCGGCGGCCCGTGCTGCATTGCTGCATGCTTGCCAGAGCTTTGAGCATCCAGAAGAAAAATGAACTTTTCGCCAAAAGCCGCTAAATACAGGGGCGGAGTGCGCGATTATCGAAAAGTCGACTTTGACACAAACTTCGTCGTAGCCCCCATCAAATAGTCACGACAGAGAAAAGTTGATAAGCTATTTGACGACGCAAATTGTCGGAATGCCAGCGTGGCAAAACATCGATGGCCCACCCTAGCGGCAACGCCTGCTAAGCTTCGCAATCGATTTGCGGACCCGGAGAAGCCTCAGTCATGGAGTCCAGTAAACCGCTTCGCGTTGGCGTATACCTCGCGTTTTTGCAGTTCTTTTTTACGCTCTGCTGGACGGTTTACGTGATTTTTCTGCCTGCACTCGCAGCCCAGGTGGGCATTCGACCGCAGGCGGTGATCGTGATCCTGATGCTCGATCAGGCGATCTTCGCGGTGATGGATTGGCTCATGGGACAGATGGCCGATCGCGTATCGAAAGTCGTAGGCCGATTGTCGATGATTGTCGCAGTGACAACGGGTGTTTCCTGTATCGCATTTCTGCTGTTACCGTTTGCTGCGCCGACTGGCAGCGAAGCGTTGTTCATCGCGCTCACCCTCATCTGGTCGACGAGTTCATCGGTGTTGCGCGCGCCACCGCTGGCGCTGCTCGGAAAATATGCGGCACGAAGTGCTGTGCCGTGGCTCGCGTCGCTCTCGCTGTTCGGATTGGGAGTTGCCGGTGCCGTGTCGCCTTATCTGACCGTTGCACTGCGAGAGCTTGATCCGCGCGTTCCGTTTGCGCTCGCGAGCGTCGCGCTGCTCGTTGTGACGCTCGGTCTCGGGTGGGCGGAGCGAAGCCTCGCAGGGATGCCAGCTCCCGCTCTGAATGTGCCCATATCGTCAGTGCAGCCCCGCGCGCCACTGGGCATATTTCTGCTTGCCATCGCGCTGCTCGGGCTCGGATTTCAGATTCATTTTTCGTTGAATGCCGCGCCGATGTTTTTGAAGTTTGCGAAGCCAGTGGAACTCGAACACCTGATGCCAATTTTCTGGATCGGTTTCAATGTGCTGATGCTGCCGGGGACGATGTTGACGAGCCGATACGGCGGGCTCAAAGTCATGACAGCCGGTGGCGTGGTCGGCGCGATTGCGGCATTCGCTGTCGTTCAGGCGGGCAGCGTCGCGGCGCTCAGCGTGGCGCAATTGGTTGCGGGCGGCGCATGGGGAATCGTGATGATGAGCGCGGTCACGGCTGCGCTCGCGACAGGCCAAAACCTGGGTTCCTGTGGGCGCGAAGGCGGCATCACCGGCGCAATTTTCTCGCTCCTCGCGGTCGCCGCGCTGGCACGCATGATGATTGTGTGGACGGAGCTCAACAAGTCACCGGGCTTCGCGTCGATTCAGCCCTGGCTGCCCGTTGCGGCGTGGTTGCTGGCGGCCCTTGCGTTGCTGTTTGTCGTGACGACAAAGCCCGCAAGCGCCACGTCGGCTACGTCAACTGCGGCGTGATTGCCGCCTCAGAAATGTCCTTGCCGTCGCGCAAAATGGCGTTAAGCTCTCACTCATGAATCCAGCTGACTCACAATCTCTTTCCGGGCGTGTCGCACTGATCACGGGGGCCAACACCGGTATTGGTCTGGTTACTGCGCGCGAACTTGCTGCGCGCGGCGCGCATGTCTTCATCGCATGCCGCTCCATTGAAAAGGGGCAGGCGGCGGTCGAGGAAATTCGCAAGGCAACGGGCACCTCGCAAGTGGAAATGCTCGCCCTCGATCTTGGCGATTTCGCGTCGGTCCGGCAGTGCGCGCAGACGTTTCTGGCGCGTGATCTGCCGTTGCATTTGCTGATCAACAACGCAGGGCTCGCCGGTGCGAAGGGCCTCACCCAGTCTGGCTTTGAGCTGGCGTTTGGCACCAATCATCTCGGGCCGTTTCTGCTCACGCAATTGCTCGCCGATTGCATCAAACAGTCTGCACCGGCGCGCATCGTCACGGTCGCCAGTCGCGCGCACACGCGAGTTTCCGGGATCGACTTTGAGGCGGTGCAAAAGCCCACGATAGGAAAGGCGGGACTGTCGGAATATGGCGTGTCGAAACTTGCCAATGTGCTGTTCAGCGCTGAACTCGGTCGCACGCTCGCAGGCTCCGGTGTGACCACATACGCGCTGCATCCTGGTGTGGTGGCGTCGGACGTGTGGCGTAAATTGCCACAACCCTTTCGCGCAGTGGCGAAACTTTTCATGATTTCCGTCGAAGAAGGCGCAGCGACGACGCTCTATTGCGCGACCTCGCCGGAAGTGAGCGCGCAAACCGGTGTGTACTACGACAAATGCAGCATCCGGGAGCCGAGCAAAGTGGCGCAGGAAGCAGCGCTGGCTGCGGAGCTTTGGTGCCGCAGTAAGGCTTGGGTGGCGTGATGCAGTCGTCGATCCGTAGCCCGGAGAAGCCGCCCACTTTAACCCTTGCGTAGCGAGTTGATCACCGGCGGCGCGTCCGGGATTCGTGCTTCGCATTGAAGGGCAACGGCGGATGAAGCGAATCATGCACAATTGAAAGGTATGCCGCGTGCGGCTCATTTTCATTGCGTATTTATGTTTTTCTCCCAACACTTTCTTCGATTTATTTTCGCGGGTCTATTGATCACAATCTCAATGGCCAGCACATTGGCCGCGCCACCTGTCGCTGCCGTCAAAGAAGTCAGCGAAATGCTTCACGGTGTAGTCGTCAAAGACCCGTATCGCTACTTCGAAAATGTGAAAGCCCCCGAGGTGCAAGCATGGTTGAGAGGGCAAGGTGAAGCGGCGCGTGAAACATTGGACAAAATCTCAATTCGCGATTCGCTGGAAAAGCGCATCACTGAGTTGACCGATGCAACCGGCGACTCGATTCGCGAGATTGTGCGCATGCCTGGTGATCGGCTTTATTACATGAAGCGCACCAAAGGAGAGCGCCAGTTCAAGCTCGTGATGCGCGTCGGTTTGAAGGGCACTGAGCGTGTGCTGGTGAACGCGGAAGTCGCGGCGAAGCGTACCGGCGTGCCGCATGCGATTAATTATTTCGTGCCGTCTTGGGATGGCAAATACGTGGCATACGGAATGTCTGCGGGCGGGTCGGAAGACGCGTCACTTTATGTGCTTGATGTGAAGACAGGCAAGAGCATGGGCGCACCGATTCCGCGTGTGTACGGGCCTGTGGTGAACTGGTTGCCCGACAGTCGTTCGTTGACCTTCAACCAGCTGAAACCGCCGACGCAGGGCGAACCTGAGTCAGAGGCCTACCTCGACACCAAAGTGCTGTGGCTAAAGGTCGGCGATCCCGAATCTAAAGCGCAGGCGGTTTTCGGGCCGACAGTGACAACAAATCTCGGCCTTGCGCGGCTTGATGTCGGTGTGATTTTCTCAGCACCAGGCAGCCCGTGGATGATCGCGCGCACGACGGATACGACCCTGCAGGAGGGCTTTCTGTTCGTCGCACAGGTGGCCGATTTGGGCCAGGCGAGTTTGAAGTGGAAGAAGATTTCCGCATTTGCTGACGGCATCACGGACGCCGAATTGCGCGGCAATGATTTGTTCCTGCTCTCGCACGCAAACGCGCCGCACAATAAGGTGCTAAAGCTTGATTTGCGCAAGCCCGATTTGTCGCTCGCCGTGCAAGTCGCAACTGCGCCGAAAGACGCTGTGCTGCAAGGTTTTCAGCTCACCCGTGACGCAATCATCGCGTCAGTGCGTGAGGGCACGCAGGTCGTATTGCGTCGCTACGAAGCAGGCAATGTTGCCGGTGAAGCGGTCGCGATGCCGTTTAAGGGCGCGGCGCAAACGCACGCTGATCCCGCGCATGCGTACGGCGATGTGCTCTACACGCTAAGCGGTTGGACCGAACTGCCACGCGCGTTTTTGTTGACGGGTAACACGTCAACCGATTCAGGTTTGATCGTCAATCCGAAAGTGCCGAATCTGCCTGATGTCGAAGTCGTTGACGTCACGCTGCCGAGTCACGACGGCGCGATGGTGCCGATGACATTGCTCTACAAAAAAGGACTCAAGCGCGATAGCAATAACCCGACACTGCTCAACGCCTACGCCGCCTACGGCTTCTCGGAGACAGCGCGCTTTTCGGCGACCAACATGGTGTGGATTGAGCAGGGCGGCGTGCTCGCGTTTGCCAATGTGCGCGGCAGCGGCGTCTATGGCGAGGACTGGTATCACGGCGGCTTCAAGGCGACCAAATCGAACACCTGGAAAGACGGCGTTGCTTGCGCTAAATATCTGATCGCGGAAGGCTACGCGTCACCGAAAACGCTGGCCGCATCGGGTGGCAGTGCGGGTGGAATTTTCGTAGGCCGCGCGATCACGACGGCCCCTGAATTGTTCGCCGCCGCGATCTTTAACGTCGGCGTGATGGACACCGTCCGCGCCGAGGAAAGCGCGAACGGCATTACCAATATTTCCGAATTCGGCAGCGTGAAAAACGCCGCAGAATTCCCAGCGTTGCTCGACATGAGCACCTATCATCAGATCAAGGACGGCGTGTCGTATCCTGCGGTAATGCTGGTGCACGGTGTGAACGATCCGCGCGTGGACGTATGGCATAGCGCTAAAGCGACGGCGCGATTGCAGGCCGCGACGACGAGCGGCAAACCGATCCTGTTGCGACTCGACATGCAGGCCGGTCACGGCATGGGCAGCACGGCGACACAAAGGAACGCGATGTCGGCCGATATTTACAGTTTTTTGCTTTGGCAGATGGGGAAGGCGGCGGTTAAAAATTGAGGTGAGTTTTTGGGGAATCTGACTAACGGGCACAGCCCGCCTTGGGGCGTTAGGCGGAAGCCTCAAATTTCAGCACTTCGCGACCGGTACAGGACGGGCAGTGCCCGCCCTACGCCGGAAGCCAATTATTGCCAACAGCTCCAGCATGAAACGACGTTTTTATCGGGGCTGTATACGGTTTTATGCATAAAGTCGATAACTGAACTAAATGGTGCGTGGCCCCCGTAAAATGGCGCTTGCAGCAATAAGTTGTAAGAAATTTTAGCGCTCCGAAGCTACTTTCCCACGCAGCGCCTTCGTCACTGCGCGAATGGTTTTTCCCTCCAGCCGCCGCTTTTTCGAACCCAGCGTAGGCCGCGTCGCGTATCGCTTCAATGGCGGTGTCGCGACGCTTTGCACCAGCTCATGCAGCCGGTCCAGCGCGTCGCGTTTATTCGCCTCCTGCGTACGTTGCGTTTGCGCTTTGATGATGAGCACCCCGTCGCCCGTAATGCGTGAATCAGCCAGCGCCAGCAGTCGCGTCTTGACGCCGTGAGCCAGGCCGGACGCGTTGATGTCGAAGCGCAACTGCACGGCGGACGACACTTTGTTGACGTTCTGTCCACCTGCGCCCTGCGCCCGGATGGCGGTGATTTCAATTTCGGCGGCAAGGATGAGAATTCGCGGCATAACATTTTTGTTGTCGGAGCGGTGCTACCGCAATTCTCCAGCAGAACGCGTTTCGCGGTGGAGTCGCACCCACAGAAGCGCATGCGCTCCATTTACGGATATCCATCAATCAGAGTAAGCGGCCGGAACGATAGACTTCTGGCCCATGCTCTCTGACATCGAAATCGCCCAAAAAGCCAAGTTGCAGCCGATGAACATCATCGCGCAATCCCTCAACATTCCCGACGATCAGCTTGAACCGTACGGACGCACCAAGGCAAAGCTTTCGTACGAGTTTTTAGCGTCGCTGGCGAGTCGTCCGAGTGGCAAACTGATTCTGGTCACTGCGATCAGCCCGACGCCCGCTGGCGAGGGAAAAACGACCACCACGGTTGGGCTGGGTGACGCACTGAACCATGTGCTCGCGGAGGATTCTGGATTGGGCAAGCGCGCCGGAAGTCACGTCGGCAAGCGCGCCGGAAGCTACGTCGGCAAGCGCGCCGTAGTCTGTCTGCGCGAACCCAGTCTGGGCCCGGTGTTCGGCATGAAGGGCGGTGCGGCCGGTGGGGGCTACGCACAGATCGTCCCGATGGAGGACATCAACCTGCATTTCACGGGCGACTTCGCCGCCATCGCCGCCGCGCACAATCTGCTCGCCGCGATGCTCGACAACCACATTCATCACGGCAATGCGTTGGACATTGACGTGCGTCGCGTCGTATGGAAGCGCGTAGTCGACATGAATGACCGCGCGCTACGCCATGTGACCGTGGCGTTGGGTGGCCCCGCCAATGGCTTTCCGCGAGAGAGCAGCTACGACATCGTCGCCGCCTCCGAGGTCATGGCAATCTTGTGTCTCGCCGATTCGTTGAAAGAATTGAAGCGTCGACTCGGCAATATCGTCGTCGCGTATTCACGAGATAAACGCCCGATAACTGCAAGCGATCTCAAGGCGCAGGGCGCGATGGCCGTGCTTTTGAAGGACGCGCTCAAACCGAATCTCGTGCAGACGCTGGAAGGCACGCCAGCCTTTGTACACGGCGGCCCGTTCGCCAATATCGCGCACGGGTGCAACACCGTGCTCGCGACGCAAACCGCGTTGAAGCTTGCGGACTATGTGGTGACCGAAGCAGGTTTCGGCGCTGATCTCGGCGCTGAAAAATTCATCGATATCAAGTGCCGAAAGAGTGGACTCAAACCTGATGCCGTAGTGCTCGTCGCCACCATCCGCGCGCTCAAATATCACGGTGGCGTCGCGACCGAACATCTCTCTCAAGAGAACCTCGCGGCGCTCGATGTCGGCATGGCCAATCTTGAGCGGCACGTCCGTAATTTGCGCGAGGTGTTCGGTGTGCACTGTGTGGTGTCGATCAATCGCTTCATTGCAGATACATCGGCAGAAATTGAGCTATTGACGCAACGCGTCGCCGCGATGGGTGTACCGATTCATCTGGCAACGCATTGGGCGGAAGGCGGCAAAGGCGCAACCGGTATGGCGCGCGAAGTGCTCGCGCTGTGTGAGGAACCCAGCGAGCTGACGTTTGCTTACGTCGATGCATTGCCGCTGTGGGAAAAAGTCCGCGCCGTCGCACAAAAAGTGTATGGCGCGGCGGATGTTGATGCCGACGCTTCGGTGCGCGCCGCCATCGAGCGATTGCAAACCAATGGCTACGGCCACTTCCCGATTTGTATCGCCAAGACGCAGTATTCGTTCTCCAGCGACGCATCAATGCGCGGCGCGCCGACGGGGCATCGATTGACGGTGCGCGAAGTCAGGCTAGCTGCCGGGGCCGAGTTCGTCGTGATGGTCTGCGGTGACGTGATGACCATGCCCGGCCTGCCCAAAGTGCCGGGTGCGGAACAGATTGATATTGACGATGATGGGCAGATTGTTGGGTTGTTTTAACAATCGGTGGCGCCAGATACATGACTCAAATCGAGCACGCAATTTATGAGCAAAGCATTTAAGGGTGCTTCTAATAATTTATTTTTGGGGGATGCAGTGCTAGGAGCCCGGAGCGGAGCAACCGGAGCGTACGCTCTGGTAGGTGTGCTCATTTGCCAAAAGCGCGAGCATCGCGCGACCACTCAATGCCCCTCACAAATGAATCATTAGCGGTGTCCTTGAGCCCATCCCGCAATTCGCCGACAAACAACCTCGCATCGCGCGCCAGATCATATTTGGATATCGGAGTAATCAGTCGCTGATCAAGGTTTGGTTGCAGGAAAAACTGCATAGTCATTGCCCCGAATCTGGACAACGAGGAGCAATCCGCCGAGCGGCGTTTATTGATGGTTACAGCCGAAATTTACACGCCAATCAAAGCATGCAATCGCTCTTGCTGCAATTGCAATGCTGCGGAATTTCCGGTGATCACGACGCGCCCTTTCTCCAGTCCTGTGTGATGGTCGGCCAGCGGGAGCAGCGCTTTCAGATCTTTGTCGATCACCAGCATCGCGAGCTTCTCGGCTTTGAGTTTGCCGAGCGCGCGCCAGATGTCGGCGCGGACTAGCGGTGCTAGACCCTCGGTCGCCTCATCCAGAATCAACAGACGCGGATTGGTCATTAGCGCGCGGCCGATGGCGAGCATTTGTTGCTCGCCGCCGGAGAGTGTGCCGCCTAGCTGGTTCATGCGTTCGCCGAGTCGTGGGAAGAAACTAACTACGCGATCAAGGTTCCATGCTTTGCCGTTGGCGCTGCTTGCTGTGGCGATGAGGTTTTCGCGTACGGTCAGGCTGGGGAAGACTTGACGGCCTTCGGGGACGAGGCCGAGGCCCAGCTTGCCGATGACGTGCGGCGCGGCTTTCGCGACTTCTGTGCCGGCAAAACTGATGCGTCCCGCACTCGGTGTAAGCCAGCCGCACAGGCATTTCACCAGCGTGCTCTTGCCCATGCCGTTGCGTCCGAGGAGCGTCGCGACTTCGCCTTCACGAATCGTGAGGTTGACGTCAAACAGTACGTTGCTTGCGCCGTAGCCTGCACATAGTTTTTCTACGCTGAGTAGGGCGCTCATGCAGAGACCCTGTCATGCTGAGTGAAGCGATGCATCAGGTGAAAAACGCGTGCTCTCGGCTGAGCAATACTGGGTGCAGCCTGATCCTTCGTTGCACTCAGGATGACAGCACTCATGCTTCATCTCCCAAATACGCCGCGCGAACTTCGGCGTTTTCGCGAATGCGATCAGGCGTGTCGGTCGCAATGATGCGCCCGTACACCAGCACGCTCACGCGATCCGCCAGCGCGAACACCGCCTCCATATCGTGCTCAACGAGCAGCATCGGGTAGCGGCCTTTCAGCGATTTAAGCAGCGCAATCATCAACGCGGACTCGCCCTGACTCATGCCTGCCAGCGGCTCGTCAAGCAGCAGCAAGCGTGGCTCGGTGGCCAGCGCCATTGCGATCTCTAACTGACGCTGTTCGCCATGCGCCATAGTTGCGACCAGCGTGTTGCGCATGCTCGCGAGACCAACCGTGGCCAACGCCGCATCGGCCCGAAGCATGGCGTCCTGATCGTCGTGCGCGTTCTGCCAGAACTGAAAATTGTGCTTCTTGTGTCCCGCGCGTGCATTGACCGCGAGCAGCACATTGTCGAGGGCCGAGAACTCTTTGGCGAGCTGCGTGATCTGGTAGGTGCGCGCCAAACCCAGCCGCGCACGCTGATGCGTATTGAGCCGCGTCACATCCTGACCGAGCACATGTACGCTACCTTCATCGGATTCGATTTCGCCTGCAAGCTGGCCAATCAGTGTGCTCTTACCCGCGCCGTTTGGGCCGATGACGGCGTGCAGCTCAAACGGCCCAACGGTGAGCGAAACATGATCGGTAGCAAGCACACCGCCGAAGCGCTTGACCAGCGATTTAGTAATCAGCGCGCTCATCGTTTGAGTGACCCGAACACGCCGCGTTTGAGCACCAGAGCTACAACAAATATGAATAGGCCGAGCAGCAACATCCAGTTGGATTTGTAGTCTGGCAGAACGTGTTCAATCAATGTGGGTAGGGCCTC
>JAYVPF010000045.1:0-34298 GCA_043757535.1 Burkholderiales bacterium
AAGCGTTGCGCCACGCGCGAGCACGCTCACCGCATGACCCGCCAGCGCCAACTTCACGCCCATCCAGCCGCCAATCGCGCCTGCACCGACGACGCAAACCTTCACGTGAAATCTCCCAACGATTTACCCGGATTCATGATGCCTTGCGGATCGAGCGCACGCTTGATCGAGCGCATCATCGCCAGCTCCACCGGCGACTTAAATCGCGCCGCTTCACTGCGACGTAGCACGCCCAACCCATGCTCGGCCGACACCGAGCCGCCGAACGCATTCACGGCGTCATGCGCGACGCAGTTAACCGCCGCTTCAATCACGCCAAAATTGTCGCCTAAGTGTCCCTTCGGCGGCGACACGTTGTAGTGCAAATTGCCATCGCCCAAATGCCCGAACACGATCATGCGTACACCGGGAAACTTCGCCGTAATTTCAGCGTTCGTTTTCTCCACAAAATCCGCAATGCGCGAGATCGGCACCGAGATGTCGTGTTTGATATTTTTGCCCGCACGCTGCTGCGCCTCGGTCATGTGCTCGCGCAGGCTCCAGAACTCGCGTGACTGTGTGATGTTGGTGGCAATCGCGGCATCGGTCACGAGGCCCGATTCGAACGCGCCTTCAAGCAGCGCTTCGAGCGACGCGCGACCACTTCCTTCGCTCTCAGGATCCGACAATTCGATCAACACGGCTTGCGTTTGTGTCGCCTCAAGCGGCCAGCGCAGATGCGGCATTTGCTCGATGAGAATGTCGATGCACGGTTGCGTCAACAGCTCAAACGCGGTGAGCCGCGCGCCCAGTTTCCCCTGCGCAATCTGCAGCAAATTCATCGCCTCATGCACCGTCGCGACCGCCGCCCATGCAGTGATTTTTGCGGCGGGCAGCGGAAACAGTTTCACCGTCGCTGCCGTGATCACGCCGAGCGTGCCCTCTGCGCCAATAAACAAATCACGCAGGTCGTAGCCGGTGTTGTCCTTGCGCAGCCCGCGCAAACCGTTCCATATTTCGCCCTGCGCGGTCACCACTTCTAGCCCCAAACACAGTTCACGTGCATTGCCAAAACGCAGCACCGCCACGCCGCCAGCGTTGGTCGAAAGATTGCCTCCGATCGTGCACGACCCCTCGGCTCCCAGCGACAACGGAAACAACCGCCCAGCCTCGCGCGCCGCCTCCTGCACGCTCTGCAAAATGCAACCTGCCTCTACCGTCATCGTGTTGTTCAGCGCGTCAATGCCACGTACCCGATTCATGCGCGTGAGCGACAGCACCAGCGCGCTGCCTGCCGCATCCGGCGTTGCCGCCCCGGACATACCGGTGTTGCCCCCCTGCGGCACCACAGGCACGCCATGCGCCGCGCACCAGCGCACAACGCTGGCAACATCTTGCGCCGTGTCCGGCTGCGCCACCGCAATCGCGCGGCCTGTCCAGCGCTTGCGCCAGTCAGTCAAAAACGGCGCCATGTCGGAAGCCGCTGCGATCAGGCGGCCTGAGAAGGTGTTGGCTAGGGTTTCTGTGTTCATGATGGATTCAGCGGTTTGGGTAGGCGTGACTTTATCAGTGCAGCATTTCTGCGGGTAAAGTCACATCACACAAAAGTCGCCACCGAAACCCCAAATCGTTGCGCAAGCGCTTTGACTTGACGAATATTAAGTTCTCGCTTGCCAGCGAGAATTTCTGAGACCACGCCTTGACTGCCGATCTCGTGTAGCTCGCCCTGCTTCACGCCGTGTTGATCCATTATTACTGAGTCAACAAAATAAGACCGGTTCGGCAGGCTCCCTCTCCCTCGGGGAGAGGGTTGGGGCGAGGGTCTTGGCACACGAATGCGTCTTGCGCATGCAATCACCCTCACCCCCGCCCCTGGCCTTCGCCGGGGCCCCAGAGAGAGGGCGCGATACCAGTTGCGATCGGACACATTTAGTTGACTCGTTAATAAGTTCTCCCTTGCCAGCGAGAATTTCTGAGACCACGCCTTGACTGCCGATCTCGTGTAGCTCGCCCTGCTTCACGCCGCTAGCCTCTGAAAGGGGGCGTTTTGCGCTTCGTAGCCTGCGATCAAATCGCCGACGATATCGACCAACCCCATCGCCAAGTGGCGTTGGTCACCTGCGGCTTCGTCAAGCAAGGTTTCGAGCGTAAGGCACCACTAATAATTCATTTGTGGGGCGCATTGCGTTGTCGCGCAGCGCTCGCGCTTTTGGCAAATGAGCTCACGTACCAGGGCGTGCGCTGTGGTTGCTGCGCTCCTGGCTCCTAGCACTGCATCCCCAAAAACGAATTATTAGAGGTGCCCTGACGTCCACGGCGATGCAAACGCGCTCGTTGGGCCAAATCACGACGGTGTCTTTCGTGCCAAGATCGGTCGCCATTCGTGCGCCTGCGAAAGTTGCCAGTGCCCTCGCCGGGCCGAACGGTCCGCGTCGTGACAACGCCCTGAAACTGAAGCCGTGCAAATGCATGGGGTACGGCGTCGAAACGGGCGAATTATGAATCTACCAAATCTCTGTTGCGCCTCACGCAACGCGGTGTGTTGCCCGCGGATCGCCTCATTGACAGCCGTTGATCGTCCAGTCCTTGTCCGCCGCGAAGTCCAGTTTGAATTGGCAAATGGCAGCGAGATTGCGTAGATCGTTTCACCGGGCACGGCGCGTCGCAAATCGAGCGCTACTTCGATCCGTTTGCCGGGATAGAGAAACTCTTTTTCCTTCGCGACAGGAGCGGTTAAAAGCCGACCGTCACCGCCATGAAATCGCATGGGGATCGATGCCTCGCCGCGCTGCGCATGGCTCTGAAACGCGAGCAACAAACCACGAGAATTCGGCGCGTTACACAATCGCAGCCGAATTCAGCCCGATACCACTTTAAGCGATGCACTATCTCACCGTTGACCGCCATCGCATTTCCGAATTGCCCTGATGCCCTCTCCGCGCTACTGAAGCTGATTTCTGTTCTGCGACAAACGACGGTAAAGCGTGTTGCGGCTGACGCCCAATTCACGCGCGGCGGCCGAGACGTTGCCACGATGACGATCTAGCGCTCGACGGATCGCGGTGAGGGCAACGTTGTCTAGCGAGGCCAGAGAGTGCGTAGCGAGTGCGGACGTTGCGCCACCGGTGCCACCTGCGCTTGCGGGCACACACAGCGAAACAGCTGCGCGGTGATTGTTCGCGGCATCTTCACAAACATCATCGAGAAAGTCATCGGGCAAATGCTCTCTACAAATCTGCGTATCGAGCCCAGCGATGGCTCGTGCCGTGGAAAGCACGTTGTTTAGCTGGCGCATATTTCCGGGCCAGCGATGGTTGAGCATCAGCATCAACACATCGTCTGACAGCCGAGCCCCGGTGCCGGAAAGGGAGGTGTGCATGCGCAGCACGAGCTCACGAACATCCGTCCGCTCGCGCAGCGGCGGAAGGCGCACGGTGAGCCCGTTCAACCGGTAGTAAAGGTCGTCGCGAAACGTCTTCGCCGCGATCAGATCGCGCAGGCGGTGATGCGTAGCGCAAATCAGCCGAATGTCGACAGCAATCGCTTTGCTGCCGCCGAGCGGTGTTACCACGCGATCCTGCAACACGCGCAGCAACCGCGCCTGCATAGCGCTTGGCATGTCACCGATTTCATCGAGAAACAGCGTGCCGCCATCGGCCTGCGCAATCTTGCCACGATGGCCTTTGCGACGTGCGCCGGTAAACGCACCATCTTCGTAGCCGAACAGTTCCGACTCGATCAATCCATCGGGAATCGCGGCGCAATTGACTGCGATAAACGGCGCGGCGGCGCGCCGCGAGGCCCGATGAATGGCGCGCGAAAACCACTCCTTTCCGGCACCCGTCTCGGCCTCAATCAGGATGCTCACGGGGCTGTCGGCCACGCGGCGCAAGCGGGCCACTACGCTCATGATGCGGGCGTCGCCGGAGTCAAGATAGTCGAGCGTGGCGAACGGGTAGCGATCGGGCTCGGGTTCGCGACCGTGAGCGTTGGCAGCCGCCACAACGGATGCTCGCGCGTATTCGCTCACAGCCCTTGAGCGCTCACGCACGCAGTCGGGTGCCCTGTCATCCAAAGCGTTGACGCGTTCCGCAGTAAATCCGGTGAATCGCCGCGACAGCTGTGCGTTGGGCACCGCGTAAACACGCACGCCGCTCGGCACCACACAGGGCAGCGGTGTTGCAACCGCAGTTGCCGTAGCCGCTGCGAGTTCACCGGCGCTTCGCCCTAATAGCGAAAGCGCGGTGTGCGTGGTTAACGTGCTGCGAGCGAGCTCGAACTGCAAACACGCGCTGCGATTGGCGGAGAGTACGCGACCATCCGGTGCGAACGCGATCAGTCCTTCCATCAAAGTGCCGATGAATTCGGGCCGCGAATGAAACGCTACGGTGAGCTGGCCGGTGTAGGTACGCTGGAAGAGCGCGTTCTCAATCATCTGCGCGCTCATGCGCACGAGTCCCATCGTGTGCCTGTGGTAGCCACGATAGTCGCCGGATACGTCGAGCACACCGACCAGATCGCCCGCTGGCGCAAAAATCGGTGCGGCAGAGCAGGTCAGAAATTGATTCGCCTCAAGAAAATGCTGACTGCCGTGAACGACCGTCGGCAGTTCTTCAAAGATCGCAGTTCCGACGGCATTGGTGCCCTTTTGTTGCTCGCTCCAATTAACGCCGGGCCGCAACCCAATATGCGCGGCGCGCATTGAAAACGAATCGTCGCCAAGCGAATGCAGTACCAAACCGCTCGCGTCGGTCAGCACGATCATGCTTTCGGTATCGATGATCTGCGCGTGCAGCGTCTCCATCACCGGAGTGGCGTGTCGCATCAGCGTCTGATTTTGCTCATGCAGCAAATGCAGATCGGACTTGCCCACACCCGCGAAATCAGGTGCTTCATGCGCACGCAGACCAAATTCGCGCGAGCGTGACCAAGAGTCTTCAATCAACATGGGGCGAGGCGTCGCAGAAAGCGTGCCCGCACTCGAATCGGTCAACATAATGTCTCCTCCTTACAGCGGCATGGCCGCACCGCGCTGTTGATCGACAGCGTCAACGGCGCCGACGCAGTGTAATGACTTGTGGCCGGAAATGTGAGGCACCCGCCCTCGCCGTCACCGCCCCGATGCGACACAGGTGTTCAGTACCGATGTTGCACAACGGCGCAGCAGTGCTCGCGCAGCTCGCAGCACGCGCCATCCGCTGTGCTGGTACGGAAGTTGCCATAGAGGTTCAATTTACGAAAATCGCATTAGGCGCGAACCCCGTTATTTCCGGCGAACGCAACTGATGTCACGCGAAACAAAAAGGAGAAGGTCTTGGTTTCAGAGAGTGAATTGTTGCGGCGCAGTATTTCGGCACGCGCAAGGAGTTTGAGCTTGGGTGCGCCTTTGGGTGCGCCTTTCGGTGCTGTAGCACTCGCCACCTTCGGATCTCAGGCAAATATTGCCAGCGCACTTGGCGACGTCACACCGCAGGCGGTCGACGCGTCTAAACTCAACGGCAACGCTAATAATTCATTTGTGGGGCGCATTGCGTTGTCGCACGGTGCTCGCGCTGTTGGCAAATGAGCTCACGCACCAGAGCGTACGCTGCGGTTGCTGCGCTCCGGGTGCCTAGCACTGCATCCCCAAAAATGAATTATTAGAGTTGCCTCAAAGCGCTCGCATCGGTTCGGGACAGCGGCGAACCGGGTTGCATTTTCGCGACGCACGGGGATGGGTATATCGTTGCAGACGTATTGCCTTCACGATAGTGTTGTAATCGAATTTTTTGAGTTTCAAAAGGAGGAGTGGTTCATGTCGATTCAAATTGCAATGAAAGTTAACGGGCGGACCGTCACGGCGAGCGTTCAGCCGTCAACGACGCTGGTCGAATTTATTCGCGAACATTTGCGCCTGACCGGCACGCATGTGGGATGCAACACAGCGCAGTGCGGCGCGTGCACGGTGCGCGTCAACGGGCGCGCGGTGAAGTCCTGCAACATGCTCGTCGCGCAGGCGCAAGGTGCCGATGTGATGACCATCGAAGGGCTTGCTGCCGCCAATGGCGACATGCATCCGATGCAGGCGGCATTCAAGGAACACCACGGTTTGCAATGCGGCTTTTGCACGCCGGGCATGGTGATGAGCGCATGCGAACTCAAAGGCAAAGTGACCAACCCAAGCGACGAAGAAATTCGCGCTTGTCTCGACGGCAACATTTGTCGCTGCACCGGTTATCAGAATATTGTCACGTCAGTGAAAGCTGGCTTGGCTGCAATGAGCTAAGGAGAAGATGATGAAAGCTGACGGCATTGGCGCACGCGTGACGCGCAAGGAAGACCATCGTTTTTTGACCGGCAACGGCCAATATACTGACGACATTACTCTGCCGCGACAAACCTATGCGGCCTTCGTGCGCTCCCCACATGCGCACGCCACGATTAACGGTATCGATTCCGCGGCTGCTCTAGCAATGCCGGGCGTGGTCGCGATCTTTACGGGTAAAGATATTGAAGAATCGAAGATCGGTGGCTTGCCCTGCGGTTGGGGCATCACCAGCAAAGACGGCACGCCGGCGATTGAGCCACCGCATCCGATTTTGTGTATCGGCAAGGCGCGCTACGTGGGTGATCACGTCGCCGTTGTCATAGCGGAGACGCTAGAGCAAGCGCGCGCAGCCGCAGACGTGATGGACGTTGACTATGGCATCTTGCCTGCTGTCGTGCGCACGGGCACTGCGGCCGCCAGCAAGACCGCCGTTCACGATCAGGCCGCAAACAACATCTGTTATACGTGGGGGCATGGTGACGAGGCGGGTGTGAAGGCCGCGTTTGAGAAGGCGCATCACATTAGTACGCTGGAGCTCATCAACCAGCGCCTTGCCCCTAATGCGATGGAGCCACGCGCAGCGAACGCGGCGTATGACCGCTCAAGCGAGAGCTACACGCTGTATGTCTCCAACCAGAATCCGCACGTTGAGCGACTGCTAATGTGCGCGTTTGTGCTGGGTATTCCCGAGCACAAGATGCGTATCGTCGCGCCCGATGTGGGCGGTGGCTTTGGTTCAAAAATATTTCTGTATGCTGAGGAGACCGTGTTGGTGTGGGCCAGTAAACGCGTGGGTCGACCGATCAAATGGACGGCTGATCGCACTGAGGCATTTTTGTCCGACGCACATGGCCGTGACCATGTGACCAAGGCGCAGCTCGCGATGGACAAGGATGGCAAGTTTCTTGGTTTCCGCGTCGATACGACCGCCGCAATGGGAGCGTATTTGTCGACGTTTTCAACGGCGGTGCCAACGATTCTTTACGGCACGTTGCTTGCGGGGCAATACACCACCCCGTCAATTTACGTCGAGGTGACTGCCGTGTTCACCAACACGTCACCGGTCGATGCCTATCGCGGCGCGGGCCGTCCTGAAGCGACATATGTCGTGGAACGCATGGTCGAAGTGGCTGCGCGCGACATGAAGATGGATCCAGCGGAGATTCGTCGTCGCAACTTCATCCGCACCTTCCCGTATGCGACGCCCGTCGGCTTGACGTATGACGTGGGTGACTATGACGCAACGCTTGACGGCGCGATCAAAATGGCCGACGTAGCTGGCTTTGCGTCACGTCGCGCCGCGTCCGAGGCGCGCGGCATGAAGCGCGGTTTGGGCTATTCGAGCTACATCGAAGCGTGCGGTTTGGCACCGTCAAACGTTGCTGGCGCACTCGGTGCGCGTGCGGGGTTGTTTGAGTCTGGCGAGGTGCGCGTGCATCCTACCGGAAAAGTCGAAGTGTTTACCGGTTCGCATTCACACGGTCAAGGACATGAAACGACGTTTGCTCAGGTCGTCGCTGACAAACTCGGGATTCCGATTGATGATGTTTCCGTCTCGCATGGCGACACCGGCAAGGTGTTATTCGGCATGGGAACGTATGGTTCGCGATCGCTCGCGGTCGGCGGTTCGGCGATTGTAAAAGCAGTCGACAAAGTGATCGCCAAGGGCAAGAAAATTGCGGCGCATTTGCTTGAAGCGAGCGACACCGATATCGAATTCGTCAACGGCGAATTCGTAGTGAAAGGCACCGACAAAAAAGTGCCGTTCGCCAGCGTTTCGCTCACGGCCTACGTGCCTCATAACTACCCGCTCGACAAGCTGGAGCCGGGCTTAAACGAGAACGCGTTCTACGATCCCACCAACTTCACCTATCCGGCCGGTTGTCACATCTGCGAAGTTGAAGTTGATCCGCAAACTGGCAAAGTGGAGATTTGCGCCTTTACTGCAATGGACGATTTCGGCAACATCATTAACCCGATGATTGTTGAAGGTCAGGTACATGGCGGCGTCGCACAGGGGCTCGGTCAGGCGTTGCTTGAAGACTGCATCTATGACCCGGAAAGCGGGCAGCTTTTGACTGCAAGCTACATGGATTACGCCATGCCGCGCGCGGACGATTTCCCCAACTTCAAGGTGGGCAACAATGTCACCGCCTGCACGCATAACCCATTGGGTGTGAAAGGTTGCGGCGAGGCCGGCGCGATTGGCTCACCTCCTGCGTTTATCAACGCAGTGACCGACGCCATCGGCGTGAAACACATCGACATGCCAGCGACGCCCGAGCGCGTCTGGCGAGCGATGCAAACCGCAGCACACGCTTAAGGAGGCCAAGAAAATGAATGCATTTGAACTGCACCAACCGAAAGACCTCGCCAGCGCGGCCACACTCGCGGGTGGAGGCGGTGATTTACGCTTCCTAGCGGGTGGACAATCGATCCTTGCCTCGATGAAACTGGGTCTGGCTTCGCCTGACGCGATGATTGATTTGTCGCTTATCCCGGACATGAAGACGATCACGGTCGCAGGCGGCGTCGTCAAGATCGGCGCGATGGCAAAGCATGCCGATGTCGCCGCGAACGCTGACGTGACGAAGGCGATTCCTGCGCTGGCCGATCTGGCCGGTGGCATTGGTGACCGTCAGGTGCGCAATATGGGCACGATCGGCGGCTCGCTGGCTAACAGCGATCCAGCGGCGTGCTACCCAGCGGCAGCGCTCGGTCTCGGCGCGACGATTCACACCAACAAGCGAAGCATCGCAGCGGATTCGTTTTTCCTTGGTTTGTACGAGACCGCGCTCGACGAGGGCGAAATCATCACGGCGGTGAGCTTTCCGGTGCCGGAAAAAGCAGCTTACGTGAAGTTCAAAAACTCGGCGTCGCGCTTCGCGCTGGTGGGTGTGTTCGTGAGCAAGGGCAGTCAGGGCGTGCGTGTGGCGGTTACGGGCGCGGGATCATGCGCGTTTCGGGCGACGGCGCTGGAGACGGCGCTTGCTGTTAGCTGGACTGCGGCTGCTTGCAACGCCGTGAAGATGAGTGCCGATAACTTGAATGGCGATCTGCATGCAAGTGCTGAATATCGTGCTCACTTGATTCCGGTGATCGCTGGCCGTGCCGCGGCTGCGGCGAAGTAAGGCGCTCACGGTAAACAATCAACGAACCCCGCTGCGGCCGGGTTTGTTGTGTCAGGAATGAGGCGTCCCTCATGTGGCGCTGTGGTTTGCTTCCTCCCCCTTCAAGGGGGAGGTTAGTTGGGGGATGGGGGTTCGTGGCGAGACACGGATTCGATTACGGGAAGGAAACCATCCCCACCCCAACCCTCCCCTTGAAGGGGAGGGGGCAGAGCGTGAATAACCTTGCATACTGTCACAATCAATTTCTTGACGCAGCAGCGCTGTGTTTCTCAACCAATTTTTCATGACCGCCATCGTCCTCCCCGCCAGCATCGACGCCACCGTCAAACTCCTAGATAGCGCCAATTACGTCGCTGACCGTGCGCTCGCGACATCGGTCTACCTGATGCTGAAAATGCAACGCCCGCTGTTTCTGGAAGGCGATGCAGGTGTCGGTAAAACCGAGATTGCCAAGGTGCTCGCGAGCACGTTGGGGCGCGATCTGATTCGGTTGCAATGCTATGAAGGGCTCGACATCGCGCAGGCGGCCTACGAGTGGAATGTGCAGCGGCAATTGCTTGCGATTAAAGCATCGGAGCGCACCACTGGCGCGCACATCGAGAAGGCGATTTACAGCGACGAATTCCTCATCAAGCGCCCATTGCTGCAAGCCTTGCAGGGCAAAGCCGGCAAAGCTCCGGTGCTGTTAATTGATGAGCTGGATCGCGCGGATGAGCCGTTCGAGGCCTTCCTGCTTGAAGTGCTCTCCGACTTTCAACTCACCATTCCTGAGCTGGGAACGGTCACGGCGACCGAGCCGCCGCTGGTGGTCATCACCTCGAACCGCACGCGTGAAATTCATGACGCGATCAAGCGCCGCTGTTTGTACTACTGGGTGGACTATCCGAACGCCACGCGCGAGCTTGAGATCGTGCGGCGTAAGGTGCCCGGCGTGGATCAGCGCCTGTCCGCGCAGATCGTCGCCTTCGTTCAGCGGGTGCGCAAGGAGGACATGTTCAAGCTGCCCGGAATCGCCGAGACAATTGACTGGACGCGTGCGTTGACCGCGCTAGACGTAATCGAACTGTCGAAAGAAAACATCAACGATACGCTGGGTGTGTTGCTCAAATATCAGGATGACATTCATGCGTTGCGGACGCGGATGCAGACGGTGCTCGACGAATCGAAGTCTCAGTAAATGACCGTCTAAATGCTCGCAACCAACGTTCTCCACTTCACGCGTATTTTGCGCGATGCAGGCTTGCCGCTGGGCACGCGCTCGACGCTGGATGCGCTGGCGTGCGTAGAAGTCGCTGGCATCGAAACGCGGCAGGATTTGAAGGCGGCGCTGCGTTGCGTGCTGGTGTCGCGCGCGGAGCATCTGGTGCTGTTCGATACCGCGTTTGATCTGTTCTGGCGCGACCCGGATATCGCCGCGAAAATGATGGCCGCGTTACTGCCGGAGGTCTCCGGGCGCGGCACGGCGACGCCCCCGCCGCCTCCGCCAACGCGCCTGCTTGATGCGATGCACGGGCAGCAATCGGAGCTTGCCCCGCAGCCAACGCAAGACCCGGACGAGCTGGAGTTCGACGCAACGCTTACCTTCTCGGCCAACGAGAAATTTCAGCGCCTTGATTTCGAGAGCATGACCGCAGCGGAGTGGGCGCAGGCGAAAGATGCCATTGCCGATTTTGCGCTGCCCGTGAAGCCGATTCGCACGCGCCGAACTCGTAGCGTCAATCGTGGCCGGATCATCGATTTACGTCGCACGTTGCGCGAAAGTGTTCGTACGGGCGGCGAGGTGATTCATCTTGCGCGAAAGGCACCGCAAGTGAAACCACCACGGCTCGTTGTGCTCTGTGATATTTCAGGATCGATGCATCGCTATACGCGGATGTTTTTGCACTTCATTCATGCCCTGACGAATGCTTCGATTCACACAGCAAACGCCGAACAACATGTTGAAGTTTTTCTGTTCGGTACGCGGCTCACGCACATCACGCGGCAACTGCGCCACAAGGACGTCGACGCCGCGCTTGGACGAGTGGCGAATGCTGCACCCGACTGGTCGGCTGGCACGCGTATCGGTGCCTGCCTGCATGAATTCAACCAGCGCTGGAGTCGACGTGTGCTCGGGCAGGGCGCAGTCGTGCTGTTGCTCACGGACGGGCTGGATCGTGATGACATCAAAGTGCTCGCGGCGAGTGGCGAGCGACTCGGCAAATCTTGTCGGCAGCTGATCTGGCTGAATCCACTGTTGCGCTACGATGGATTTGTACCGCGCGCCGCTGGCATTCAGGCGCTATTGCCGCACGCCACGAAGTTCGTGTCTGCGCACAATTTGCAGTCGATCAAAGCGCTGGCTTCGGCGTTGAGTGCGTGATGAGCCGTCGCACGAAATTCGCAGGTTTGGAGCGTTGCGACGGAGATCAGCTTTTTCGTGCAAGCGCCTCTGCATTAGGGCTGGTAATGAATACTGATATAAGTCGACTTTCAGCTATTTGACGCACTAACCCCGATGAAATAGTCATCGCAGCAGAAAGTTGATCCGTACAAACGCACGAATTTTTGAGTAGAGATAGGGAGATAACAAGATGGACATGAAAGACAGCCGCGTCATCAACGCCCCACAGGACAAGGTCTGGGCGGCGTTGAACGATCCCGCGATGTTGAAGCAGTGCATCATCGGTTGCGACAGTCTGGAGGCGACCGAGCCCGGCACCTTCGTCGCGGCCATGAGCGTGAAGGTTGGCCCAGTGAGCGCGAAGTTCAAAGGCAAATTGCAGCTGGAAGACGTGCTGCCGCCGAACAGCTACAAACTCAAATTCGAAGGGCAGGGCGGGCCTGCGGGTTTCGCCAATGGCACGGCGAACGTTTCACTCGTTGCCGAGAGCCCGTCAAGCACGCGGCTCGACTATGTGGCCAACGCGATGATCGGCGGCAAACTCGCGCAGATCGGCTCGCGACTGGTCGACGCCGCAGCGCGCAAAATTGCCGATGACTTTTTCTCGAAATTTGATTCGCTCGTCGCGGAACCCGTGCCACAAACGCTTTCTAGCGAAGTCGTATCGGGCAGCCAATCCGTGGGTGTTGCTGCCAAACCGAGGGTGCCGTATTGGGTTTTGGCAATCGCTGCCTTCGTCATCGCAACGCTGCTCTACAAATGGTGCGTTTAACAAGAAATAGCGGCAAATTTTTTTCGTTCGCCCCTTTCGTTTCCGTGTGCTTTGTCCTATGCTCAGGCTGTTGGCCTAATGAGCCTGCATCGGGGGTGGACGGATCGATACGGTTCGAGGATACGTTTTGAGTCCAGCGTGAATTAACAAGGAGGAGTGTGATGTTGAAACTGAATGTGAATGGGAAACCCGCGAATTTCGACGGTGATCCCGATACCCCGATTCTTTGGGTGCTGCGCGATCATCTCGATGTGACGAGCCCAAAATTTGGCTGCGGTATGGCGCTGTGTGGTGCCTGTACCGTGCATCTCGACGGCGTACCGATTCGCTCCTGCTCAACGCCAGCGAGCGCTGCGGTCGGCAAGAAGATCACCACGATTGAAGGCCTGCCTGCAAAGGTTGGCAAAGCGCTACAAGACGCGTGGATCGCCGAAGAAGTGCCGCAGTGCGGCTACTGTCAGACCGGTCAGATGATGAGCGCCGCTGCGCTAATCACGAAAAACGCGAACCCGTCCGAGGCCGACATCATCGGCGCGATGGATGGCAACGTCTGCCGCTGCGGCACCTATCACCGCATTCAAAAAGCCATCGTCCGCGCGGGTAAATCCGTCGCTGGCGCGAAAGCATAAGGAGGTCGAGCCATGAAAAAGCATACGTTGCAAGACAAACTCGAATCCTCCGCTCGTCGCGGTTTCATGAAATCAACCGGTGCACTCTCGGGCGCGCTGGTGATCGGTTTTAACCTGCCGACATCGTCCGCGCAATCGGCTGGCGCGATGCTCACCAACGCGTGGGTGAAGGTCGATGGCAAAGGCGCAGTGACACTCATTTGTCATCGCTCGGAAATGGGTCAAGGCGTGTACACGTCGATGCCGATGCTCGTCGCTGAAGAGTTAGACGTGCCGTTGTCATCGGTAAAGATCGAGATGGCACCGTCGGCTCCGGTCTACATCAATGCAATGTTGGGCGGCCAGATTACGGGCGGCTCAACGTCTGTTCGTGATGCATGGACGAAGCTGCGCGAAGCCGGCGCATCGGCTCGCGCCGTGCTTGTTGGCGCGGCCGCTGAAACGTGGAGCGTGCCTGCGTCCGAATGCGCTGCCGCGAACGGCGTGGTGACGCACAAGAGCGGCAAGAAGCTCGCTTACGGCGCGCTTGTTGCCAAAGCATCGACCATGAAAGCTCCCGAAAAAGTCGCGCTGAAAGATCCGAAAGACTGGACGATCATCGGCAAAAACAAGGCACGCCTCGACACGCCAGCCAAGGTGTACGGTAAGGCGCAGTTCGGCATTGACGTCAAGAAACCGGGCATGCTCATCGCCTCACTTGCGCAAGCGCCGGTGATCGGCGGCAAGGTGATCAAGGTCAATGACGCAAAAGCCAAAGCCCTTAAAGGCGTTGTCAGTGTCGTGCAGATTCCGGATGGCGTGGCGGTGCTCGCGAAGGATTTCTACACCGCGAAAAAAGGCCGCGACCTGCTGGAAATTGAATGGGATAACGGTCCCGGTGTGAATCTCGACAATCAGACAATCGAGGCAGCCCTTCGTACCGCGTCGGTCAACACCGGCGCAATCATGCGCAAGGATGGCGCGGGCATCGCAGACATGGACAAGGCCGCAAAAAAAGTGGAGGCGGAATACGAGCTGCCCTTCCTCGCGCACGCCACGCTTGAGCCGGTGAACTGCACGGCAGAAATCATCAATGGCGAATGCCACGTCACCGGCCCGATTCAGTTCCAGCAGGGCGCGCAATACGGCGTCGCTGCGGGCATCGGCATGCCACCGGAAAAAGTGTTCATTCACACCACTTTCTTGGGCGGCGGTTATGGCCGCAAGATTGAACTGGACTTCCAGATTCAGGCTGCGCAAATAGCCAAAGCTGCGGGCAAGCCAGTGAAGCTTTTGTGGAGTCGTGAAGACGACATGACGCATGACTTCTATCGTCCGCTGTCGCTGCATCAAATGATCGCTGGGCTGGACGCTGCTGGCAACGTCACAACGCTTTACAGCAAGATGACCTCGCCGTCGGTCACGGCGCGCGCGTTCCCACCGGTCGTTCAGAACGGCAAAGACCCGTTTATGGCCGAAGGCTCAGAAAACCTGACCTACAAGATCCCAAATATCGTCGTTGAAAACGTTATTCACGATACCGGAATTCGTGTCGGTTACTGGCGCAGTGTGTCGAACGCATTGAATGCGTTTGCTGTAGAAAGCTTCGTGGATGAAATTGCTCTGGTCGCGAAGAAGGATCCAGTGGCGCTGCGTATGGAGATGCTCAAGGGCGATGCACGCTCACAGAACGTGCTGAAGATGGCGACTGATAAAGCGGGCTGGGGCAAAGCCGCGTCGGGTCGTGCGTTGGGCGTCGCGCAGATGGAGTGCTACGGCACTCACTCGGCAGTGGTAGCCGAAGTGTCAATGACCAAAGACGGCCCTAAAGTGCATAAGGTAACTGCCGTTGTCGACTGCGGCATCGTCGTGCATCCTGACCAGGCGCATGCGCAGATTGAATCGGGCATCCTGCTCGGCTTTTCGAGCGGCATGAAAAACGCGATCACGTTCAAGAACGGGCAGGTGGAGCAAACCAACTTCCACAACTACGCGATGCTGCGTATGAGCGAGGTGCCTGTGATCGACATCACGTTTGTGTCGAGCAGCGCGGAGCCCGGTGGTTTGGGTGAAGTCGGCGTGCCGCTCATCATGCCCGCGATTGCTAACGCCGTGGCAACGCTGACTGGCAAGCGGGTGCGCAAGCTGCCGCTGATGTCTGCGTTCGCGTAGGCAAAACACGCTGCATGGAAAAGCCCGCTTCGGCGGGCTTTTTTGTTGCCGAGGCCATCCCGTTTCGCCCTTGCTCGTAAGGCGGTTGATTTTGGCGATGACCGGCGACCGATGACAATTGAACATTCACACGCTGCAAGGATTCCCATGATCGATCTCTGCGCATTCCTGATCACTAAAAAGTGGCCAGCCCAACATGCTGATCGCATTTAGCGCTGCTCGCTGCCCACGCCAAACGGCGTCAAAGTCTCGATCATGCTGGAGGAAGCAGGCTTGCCGTACGAGCCGCATCGCGTGGACTTTGGCAGCAACGATCAAATGACCCCAGAGTTTTTTGTCACTCAACTCCAACACCAAAATCCCCGCGATCATTGACCCCGATGGCCCTGATGGCAAGCCACCGCTGCTCTGGGAGCCAGGCGCGATTCTCACCTGTCTCGCCGACAAGACCAACAAGTTCATGTCGAAGGACGTAGCGAAACGCTATCAAACAATTGAGTGGCTCAAATGGCAAATGGGCGGCGACGGCCCGATGTTTGGCCAGTTCGGTTTCTTCCACAAATTCGCGGGCAAAGACTACGCGGACAAACGAAACCTTCCCGTGGTTGAGAAACCTCGTCGGGTTCTGCGTTGCGGCTGAGCTTGTAGGGTTCAGCGATTTCCCGAATGTTGCGCGCGCTCGCGGCGTTTGTTGCGCGGCCTGGGGGAGGATAAAGATGCGCACGAGAACACAACCGTGACAATTTTTAATTCAGACGAAAGCCCGCGTTGTTGCGCGCCGGTGTGTTGACGAGCGTCGCCGTGAACGGAAGCGATTTCGTCTTTGAGTAAACTGCGCTTGTGAATGATTCACACGAATTTCCGCAAGCCCCCGAGATTTCCGTCTCGCAGTGGTTCAACACCGCCGCACCACTGTCACTCGCGGCGCTGTCCGGGCAGGTGGTGATGCTGCACACTTTTCAGATGCTCTGCCCCGGCTGCGTGATGCAGGCGACACCGCAGGCGATGCGCATGTGGCAGACGTTTCGCGCGGCTGGGCTCAACGTGATTGGACTGCATACGGTGTTTGAGCACCATGACGTGATGACGCCGGCCGCGCTCGCGGTATATCTGTACGAATTCCGCATCACCTTTCCGGTCGGTGTTGATGTTGCACAACCTGATCACGGCATACCGCGCACCATGGCGACCTACGGCTTGCAGGGCACGCCGAGCACGCTGTTAATTGATCGCGGTGGGCGACTGCGTCATCATCGATTTGGTGTCGAGAGTGATGAAGCGCTCGCCAGCGTGATCACGGGCCTGCTTGACGAGCGATAAGCTTTCTGGATCGCCGTCCGGCAGCGACCGCGCTGCCCGCAGCGCGGGCCTGAGCGCTTATTGCCCCACCCGATAAATCGCACCATTCAAATCGTCCGAGATCAGCAGACTGCCATCGGTCATGAGCAGTACGTCCGCCGGTCTGCCCCAATACTTCATGCCCTGCAGAAATCCTGTTAGCAGCGGCTCCATGCGCTCGGCTTTGTTGCCGTTCATGACGACGCGAACGACGTCATAGCCGACGCGCGTCGGCGGATGCGAGCCGTGACGGGTGACGATGATATTGCCCTGATATGCTTTCGGCACGGCGTCGCCGGAGTAGAAGCGCATGCCTAATGCTGAGGTGTGCGCGCCGAGTGCGAAGACCGGTCCGGTGAATTCGCTGCATGCGCGTTTGTTGCCGTATTCGGGGTTCGGAATATTGCCGTCGTGGCAATACGGGAAGCCGAAATTTTCACCGAGTTTCGTCAGTCGGTTTAATTTATCAGTCGGCAACTCGGTGCCTAAATTGTCCTGACCTTGCTCGGTGAACCACAACTCTTTCGTCTGCGGATGCCAGTCGAAACCAACGGTGTTGCGGATGCCACGCGCGACCAATTCTTTACCGCTGCCGTCGGCGTTGACGCGAATAAGGGTGCCGTGTTCATCGTTTGGCGCTTCGCACAAATCGCACGGAGCACCGACCGAGACATAGAGCTTGCCATCAGGGCCGAATGCCATGTAGTGCGCGCCGTGACGCTGCTTGTCCGGGAAACCGTCCATCAGCGTGGTCGGCGTCGGCGGATTGTCGAGACGACTCTCGATATCAGCATAACGCAGCACTTTTGTGCGTGCAGAAACGTAGAGAGCACCGTTTTTAAACGCGATACCGCTCGGGTCAGTCATTCCGGTGAGAATCGTGCGTGTCTTCGTAATTTGACTACCGCTCATCGTCAATGCGTAAACGTTGCCCGCGTTGCTACCAACGAACAATGTGCCGTTGGGCGACATCGCCATCTCGCGGGCTTTCGGCAGGTCAGTCGCGAAGAGCGTCACCTTCAAACCGGGCGCAGTTTTCAGCGCCTCCATCTGAATGCCCTTGTTCTCGTCACGCCAATCGGCCAGCGTGCCGCAGCCGCTGAGTGCGGCGAGCGATACCATTGAGAGCGTGGCAAGAAGCGTTTTCCGCCAGATGCGTCGCGTGAAATTAGTCGGCGGTTGATGGGTATTGATTTGCACTGCAGCTCACTCATTTTGATGTTCGACGACGCCGATTTAGGCGATACGAAAGTGTGAAAGCGCAATGAAAAGGATGGGCGTTGCGCAGAACACTTCTCTCGTTGCAACGTTAAAAGCTTCGTTGTGGCCGTGCCGTCGGCAGAGCGTGCATCGTTGTGTAGGACGGACGTATGTGCTGTTGTCGGAGCGGTCCAGAATCGGGCGTAAAAATTAGCTTTGCTTCAGCCCGCACATTCAGGTGGCCTCTAGCCTGACACGCGCCACCAAGTCCAGATAGTCTCATACGACTTTCTTGGTAATCCCTTGCTGCATCGGGGCTAACAACGAATAATGACACTTGTCGACTTGTGCAAAAATAAGGCGCTAGCCCCGGTAAAAAAACACTTTCGTCTGGAAGTTGTTAGCAAAAAATAGGCGCGAGAAGTGTTTCGATTTTGTTGATTGTGTGCGGAAACTTTGCCGGACTTGATTCGATGATTTGATTAATCGCTGATGGGCAATCGGGTTAGGCAATCGCCTCGGCCAGCTCCGTCTCCAGCGTGATTCGCGTCGTCTCTTCGGCAAGGCGTCCGCCCGACACGACGAACACATCCTCCGCCCGCGCACCCAGCGTGTTGACCCGCGCCGTTTCAATCGAGATGCCGCGCTTTGACAGCACCTCGGCGATGCGCGCCAGCAGGCCCGTGCGATCTGCGGCGACGATTTCGAGGACGAAGCGTTGCCCCTGTTCGTCGCCGGTTATTTCGATCACCGGTGTGATCGGAAAGTGACGTTGCTGGCGGGTTGGTTTGCCCAGCAGCGTTTTGGGCAACGCCTTGTCTTCGCTCAGAACTTCAATCAGTGAATGCTCGACAAGCTGCGTGACATCGCGGTAAGCGACACTGATCGAGCCGGGATTGACGACAGTGAAAGTGTCGAGCGCGTAACCGGATTTTGATGTGTGAACGCGTGCGTCCAGTACCGAAAAATTGAGCCGCGCAAACACATTCATGATGCGCGCAAACAGCTCAGCGCGATCTTTGACATAGACCATGATTTGCAGGCCTTCACCCGAAGGCATGAGGCGGGTGCGCACGACCGGCTTTTCGCTGTCGACACGGAAGAAGAGGTTTCGTGCATGCCACGCGATCTCGTCGGCACTGTGTCGTTGCAGGTACACCGAGTCGAGCGTGCGCCAGAATTTCTCGGCACGCTCTACGTCCACGGCGTACAGTGCAAGCAGTCGCCGCGCCTCGACTAAGCGATCAGCGAGGACATCAAACACGCTCGATTCACCGGTCGCATTGAAATGCCAGCGAGTAGAGCGGTAGAGCTGCTCCAGAAGGCGCGCTTTCCAGTTGTTCCAGACCTTCGGGCTGGTGCCGCGAATGTCGGCAACCGTCAGCAGATAAAGTGCCAGAAGATGCTTTTCATTGCCCACCAGTTGCGCAAATTCGCGCACTACATTGGGGTCAGCGATATCGCGTTTCTGGGCGAAGGCGGACATCGTTAGGTGATGTTCAACCAGCCATGCAACGAACTCGACGTGTTCCGGCGGCAAGCCGATCAGTGAGCAGAATTCGCGTGCGTCCGTCATACCAAGCTGCGAGTGGTCGCCGCCCCGACCTTTGGCGATATCGTGAAAGATACACGCCAGATACAGCACCTCTCGCTCTGGGAATTCCTGCATGAGCTGACTGCACAGTGGGTACTCGTGCGAGTGCACGGGATCAGCGAAACGACGCATATTGCGCAGCACCATCAGGATGTGTTGATCGACTGTGTAGACGTGGAACAGGTCGTGCTGCATCTGCCCTACGATACGCGCCCACGGCGGCACCAATTCGCCTAAGACGCCCAGCTCGCTCATGGCTTTCAATGCGTGATAAACACCGTGGCCACCTCTCAGAAAATCGAGGCATAAAGCGCGACATTCGTCGGTCCCAAACGCGCCCTCGGGCAACGCGTCGACCGCACGCAGGATCGCGCGCCGCAGCTCGGGCGTCAACCCCTGATAGGTGCGATCCCGGTGCAATATCTGGAATGTCTGCAACGTCTCGAGCGCAGACAAATTCGAGCCGCGCGTAGTGAGATCGAGCTTGCCATCGCGAGCGGAAAACGGTGTACCGGCAATAGGCGTTTGCCGCGCTTTGCGATCACTGGTCAGCGCATCAATCAGAATGTCATTGAACAGCTGAAGTTGCCGCGCCGACTGGTAGTAGCGCTTCATCAAGACCTCGCTGGCGCGCAGTCCCGCCGCAGCGGTAATACCCAGCGCTTCAGCCATGGAATTTTGCAGTTCGAACACCAGTCGATCCTCGCGACGACGCGCCAACAAGTGCAGGCGTGCGCGCAGGAATTTGACCTGCCGATACGCCTCCGAGAGGCCGTCACATTCGTGCCGGTTGATGTAGCCCTGCGCCGCCAGCGCTTCGAGCGACGACGCGCCAGTAATCGCTCGCGCCAGCCACAACACGGTTTGAATATCACGCAAGCCGCCAGGGCTTTCCTTGACGTTGGGCTCCAGGTTGTAAGCGGTGTCTTCGAAGCGAACATAGCGTTGTTGCTGTTCAAACCGCTTGGCTTTGACGAAGTGATCGACGTCGAAGGTTTGCTGCCAGCCTTGGTCGAGTTTTTGCGCGTTGCCCTGCGCGCCGACGATGACGCGACGCTCCAGTATCGACGTTGCCACCGTGACGTCAGCTTCGGCCTGCGCGATGCAATCTTCGACAGAGCGCACGCTGTGACCAATCTCGAAACCCAGATCCCAAGCTTCGCTCAGGAACGCCTCAATGCCAACCATCGAACCCACATCGGCACCGTCATGCAGTAGCAGAATATCGACATCTGAATGAGGAAACAGCTCGAAGCGCCCGTAGCCACCAACCGCGAGCAACGTCAGCGGCTCCCGATGCAATCGATGGCGATGCCACTGCTGAATGAGCACGTCATCCACCGCCAATGCATGCGCACGCAGCGCGGCATCGATGTGGACATTGCTATCCAGTGCATCAAAAATCAGTGCGCAGTGCGTTTGATACGTCCGCCGCAAATCGGTCAACGACGAGGTGACTGCAATAGTCGCCAACGCAGGTTCCTGGGTGGTTGCGTCGAGCACGGTACCCACCACTAAAAAGGGCGCTCGACGACCGATGTCACGAGATCAATGCGCCGGTGGCGGCGGCGAGCCCGCGGACACGGTGGTGACCTCATAGCCAGTGTCGGTGACGAGAATCGTGTGCTCCCATTGCGCTGATAAACTGTGGTCAGCCGTCACCGCCGTCCAGCCATCGGCGAGTGTGCGAATACCGGGGCGACCGGCGTTAATCATCGGCTCGATGGTGAACATCATGCCCGGTAGCAAACGCATGCCTGTGCCCGGTTTTCCATAGTGCAAAACCTGCGGCTCTTCGTGATACTTTTTTCCGATACCGTGGCCGCAAAATTCGCGCACGACTGAGTACCCCATCGGCTCCACATAGCTTTGAATGGCATGACCAACGTCGCCGAGTGTTGCGCCCGGTTTGACCACGCGAATACCGCGCCACATGGCCTCGTAGGTCGCCTCAGCCAGACGCTTGCCCGCGATGGTGGGCTTGCCGACGAAATACATGCGGCTGGTGTCGCCGAAGTACCCGTTGACGATCATCGCGACGTCAATGTTGATGATGTCACCATCTTTCAATTTCTTGTCGCCGGGCACGCCGTGACACACCACGTGATTGACCGACGTGCAGATCGATTTCGGAAATGGCGTGTGACCGGGCGGCGTGTAATTGAGGTTCGCTGCGATGGCCTTTTGCGTCTCCACCATGAACGTATGGCAGAGCGCGTCAAGCTCATCGGTGGTGACACCGGGCTTGACGTACGGGCCAATGAAATCAAGGATCTCGGCGGTCTGACGACCGGCGAGACGCATGCCTTCGATGTCTGCGGATGTTTTGATGGAGACGGACATTACTTACTTTCTAGGTCTGTTTCGGGTTAGAGAAACAGCACTTTTCTGTCATCCTGAGCCTTAAGCGAAGGATCAGGCTAATTCGCGAATTCTTGGGCGCAAAAGTATGCACTCCGCGCTCCACCTGATCCTTCGCTCTGCTCAGGATGACGGCAAATTAATCGCCGCGCA
This sequence comes from Burkholderiales bacterium, assembly GCA_043757535.1. Classification (GTDB taxonomy): domain Bacteria; phylum Pseudomonadota; class Gammaproteobacteria; order Burkholderiales; family Casimicrobiaceae; genus Casimicrobium. The sequence goes on from JAYVPF010000045.1 coordinate 21,999, forward strand.
GCAAATCGTTGATGCTGGTCTTGGAGCGCGTTTGCGCGTCGACCTGCTTGACGATGACCGCGCAGTAGAGGCTGTATTTGCCGTCAGCCGATGGCAGATTGCCAGCAACGACGACCGAGCCCGACGGCACGCGCCCGTAGCTCACTTCACCCGTGGCGCGGTTGTAAATTTTTGTGCTCTTGCCGATGTACACACCCATGCCGAGCACGGAGTTTTCTTCGACGATGCAACCTTCAACGACTTCAGAGCGCGCGCCGATAAAGCAGTTGTCTTCGATGATGGTTGGGTTCGCTTGCAGCGGCTCCAGCACGCCGCCGATGCCGACGCCGCCCGACAGGTGAACGTTCTTTCCGATCTGTGCGCAGGAGCCGACAGTGGCCCAGGTGTCGACCATCGTGCCTTCATCAACGTAGGCTCCGATGTTTACAAACGACGGCATCAGGATCACGTTTTTTCCGAGGTAGCTGCCGCGTCGGGCCACCGCAGGAGGCACGACGCGAACGCCGGTGGCCGCGATTTGCTCGGCCGTCAAGTGCGCAAATTTTGTTTGCACCTTGTCGTAGAAAGCGAGATCACCGGCTTTAACAATCGCGTTGTCGTGCAGACGGAACGACAGCAACACGGCCTTCTTGAGCCATTGATGCGTGACCCAATCGCCGTTGATTTTTTCGGCGACGCGTTTGCGGCCTTTGTTCAGGTCCGCGATGACTGATTCGACGGCGTCTGCGATTTCTTTTGGCGGATTGGCGGGAGACAGGCGCGCGCGGTTTTCCCACGCGGCGTCGATGATATTTTGTAGGGCTTCAGACATACTTTTTCTTCTCTAATTACGCGGTGACGGGTTGCTCAGCGACGGCCAATAGCACGGTGCTGCTCAAAAAATTACAAAGGCGAGTGACGGCCTCAAGACATTCGTCAAATTCGGACACGAGCGCGATGCGGATGTAGCCGCGTCCGGGATTCACTCCGTCTGCAGCGACACGCGACAGATACGAGCCGGGGATTACCGTGATCGCGGTGGCTTCAAACAGCTCTCGCGTGAAGCGCTCGTCATCACCGTTAAACGCAGCAGGAATCGGCACCCACCAGTAAAACGCAGCTTCCGGTATCGTCACTGCCAAATGCTTTGCCAACATCGGCGACAACTCGCGAAACTTTTTCGCATATTCGGCGCGGTTCGCGACAACATGCGCCTCGTCGTTCCACGCGGCAATGCTCGCTGCTGTCACCGGGCCAGCCATTGCTGAGCCATTGAACGAACGCAGGTGCAGGAACTTCGCGATCAGCTCAGCATCGCCGGCAACGAAACCAGAACGCAGGCCCGGACAGTTTGAGCGCTTCGACAGGCTACCCATCGACACCAGTCGTTTGAAATCGGTACGCCCAATGTCAGCCGCAACTTGCAACGCGCCGACCGGCGGCTTGCCTTCTTCAAAATAAATTTCGCTGTAACACTCGTCCGCCAGCACCACAAATCCGTAGCGATCACTCTGCTCGAACAACCATTGCCAGCGAGCGCGAGTTGTAACGGCTCCAGTTGGATTGTCGGGCGAACAAACGATCACCAACTGCACGGTCTTCCAGACGCTCTCGGGGATCGCGTCCCATGCGTATTCACCCGTTTGGGCGTCGAAATTAACGAAGTACGGCTTCGCTCCGCACAACAGCGCCGCGCCTTCGTAGACCATGTAAAACGGGTTCGGCACCAGCACGGTCGGCCGCGCCGCGCGCGGGTCGATCACGGTTTGAGTGAACGAGTAGAGGGCCTCTTTGCTGCCGAGCACGGGCAGCAACTGCGTTTCCGGATCGAGCGCTGGTAGCGAATAGCGACGCTTGAGCCAGGCCGCTATGGTTTGCCGCAACGCAGGCGAGCCTTTAGTCGGCGGATAAAGCGCCAGGCCGCCGGTGTTTTGCGCGATGGCATCACGAATGAATTGCGGGGTCGGGTGCTTTGGCTCTCCAATCGACAAATTGATCGGTTTCAACCCGGCCGGAGGCGTGAGCGGTGCCAGCAGACGCGCAAGGCGCGTGAACGTAAATTCGTTTAGATCGGTGAGATAGGGATTCAAGGCAAAATCGACGCTCTAACTCAACAAAACACTAAGTAAAGCGACGCTAGGTGAAGCAGGGAACAAGCTCAAATTATAGGCTGGAGCAGGTCGCCACCGTGCTTGCGGCGACCGTTGCTGCCGGGTTGTTCGGATGGGCTGGTGCGCTTGCGGTTGGGCTTTGGGGCGATGCGCAGACCGCGAAATTGCCCGCGTGGCGACCGTTTGCTTTGCAAGCCCCAACGCTTGACGGTGCCGCGCCTGCTGCTCAGGCTTTGGCGGTGGGCGCGATGAAGTTAGCGGGTGTTGCCGGTGATCGCGCTTATTTTGTCGGCGTGAATAGCGCTGCGACGCGCGGACTCTCACTTGCGGTAGGCGACTCATTGCCGTCGGGTGAGAAGATTGTGCGCGTTGATCGCGACGCGGTCGTGTTAGCTTCGGGGGGCGCTGAGACTCGTGTGACCGTACTCGTACCTCGCGTTGATCCCGCGAAAAAAGTGGCTTTGCCCGTGGCCGCAGCATGCCGTTTGACCGGAGGAGACCGCGCCAGCGCTATTTTTATGGCGGACAGCATGGTCAAGGCGCTGATGTCGGAAAAAGCAACCTTTGCGCGCATGTTTGAACCGTTGCCGGGTGCGTCGGGCGGCATTCGCGCAAAGGGAACGGGCGGCACTACGGCCATGTTTGCCATTGCCGATGGCGACGTGCTGATGCGCGCCGACGGCAATCTGATCCGCTCCTCGGAAGCTATCGTTTCTGAGCTTTTGGCGCGGCTTTCAAGTGGGGCCTCTGTGGTGGTGGAGGGGGAAAGCAAGGGCGCGCCGCGCCGCTGGGTCTACGCCCCGTCGGCGTGCGCGGCGGCGTTGCCTGCGGATCGCCTTCCAGGCAAACCGGCCGCTTGATTACATCGGTGTGAAACGAAGAGACTGGGCAGGAATAGCAGCGGCAGCAGTGATAGGTATCTTACAGCTCTCACGTGCAATCCCCTTTTTATGTGGGCTACACTCAATATTTAGCTAAAGTCGATAACTTATAAAAACAGCAGCTAGCCCACGTAAAAGCTGGATAAGAAACAAAAGCTGTATGAATTTTTGTCTCACTGGCCGCCAGACGAGGTTATTTTTTGTTCCAGCTGTACGGGAATCCTGGCGCTGCCGAGCACGCCAGAATTGACGAGGCGCGTTGACCGTCCGGTGTGTGCAGCAGGCGAACGATCTCGCAACCCAAGGCCCGGATTTCGGCGGTGAGCGCAGCGGTATTGGCGTTGTCGTTGGTAATGATCGCGGTCTTGTTCGCGTTGTCGTTGTTGATGATGGCCGTCTTGTTGGCGTTGTCGTTGTTGACGATTGTCGCGGTGTTGGCATTGGCCACCGTGATGATCGCGGACTTATTGGCGTTATCGTTACTGATGATGTTCGCTGTGTTGGCGTTGTCGTTGGTGATGATCGCGGTTTTGTTCGAGTTGTCGTTGCTGACGATGTTCGCGGTATTAGTGTTGTCGTTGCTGATAATCGCCGTTTTGTTCGAGTTGTCGTTGCTGACAATGGTTGAAATACCCGCCGTCAAATCGTTGTGCAGATGCTCAAGCCGCAGGTAGCTGGCGTCAACGGCATTGCTCCCGCCTTCGCCAGCGCAAAACGTTGCCACATTGAACAAGCTCTGCGCGACGTCGTCCGCGATCGCAAACGGGATGCAGGCGGCCGACCCGTTTTCACCAAGAATGTCCTGAGTGCAAACGAAGGTTGCCGCAGCCAGAATGCCCGAGGTAACTTCCTTCGCGATCAGCTCCGCATAGCGTGTTGCAGGCGAGGAGTCGACCGAATTACAGTTGCTGATAACTGCCGCTGCGCTGGGGAAGGGCAAAGACTTTATTTGATCTTTCGCTGGCCGCGATGCAAGCAGCTCGCTGGCAATGACCGCTGTGGCAAGGTTCGGAAAACCGGTTCGCGCGTAGACAATGGCCAGTTGTTGCTCGGTCACGCGGCCCATGGCCAAGCGAGCTTCACTGGCTTGTTCAAGCAGCTTCAAGTTGCTCTGCTTTGTTGCCATCCGCTCATAGTTGGCCATCATGGTGTCGAATTGCGCGCGGAACTGTGCCGTCTCTCGTCCTTCTTGCGCCGTCAGAGGCGTGGCTAACGTGATTGCCGGTCCTTTTTGTGCTGTCGCTGGAGCTGCTACGGAGAGCAAAACGCCCAGAAAAAGTGTGCGTATCAGGTTTGGAATTGAAGCGCGTATGAAGTTCATTGTGGTGTCCCCGGGTTGGTTGGTGGCTTCGAAATTGTTCGTGATCGGCGGGGCTTAGCCATATTGATGACACCCCGCCAAACGCGTCCGCATTCGAAGAGTTGATGCTATGCAGCCCCGCCAAACTGTCCATACTCCGAAAGGCTTAGACGGCCGGTGTAGCGGCACTGGATCTTCGATGCAAATTAGCGCTAGCTTCCGACGTTCACCGCTGAATCGCGGGCAACAAAAAAACCAGCAGTAGCTGGCATTTTTCTGTGGGCACGCCGCTGAACGTTCGCTGGCGTGCGTCCGTTTCCGAGCGGGTGAAATTGGGTGCGGATTACGACAACAGCGCGGGGAGGATTTGTTGGCGACGGTGAATCTGCATCTTGCCAAAAATATTCTGCAAGTGGGTTTTCACGGTCTTGTCGCTTATGCGGAGTTGTGCAGCAATCTCTTTGTTCGATAAGCCGCTACGTAAAATTTTGATGATTTCGCGTTCGCGTTCGGTCAGATTCAGTGAGGATTTTTCGTGAGCGTGAACCAGCGTCGTGTGCTTGATCGTGCCTTGCACAATTCGCGACAGCAGCGCCCGGGAGCCCCAGATTTCACCGGCATGCACCGCATGAATGGCGCGTAGCGCCTGTGCGTAGATGTCGCCCACAGGAAGCAAGCCGCGCACACCGTGCTCCAGCATGAGCACAGCGTCGTCGGCGCTAGCCTCGCCGGTCACGACCAACAATCGGGCGCTGAGGTTCTGCGAAAGGACAACTCGAATCGCATCCAGCGCAAAATCAATGCCGAGGGTGTGCAACAAAATAACGTCCGGTTTCAACCGGCGAACTGATTCGGCGGTCTTGCCAATCTCCTGCACCTCGCCCACGACAACGATGGCATGCTGCTTCGCGAGTAGCTGGTCAAGCGCGTGCGGCTCTGGAGGGCGCGGGCCCACGATCAGCAGTCGAGTATTTTGTGTGGTTTCGGTGGTTTGAGTGGTTTGCATTGGTGCCTGAGCCGCCTGCTGCGCCGCGCGCTTGGCTCACAGGAGGTGCTGTTGGTCAAGAAGGGGGCTACGGCACTATTGCTTTTGCCCATATGCCGACGCACCGCGAATTCGCCTCGCACTGCATATCTGTTCCATTGCATCAGTCTAAGGGCGCTGTGGCGGTTTGGCGCGTGTGCAGAGCGTAAGACTTTTCTCAGGCACCACCGTGTTGCGTCGCTGCAACCGCCGTGAGTGGTGTATCAGGCTGCGGATGCGAGGCGTTCCAATAACGCCAATGGCTGATCAATCTCGTGCGCCGCGCCCCAAGCGCGGGCCTGGTCGATGTCGGGCACATAGCCATATGCGGCGAGCACGGACGTCATGCCAGCTGCGATGCTGGCCTTGACGTCGCTTTCACCATCGCCGACAAACCAGCAATGCGTCGGGTCGGTCTGGATGTTGTTGGCCGCATGCAGCACTGGCGCGGGATGCGGCTTTGGCGTTGAGGTGGTGTCGCCACAAACAACCGTTGCTGGCATGAACGCGCGATCACGCAGCAGTTCGTGAATCATTGGCGTGGCAAAGCGCGAGTGCTTATTGGTGACGATGCCCCAGGTGATTTTTTGCCGTTCGAGCGCGATTAACAGCTCCAGCACGCCGGGGAAGAGGTGACTTTTTTGCAACTTTCGCTCGTCGTAAATCGCCAAAAAGCGCTGACGATTGGGCTCGTAGTCGGCGTCTCCCGGCGACAGGTCAAGCGCCTGCTTCAACAGGCTGCGCGCGCCGTACGTCGCGTAAGGACGCAGAACGGCGTACGGCATCAGCTCCAGGCCCAGCTCGACGCGCAGATCGTTGGCAGCCCCCGCCAGATCGGGCGCGCTGTCGACCAGCGTACCGTCGAAATCGAAGAGGACGGCGCGGGGCCGTGAAGGTATAGCTTTTTGCATTTACGGAGGGTTTTATTGGGGTTGGAGCGAGTAAATCGGGAATATCGACTTTGAGGCTTTATCTGCGGTAGCCCCAATACAGTGGGTGTTACAGGAAAAAGTTGGATTTTTCAACGAATGATTGTAGTTTCGCAGAAATGAGGCTCTGGCTCTCATCGGAATCAGGTTAGGGGGCAATCCGCTAAAGTCGTCACTCCATTGCGCGATACGTGCTCAACAGAACAAACAAAGGAAATTGATCGCATGCGCCCACGACCAACGTCTACAAAAACCGTGTCCGAACCCGCCCGCCAAACGCCGGTTTTTGGTGAATTTGATGTGGTTGTTCTGGGCGGCGGTCCGGCCGGGATCGCTGCGGCTACGGCGGCGGCGCGGGCCGGTCAAAGCACGCTTTTGGTCGAAGCGTACGGTTTTCTCGGCGGCATGGGCACGGCCGCAGGTGTCACCAATTTCTGTGGGTTGCATGCCAACGTACACGGCACCATCGAGCAGGTGGTGCATGGTGTCGCCGACGACCTTCTGCAGCGGATGCGTGAGCTCGGTGGTCTGAACGAGCCGCATGTGTTGTTCGGTGGCAAGATCGCCGCGCAGGCCTATGACAACGCGGCTTTCAAGGTGGCGGCGGATGGTCTGGTGCTGGCGAGCGGTGCAGAGTTGCTGTTCCACGCGACGGCGGTGGGCGTCATCATGGCTTCACCCCGAAAAATCGCAGCGCTGTTGATCGAAACCAAATCGGGTCGTTATGCGCTGCTCGGTCGCATCTTCGTCGACTGCTCTGGCGACGGTGATTTGGCGGCCCACGCGGGTGCGCCGTTCGAGAAAGGCAAGGACGCCGACGGGCCGAACGACATGATGTATCCGTCGACGATGTTTCGCGTTCACGGTGTGGATCCGGTGCGGGCGGGCGATGCGTGGAATCACTTTGGCGATTGGATGGAAAAAGCGGAGCAACTCGGTCGCAAATTCCCGCGTAAATCACCCATCATCCGCCCGCAGAAAAATCCCGCCGAGTGGCGTGCCAACGTGACACAGCTGGCAAACGCCGATGGCAGTCCGGTTGACGGAACCGATGCGTGGCAGCTCAGCGCCGCCGAGGTTCAGGGCCGCCAGCAAATCGTTGATTTTTTCAGCTTTCTACGTGAATCCGCGCCCGGTTTTGAAAAAGCCTATCTGCTGGAAATCGCGCCGCAGGTCGGCATCCGTGAGACGCGCCGCGTCATCGGCGATTACCAGTTGACCGAAAGCGATGTCCTCACCTGCGCAAGCTTTGATGACAGCATTGGCGTCAATGGCTGGATGGTCGAACAGCACGTGGCCGGTAACATTGTGTTCAAGTGGCAGGACATCCCCAATTGCCGTGGTTTCAACCATTTGCCGTACCGCATGTTGTTGCCGCGTGGCATCGACAACTTGCTGGTGGCGGGGCGTTGCGCGTCGATGACGCATGGCGGGCAGTCGGCGGCGCGGGTGTCGGGTGGCTGCTTCGCGATGGGGCAGGCGGCGGGGACGGCGGCGGCACTGGCGGTGCAAAATGGATTGATGCCGCGCGAGGTAGACGTGAGGCTTTTGCAGGATCGGCTTGTAGCTGATGGAGTTTATCTGGGCGGTGACAAACAATGAATCGCCGATTTATTTCAGGATTTTTTATGACCGGACGCAAAGTGAACTACGCAAAGCTGGCCTCGGTACTGGGCGTCGCCTTCGTACTCGTTACAAACGCCGCCTCAATCCACGCGCAAACAGCGCCGTGGCCCAGCAGACCCGTGCGCATTGTGGTTGGTTTCCCCGGAGGCTCAACGCCTGACGCCGCAGCACGCACATTGGCAGAAGGCCTGAGCAAGGCGCTCGGGCAACCGGTGATCGTGGAAAACAGGGCGGGTGCCTCGGGCAATATTGCCGCTGATATGGTCGCCAAAGCGACCGACGATCACACCTTGGGCGTCGTCATCAACGGCAACGTCACCACGGCGAAGTTGCTCTCTCCGCAATTGCCCTACGACCCAGTCCGGGATTTCAGCTATCTGAGTTTGTTGACGACGGCCCCACTGGTGCTGGTGGGCGCGGCAAGCGTGCCCGACGGCGCGGCGTTCTTTGTGGCCGCCAGCAAGAGCGGCGATCAGTGGAGCTATGGCTCGGTGGGCAATGGCTCGGTCGGGCATCTGGGCATGGAGCTGCTCAAATCAAAGCTCAAAGGGTTCAGCCCCGTGCACATACCGTTTCAGGGCAACCCCGCCGTCATTACGGCGCTGTTGGGCGGGCAGATCCAGATGGCGCTGGTGCCGCCAGGGCTCGCCATGCCGCACGTGAAGTCGGGCAAATTGAAAGCCATCGGCGTGACGAGCGCGAAGAGCGCACTGGTGCCCGACGTCTCACCGCTAACCGACGTTGGCGTGAGTGATTTCAATCTCGAAGTCTGGACGGCGCTGGTTGGCCCCGCCAAGCTCTCGGTCGCCGCACAAGAGCGGCTCAATCGCGAGATACCTTTGATCCTCAACGCGGAAGCAACCCGGCAACGGCTGGTGAGTCAGGGCTGGCAGGCCGTGGGTAGTGCGCCTGAGCTTCTGCGCAGCCGCATCAAGGATGAAACGGCGACGATGAGCGGCCTCATCAAGGCAGCGGGAATAAAGATCGATTGACGGCGTCATCATCGGATTCAGCTTTCTGCTGAACGCACCTCTCAATTGGGGCTATGGCCTGATAATTGTATTTGTCGACTAATGCTATTTTGCGTAACTAGCCCCCGTGAAATAATCGTTAATCGAAAAAGCTGTTATCTCACGACAGACGTTTTTGCGCATTCTTGATCGAACTAAATTGCACCTGAAGCTGGCGCAGCGCCGCGACGTTGCTCCATGACGTCGCCCGGAACACCGCGGTTTCGAGCGTTATCCATTCATAGGCGACGTGTTCACGCGGTGCAAGACGTGGCGGGATCGCGGTGGGAAGGCAGACGGCGAAACAGCGCTCTTCGTTGTGCGTGACGTCCGGCTGATAGCGGTGACGCCAGTGCGGGTAGATGCAATAGAGGTTGCGGTACCGCAGGTCGATCAAGCCGCCGTAAAGCGCGGCGTCGAACCCGGTTTCTTCAATGAGTTCGCGTTGAGCCGTCTCTGCCCACGATTCACCGTCCTCTTGCGAGCCAGTCACTGATTGCCAGAACCCCGCGAAATCAGCGCGTTCGATCAGCAGCACTTCACGCGCGGGTGTGAAGGCGATGACGAGTACCGAGCGGGGGATTTTGAGCGGTTTAGGTGCTTGTGGTGTAGCGCTCACGCCAGCACAACGTTAAACGGCTTGTCATGCTCGCTCCACCAGATGCACGCCTCGCCCAAGATATCGGTGAGCGTGTTCCAGTCGTCGCCGAAGCGTTTTGCGGCTGCCGCTGCGTCAAGCACCACAATCGTGTAGCTCGCCCGTTTGGCCCAAGCTTCGTCCATCAGGCAATCGGCCAGCGCGTCCCAGTTGTGGCCGAAGTGCTTCGGCAATTTGAGACTCGTCGCCAACGCGTCAATGAGGCCTTTTTTCGACCGTATGCCCTTCAAACCGAGTGTCAAAACGGTGTCGGCCCGCAAATCGTGCACTGAATTTTTCATGAGTTGCCAGCGCCGCCTAACGTTGAATGCACTTGAAGGACTGGTAATGATCGTCGCTGTAAAAGCACACGTCGGCTGCACGCTGGTCACCACCACAGACGATGCGGCGCGCACCGCGATTTTTCATGTCCGGCGTACGCACGGTGTACTCCCGGTAGTAGCCGCGCGGTGCCTTCGGCAGAACACGTTCGCGATTACTGAAACTGATGCCGTCGCGGTTGCTTAAAAACGGGCCACCCGACGCGATCAAAGCGAGCGTTTCGCGGCCCTGTTTTGGCAGGTCTTGCGTGGCAACAGATTGTCCGACCGCGCAGGCGACGGTGCGGGCAATAACCCTTGGCGCAACGAGCATCGATGCCGCTGCAAGGCCCATAGTAGCTATCGCAAGCCATTTACGAATCTGATTCATGACGGGGTACTCGTTACGCTCGTCGCTTGAGCGAAAGATATTCAATCTCGACGCACTGGTTTTGCACCACCGCAATTCCCGCATCGTGCGCGATCGTCGCGGCGGCTTCATTTTCAACGCCCAGTTGCATCCACAGCACTTTCGGCAGTGGGCGCATGGCGGCTGCGGCAAGCGCTACTTCAACCATGTCCTCGCTGCGCCGAAAACAGTCAACGATGTCAATCGGTACCGGCACCTCCGCTAGCGTCGGTACGAAAGTCTCGCCCAAAATCGCTTGCCCCGCGTAGGCGGGATTCACTGGCAAGATGCGGAATCCTTCGCGCTGCATGATGGTGGCAACTTCATGGCTGGGGCGATCAGGCCGCGTGGACATGCCCACGATGGCAATCGTTTTTGTCGCGGCGAAAAGTGCTTTCAGATCCATTGCAGGCTTAACCTTAGCGCACCTGTCGAAACGACGAAATGGCGTCGTTCATCCCTGGGGGCATTTCGTTGTACTGACCCGGACCGAACGTCACGCAACGCCCGCGATAATTGGCGTCCTCGCAGAACTGCCAGGTGCCGAAACTGATGAAGATTGACGAGGTCGTATCGTTCATGCCCGAGCCCGAAAGGTCATTCACATCCCCTGTTGCGCGCACGGTGCGGCCATAAAAATTGCTGTGTTCGTAGAGCCATACCGGGTGGCGCGAACGCGGGCTGTTGGGATCCATCACCACATAGTTTTGACCACCTGGTGTGAGGCCACCCCAGCTCGGTTCATTTCCGATTTTGCGTAACGATGAAATCGAGCGATCCAGCTCAGGGGGCAGGCGGCGGTAATCGCCCGGACCATAAACCATGCAAACCCCGCCAAAGTCACGATCCTCGCAGGCTTCCCAGTTGCCGCCATAAATGCGCATCGAGCGGATACGGTCGTTGAAGCCACTGTTGCGAAGGTTGTCGAGATCCGCGTCGAGGGTCCACGCGGTTCCTCTGAATTCTGTTTCTGTGTACACCTCAATACGGAAACGGTCACCGTTCCAGACTGAAGGCCGAACGGGTTGTGGTACTGGCACGACAGCTACAGGCGCTTGAACTTGCGGCAACGACAACGTGAACGGCCCAAATGTGGCCTGTACCGGCGGTGGGGGCGGCGGCGCGATGACCGGACGATTCACCTCCAGCGCACGGGCGCTAACGATGCGGTAATTGAGCTGCGCCCCCAAGTCGTTGTATTGCCCCGGCGGCAGGGCCTGACAGCGACCCCCATAGTTGTATTCGGTGCAAACCTCCCATGTGCCGCCGGAGACGATGGCTGAAGAGGCATTGGTCAGCCCCCAGCTGCCTTCGAGGTTGGGCGAGCTTTGATCGAGTGCCATCGTGCGACCCCGAAAACCGGGCGCTTCATAGAGCTGGATGCGCGGCGGCGCGTAGCCGACGGCACCTGAACTTGCGCTTGTGTCATACGTCACGTCGCGCGCCGAGAGTACGGTGTCGCCGAATCGACCGCCGAGTTCACGGTAATCACCGGGTGTCAGACGACGGCATTCGCCCGTGAAATTGGCTCCCGTGCAGGCTTCCCAGATGCCGGTGCCGACGCGAATCGAGCGCGCTGCACCGATGGGCAGGTTCGGCTCAGAGCGCGAGATTCGTGCGGTAGCGCCCGTGAAATCGCGACCACTGTAAAGCCACAGATCGGAGGCTGTCGCGGCGACAGAGCCGATAACGAACGAGGCGAAAAATGCTATTCGCACGATGAATTGTGACTGAGTGAAAGGCTTCATGCGTCCTCCTTTGCCCACCGTGCGGGCGATGTGTGCGTGATCAAATTTGCTAGGTGTAACTCGGGAACAGTGCGAAAACGCTGTCTACAATACTTGCGTTGACATTTTGCGCTCATCGCCGACCCAACGCTTGGCTAGCTTCGAGGGTCTAACGTGTAAGCGTAGCGCATGAACGGCGTTTCTTGGCGTTCGCATTGTCTTAAATCGTGCCCGCACGTGATTGAATAGCCTGATTAGTTACTTGCCTCAGACAGAAGCCCTGAAACCCGTACTGTCATGTTGAGCGAGGCGAAACATCCGGAGTCATACGCGAAACCTCGCGGTGA
>JAYVPF010000046.1:0-9651 GCA_043757535.1 Burkholderiales bacterium
AATCGCGATGTAAATTGGCCTCCGCCTGTTTGGCTATTCAAATTAGCCAATCAACGATTCCTTATCGGTGTTTTACGTTCCACTGCACCTCAAACCCCATTAAACCCACTGCAGAAATCAGCTTGGACGCCGCATTGTGCCGTGACCGTTATTTGTGTCAATAAAACTATAGTCTGTTTGCTACTAAATTCAGCTCAAAACATTGAACGCCCAAACTGTCAATTACTAACGCTATAATTAACGCATTATCTTTGTCAAGGTAAACGTCATGGCAAATGTAACGCAACTTTTCCCTCGCGCTGTTCGAGTTGCGCCGGATCCACTGGGCCTGTATTTCCGAGTCGGCAATAACGATCACAACATGATCGCCAATCTGATTTCGGGTGGCGTTGGCAATTTCAGTGGCATCGTCGTCTCGGCTCGAACCACAAAAAGCCAAACGCAAGTGCGCGAAGCTGCACTATCAAAAAAGCTGGATGTCATCCTCGATCCACAGACGATGCAATTGGCCATGCCCGGTGCCTTCAGTGACTCGATTGGTGCACTGCCATGGGGATGCGGCCGCGTTCATACCATCAACAACTTTGATGTCAAAAAGACGGCGCGCGACATTGCAGAGCACGTTGCGGTCAACGAATATTCTGCGGTGCTGGCACCGACTCATTATCTGGACGATCTCGATAGCCCTTGGGTGGCGATTGATTCAGAGACCACCAATCAACTGCGCATCGAGCTCGATAGTCTCGGCCACAAACGAACTCCAATCATTTATTCGGCGGCTGTACCCTATGCCGCCATTAAGCGCACAGGTACGGTTGCCCCGTTGATACGATCCCTGCGATCAACAGCCATCGATGCCGTCTGGTTGCAAACCGCGGGCTTCGGCAGTGACGCTACGCCCACGGCACTGCGTCACTATGTATCGGAAGTCGCAGCATTTCATGGCCTTCAGCTTCCTGTCATTGCCGACAAAGTTGGAGGCGTCATTGGACAGACGTTAATTGCGTTCGGGGCGGCGAGTGGCACTGTGAGTGGAATCACGGTGAACGAGAGATTCGACGTTAGCGGATGGAAGAGACCGCGCACCGATTCACCCCGGTTTGGCATGGGCACACGCGTCTACATTCCTGGGCTTGACATGCTTTTCAAGCGCCAGGAAGCCGCCGCACTATTGGAACCAGCGAGAGGTCGAGCCATGCTCGGTTGCATGGATACCAACTGCTGTCCACGCGGTATTGTCGATACCCTAGAAAACCCCGGCCGCCACTTTGCGATTCAACGTATTCAGGAGATTGCGGCACTGGGTAACGTACCGGAGACACTCAGGGCTGGAAGCTTCCTCGAGTCGTTCCGGCGCAAGACCGACCTCACCCTCAAGGCGTCCACACAGTTACAAGCATCACCAGAAACCATGAAACGCATCCTTGCGCAGCGCCTGCGTCTTGATGCGTTGAGAACAGCGATGGCCGATATGTTGCAGGCATCGGCACCCTCGTCGTTCGCGCAACCACCCATGACGCGTCAGGCGCGCGAATCCAGATTCGCACGTTAACGCTCCAGTTCACATTCAAAGGCGGGCCATCATCATGTCAACAGCAATCGCTAGAAAAATCGAGTCCATCGAAACGAAAGGATCCCTCAAATCGGTCGATATCGCCAACCTGGTGAACTCACGACCGGAGACCGTGTCACGGTGGCGTCAGGGCAAAGCATTTCCGCAGCGGGACGCAGAAAAGCGACTCCTGGAGCTGGAATTCATTGTCGATCAACTCTCCGATTTCTACGACCCACAGGACGCGCGCATTTGGCTGCTTTCCCGGCAAAAACTGCTCGGCAATGTGGCTCCGTCCGAGTTGGTTCAGGAAGGGCGCACCGATGAGGTAATTGCCGTCATCAACCAGTTGCGCGAAGGCGTTTTTCTGTAAGAGAAAGCACGGATGTACCACGACCCGACATTGCTGCAAAAGCTCGCTGGCATGCAGCCAGAACCTTTCTCCGGGGAGGTGTTCCGTGCAACGCGACAGAACTTGGAACCACTGGCCTCGTCACAAAGCGCCGGTCGCTGGATGTCTGCAAGCGTGACCTCGGTTTTGTACACCAGCTTCGAACGCGATGGGGCGCTTGCGGAAGTCTCCTATCACTGGTCACAAATGAGCCCTATTCCCACCAAGCCAGCTTTGGTCACGCGCCTAGCCGTCAGGGCACATCAGACGCTAAAACTATTGCGTGCCAACCTTGAGGATCTCGGGGTGCCGATCCAAGGCGAGGAGTACACCCAGTCCCTTTACAACCGAACGCAAGAAATAGGTGCCGCCGTGCATTTCTTGGGCTGCGACGGCCTCATCATCCCGTCCGTGCGATGGGACTGTGACAATCTGGTGCTGTTCACCGATTGCATCGCCGATCTCAGCCAGCAATTGGTGGTGGTGGACTCGGAGGTCGTCGACTGGCTCGCGTGGTGGCATGCCAATAAGTCCACGAACCCGGCAGATTGAGCCTTCGCTTCGGTACGTGGTCAACCGACAGCCACCTCTTGGCTGGTGCCAACGATCTACCGCCCCCGCCCTTTATCACGCGGCAAGGCATTGATCTTGGCCAACCCCACCTTGATCGCCGCCTGAACCTGCTTAAGCTGCTCGGGACTCTGCTGCAAGCGCTCTAAAAACTCAGCCGCACCCCCCTCTCGCGACAGCTTCACAAACTCCCTAATCTGCCCCTGCAACCACACCGGTTGCGCCTGCCACTGCGGATCGGTTTCAGCCAGCACACCATAGCGCTTCGCATGCTGCGCGAAACTGTTCACGATGACAGCGGCCTGCTGTCGCAACCGCTGCTCACGCGCCTTGTGTTCGGCAAACGCGTTCATACTCAACGGCCATTTGCGTGCAATCTGCGCATCCGCCAAGCGCTGTGCCTCCTCGCGCTGCGCCTCGGGGGAACGGATGCGACGCTCCGTGGCTTCGATACGCGCCCTAGCCGCCTTGAGCTCGGCCTCGTGCGCATCACGCGACGCCTCATAGTCCTTGCGCTTGAACATCGCCATCACCCCGCTCGGGGCCACCGGTGTCCGCGCGGCAAGGGCGTTCATTTCCTCACGCAGCAGCGGGAGCTGGGTGCGGGACAGCGCCGACTGACCCGCCAGCGAACGCAGTTGCACCTCAAACTCGGCCTGACGATGGGCAAACATCGCCTGCACCAACGCCGGCCCAACCAGCCGCGCCGTATCCGCATCGTTCATGAGCAAATCGCTCGCCGTGCCCGACGCTCGCACGGCCGGCACCGGCGCTGATATCCCTTGCCCTTGCTTCCGCTCCTGCTCCCGCACCTGCGGTTGCACTGGTGCCTGTGCATCCCTCTTCTGCTGTCGCTCCCGCTCCGCCACCGCCTGCGCAATGTCCCCGTCCAGCACCACAATGCTTTGGCTAATCGCTTTCAGCGCTTGGCGCTCCTGCTCGCCTTGCGTGAACGCCGCCGCGATGCGCCGGTTGGCGTCACCCAGCCGCGTCGCTTCCGGTTCCCGGCCACGACCACCACGCTCCAGTGCGGTGGCCACTGGCCCCAGATGCAGCGTCGGCTCGCGATCAATGCCCTGATCTGTGAGACTGCGATGGTCGAGCGTGCGCGCATGCCCGGCTTCCTCCAGATGCCGATTGGCCACCACCGCCCACAGCTCGCGCACCCGCTCAATCTCGGCCGCACCGTTGTCAAGCCCCAGCGATTTGCGTTTGGTATCAGACAGCTCCGGGGTGGCCTTCTCACCAAAGCCGTCACGACCGAGTTTGCGGGTACTGGTCAGTACATGCGCGTGATAGGCCTTAAATCCCTTCTCGCTGCCGTCCCAGTGTTGCCGATGATCCTGATGAAGGTTGAAGTCAACAGCCACCCCGTAGCGCTCAATGAGCGTGTGTCCGAAGTCGCGCACCAGGGCAATGCCCTGCGCCAGGCTCAATTCCTTCGGTAGGGCGATTTCGTATTCCCGGGCCACCCGTGAATCGATCCGCTTCTCGGCTAACTCCGCCGCGTTCCACAGCGCAGCACGATCGGCCTCCCAGCTCGGCGATCCGGCGGGCAGCAGGATCTCTGAATGGGCCACGCCCCCCTTTCTCGAATAGTCATGCACGTCACCCGTACGCACGTCCTCGATCACGCAGGCGGCGCGATAGGCCGCCGCCGCTGTGGCGCTGCGACCGCTGGCACGCGCGATGGGTTTGATCGAGAGGTGATACATGGGGACAGTGTGTGAGTGTGAGGGGGGACGGGCGGCGAGTGAGCGACAGTGACTTTGGGTTTGGGTTTGGGTTTGGGTTTGACGAGCCGGGGACGATGAGCGAAAGCGAGTGCGGCAGCGGCGATATCATTGCCCTCACGCAGTGAGCGCACGGACTTGATACAAGTCGTAAGTGCGCCATTCTGGTTCAGTGTTATGCTACCGCATCACCTCTCATTTAACGCTATCTCCCCACTTATGGTCAAGACGCTTGATGCCCTGAACGCCAGTATTGAGCTGCAATCCAAGAAGCTCGCCGAGATGAAGGCGAAGAAACAGCAGCTCGAAGCCCGTGAGCGCAGCAAACTTAAGCAAGCCAGTCGCAGCGTGGATACGCGCCGCAAAATCCTGCTCGGCAGTTACGTGCTGGCAGCGATGAATGTCAAGGGTGAACTCGTCATGCCCCCGGAGATTCGGGCGCTTCGCCTGTCCGCGAACAGCATCGCGCTCGATACGTTCCTGACCCGGGAGGATGATCGGGTGTTGTTTGGTTATCCGTCGTTGGTGCCGGTAGCGTCACCCGCGCCTGCTTCACCTGCTGTGGTGGCGGCTGCGCTGATGAGTGCACCCGATAACCTGGCCCGCGCGATACAACCGCAAGCCAACGTCTATGCGAGGCGCGAAGCGAAAGATTTGATTTAGCCGAATTCCACACTCGCTCCCCGCCAAAGCGCGACGCTATGCCGACAAAAAAAACCTGCTCGATGCGTTCACCCAACCGCCGCAAAGAGGAGTCACACCGCGCCCGGCCAGCGAACCGAGCCAAACAGCGCAAAACGATCTAGAACGGTTTGCAACATGCCGAAGCTCATCCCCGCGCTCAAAGCGGCCCAAAGGGCCGATTGAGGGCCTTGCTGTGGCCGTTAAAACAGAAGAAAGCGGTCGACCCTGACCGCGTTCTTGAAAACTAAGGGAGGGGGAACCGGTCGCCTCAAGGCGATCCGGGGGCACCGTTGGTGCCCGCTAGGGGGTCGCCCCCGCGTCGCAGGCGTTAGCCGCAGACGGGCAGGGGGACGGTACGTCCCCGCGGGGTGTCGCAGCGCCGTGAGCGATAGCGAACTCGTTGGCGCTGCATTTCAAATGGGCGCGATAGCGCTTCCAGGGGTTGTTTGTGAGCGTAGCGATCTCGATAAACCCTAAAAAAGACGGTTCTCGAAGCGTCTGCGCAGAGACCGTCCTTTGTGAGCGACAGCGAACTATTAAAACGGTCGTTTGAATGATGAGCCTTCGTTACCTTAGTTAAACAGTTAATTCGCGCGCGCTCCCGCGCGTGTTACGGTTTCTGAAAGCGTCGCTGGGCGTGGCTTTGCGGCCCATGAGCGTGGGTGAAACCACGTGTCCAGAGATGCTGACGCGGTGGGTGAAACCACGTGTCCCGGTGGGTGAAACCACGTGTTGATCGTCAGTTATCCACAAGAAGCGGGATCGGGCGTACGGTCACAACACCGTCTTTCTGGATCGCATACAAATATTCCGGCAGATTGCCATCTAGGATGATGTCCCGCAGCATCCGCGCGAATTCCTTCGAGCTGGCTTTAGAGCCGCTTTTTTCGTGCAACGTGGTCAGCTCAATGCTCCAGCTCGTCTGCCTGCCAACATGCTTCCGAGCCAGCTCATACAGTCGTCGCTCTAGCGCCTTTCTGAGCCGGAAGTAATCTGAACTGATGGTCAATACCTCTCGGGCTTGGATCGCATTCCATAGCCATTCTGAGAGCGTCACTTCAACCGAGAGCGTGCGACCAGTCGCTTCGTCTTTTTCAACGGTGCGTACACGATCTACGAAAGAAAAATCATCCGTGATACGTTTGCGACCAGTCTGAATATTGGTCTTGATCCGCGTGCCCGCCAACCTGGTCAAAGCCGCCTTGTGACGCTGATACTCGTCGCCGTCAACACGACGGTTTGTCGTCTTCAGGTAGTCGTGCACCGCGTAGCGAACAATCTTAGTGACGGGGCCACCGCGATTAATAGTGGCCACCAATTGGCTGGTTACATAAATCAACAAATCCTTGTCAAACTGTGTTGCACGCCCAATTTCTGAAGGGACGATGCGAACCCCGCGCTTGCCGTCTGAGCTTTGCCACACAAACGTCTCCATGTCCGGTTTTGTTTGCAAGCTAAAGGTGGGAACCTCCATCGTGGCCATATCGCTCTTGATGGCGTAATCGACGATGTCTGCGACAAAGAAGTCTTTCGTGGGGTGCCGCTCCGGCAGGAGGCCTTGACTGCCTCGCTTCCCGATAACTTCCCTGGCTAAGAGCGCGGCGCGTTCTGCTGTCGACAAAACACGGCTTGGCTCGGGACTTGGCCCGTTGATCCAGTCTATGAAAGCTTTATCGAATCCCAATGGCGGCCATGAGCCCAGATTTTCGACATACATCGTTCGAAACAGACGCGCCCGGGAAAGATTGGCTTGTTCCGGATGGTCAGATGGCTCGTCTTCGATAAAAAAAAGAACCTTAGTGGCATAGTCACCGCCCCCGCCGAGAAACGCAGCTTGTATGTTTTCAAGCTGCTGTACGGCGTACGACCGCTCAAACGACTGTCGTTCTTCCTCTGGAATGTCTTTCAGGCTCATTGGAAACTTCTACTCTGCCAGTTCCGGTAGTCCTCGCTGCCGTCGCAGAGCCTGCAAACCCGCTACGATCAACGACTGCACAGTTGCATCCTCGTCGACCGCCCAGCGCTTCAACTCACGCCTCATCTTGGGCGAGGCTCGAATAATGATTTGCGCCTCTTTTGATCGCCGCACCTGACTGCCGTCTTCCCGCAATTCCGGCTTTCTGGCTAGTCTCGTAGTCAACTTTTGGATAACTGGCGATATGGATATTTGGCTATCCACAGTGCTAGAGGCCTCATGTAGCAATGGCGACGACGCAGCGCCTGTTTGCGAAGCCTTGATTGCGGTGAGATTTAATCGACCCATTTGCAAATCCTTTCTACTAATCTATCAATCTCGCCCTGGGCCGTCTTATCGCCAAGTTCAGCGGCTGTCTGCCCTGTCATAGCCGCTCGCCCATAAGAAACTCGACGTGTCAAAACGCCAAGAATCGGGAGTCGATATTCCGCAAGCGCTTCAACGATTTCTTTGGCTTCCAAAGTTCGCTGATCAAGCACATTGACAACAAAGCCAGCCCTTTTCCTTGTCGCGCGGACAATGTCAACGGTCGCAGGCAGCGCCTGAAGGTCAACGACAGAGGTGCGTACGGGAACCACGATGCAATCTGCCAGATCGAGGAGCTGGCGAACACCGGCAGACAACTGAGGCCGCATATCCATCACACAGGGCGTTTCTAGATCATCGGGGAGATCCGCGAGGCTGGTTGCGCTGATGAGCTTCGGCGCACCGGATTTTCGCTCTCGAAGCCACCGCATTGCGGAACCCTGTGGATCAGCGTCGATGACGGTGGCTGCGCCCATACAAAGCGCTAGATGCACGGCGAGCGTAGTTTTTCCCGCCCCACCTTTTTCGCTGTAAACCGCTATTACATTAGGTTTTGGCATTGTGGATAGCCATTTATATGGATAACTTGCGATGTGGATAGTTTACTAGCCACAAAGAAAAATGCAAGTTTAACGACTCAACATTCGTTCTTCCAGCCCAGTAAGCAAGTCCGCGCATGAGCATCCTAATGCCCTGGCCAAGCGCAGGATAAGAGCAAGGCTCGGTTGATTCTCTCCGCGCTCCAATTTGCCGATGAAACTTCGGTCAATGCCAGAAAGCAATGCAAGCTCCTCCTGCGCAACACCGCGACTCAAGCGACGCTCACGGATCATTGCCCCAAACGCCGAAGCGGTCGCAGCATCAAATGACTTAGCGCCTTTAGGGCGACCGCGCCGAACTTTTAGCGCTAGCGCGGACGACGAGGGAACGGAAACCATCCTCGTAGCGTCGCGGTAGAGCTCGATTTAAGCCACGGTTTATATAATACTTACGCACCAGCATTTTTTTAACAAGTCCACCGCCGCCAAAAGCCCGCCACACCATGTTCATCACCTTGCCCGAATTCGCGCCCCCTGGCGCGTCGGATGGAAGCCGCCGCACCCCGCAAATCAGCGGCATCGTCGAGCTCGAGCGGCGCGAGCCTTACTTTCATGCGACGTTCGCCATGACACCGGGGCAGCACAAGGAAGTCCGAGAGTTTCTCGCGGCGTCGTGGCTTGCGGTCGACGCGATACGCCAACGACCCTCGGTCGTACGCTTGATGGAGTTGCAGTACGTCACGCCACCTGCGACCTGCGACGGCCCGAGTGCGTTCCACAAGGTAGTGAGCGTGTGGCGCTCCACGATGGATGATGCGCCTGATGAACCCGTGTTCATCTTTCGCACGTCCACGGGCGAGGAGCTGATCGAAGGCGAGTGGGTACCGAATCAATTCCTCGGCGTGCTCAAGACACGCGAGCTGGTGCTTAAACTGTAGCCAGCCACGCCGACGCACCGTCGATTTGACATAACCGCAGCTCCCGACCACTTCTACCCGGCCAAGCCCGTCGCCTATTGTTGAGCGATGTGTGCCGATGTTTTCATGCTGATCAGTGCCGTTTGTGTGTTCGGCGTACTGTTGCCCACCACCCGAAGCCGAGCTGCCGTTCGTTGGTGGCCACGCCATAGGCGCTCGGTCCTGTTACCAGTGTCACAGTCGGCCAACAACGACGCGGTGAACATCGGAGCAGGGCGGTTCCGCTGCAAACCCGATTGGGTACTGCAGGAGGTCTTACGCCTTAAAGCCTTGATGCCGCACAACGGCGTGCGTCGAATTGCGGCCACGTTTAACCGGCTGCATGCCGGTACGGGTGCGTCGGTAGGCAAAAGCTTTGTGGCGGATGCCATTGCTGCGAACCAATACGCGATTGTTGCCTTGCGACGCGAGCTGCGGAGCAGGGGGCCGCGACCCGCTCCGGTGAACGCTACGTGGGCGATGGATCTCTCGTTTCACCGCGACGCAACTCAACGGCGCGACGCCGGGAAACAACAAGCCATCGTCGCGATCCTCGATCACGGCTCACGGGTGGTAACGCGCTGGTGATCGTGGTCAACCGCACGTCATGGACGCTGCTGGTTCGTTTGTGTCTGGCCATTGGCCAGCACGACAGTTTGGGTGATGCGCTGGGTGGTGGGGTCGCGCTTGACCACTCGCTTTTGGCCTTGGGTGTTTGTCGCTTCAACGCCAAGCCTTGCCTTGCTGTTTTTTGGTGAAATACGGCGCTGCGAGAACCGGTTGCCGCGCTCGTTGGTGACGGCTGTATGCATGACCTGCCCGCCCATGATGCGCCAGCCGGCTTGGTAGTTCTGCCGTTGGCGATTGCGGTGGAGATTGGGTTGGATGATCTGTATCAGCTTTTTGCATCAAGCCCTTTTGAATTGAGGGCTGACGACGGTTTCG
>JAYVPF010000047.1:0-2608 GCA_043757535.1 Burkholderiales bacterium
TCATCTGGGAACGAACGCCACTGCGGTGGCCCGCATCTGGCGTGCCCACGGGCTCAAGCCGCACCGCGTCAAATCGTTCAAACGCTCCAATGACCCGACGTTCATCGAGAAGCTTGAGGACATTCGGCATCGCCGCGTGCGAGGAGTTGATTTGGTGCGCGCTTGAATACATCCTCGGAGAAGTATTCCTCTTCACCGGCCGCGAGACTGAATTGCGTGCGAGCATAGAGACGGTTGGATTCCAAGCGGAAGGGAAAGGCGCGCGATATAAACTCATTCACGCAGGCCGACGCCGCGCGCATGTTGAGCGTAATCACCGCCGGCGCTTCCTCGACCAGCCCCTTGAGATGGCCGGCATCGAGCTCTTGTTGGTGCGCTTCAGGAGCCACCTTTTGAAGATACTCACCGCGCAGGCTCTCAGGCGTGTAGACGCCGCAGTCCTGCAGGGTTGAGCCACCGGGCTGGACATAGTCGATGCGGCCGCACACATCGGCGATCGCGAACGCATCGCCTTTCTTGCGTACAGGAATGACGACGCCGACGTCCAACAGCAGCAGAAGGAACGCTGCTGCGATCAGATCTGCGATTTGTCGGGCTTCGAGGGTATCAACGCAGCAGAAAACAACATCGGACTGAGCGGCCGCAAGTACTGCGTCCCGTGTTGCGATCGATGCCGGCACCGGGATGGCCACGCCTTCGCCGCGATAAGCAGCCACGGCCTCGGCGAAAGCTTCAACCTTCAGGCGATTCGAGTCGGCGTCGGCGCGTTTCGAGTTGACGATGCGGTTGATATTTTTCCATTCGAGCCGGTCGAAATCAATTACGAAAACACGGCCAAATCCGAGGCGAGCGAGTTGTTCGCCAGCAACCGAACCCGTCCCGGACGCGCCGATCACCGAGGCCGAAAGTCGGCCGAGTTCGGCAGTCATGCCACTGGTGAAGGCAACGGGCCGACCTCCGGGGCCAGTGAAGCTAGCCTTGTCGGCCCACCAGTAAAATAGATCATCGCCGGCGACCGTTACAAGATCGACCGCATCCGCCTGGAGGCTGGGGTTATATAGTCGCGCGCGAACCGCACCGTTGGTCGTCATGATGGCCGAACCATGCAGTGCCCCGAACGCGTGGAACAGGCTGGGGATGACCTTCCGGTCGCTTTCGTCGTCTGCGTCGGAGAATCCAAACAGTCCACCGGGGTGCGAATGAATGAGGATCATGATGGAGCCGGTCGGCTCGGCCAGGTCAATAGCCTGTTCGAGGTATTCGCCGAGCCACGTGATCGCATCAAGTTCCCGGCGCTTGCAGGCGGCATATGGAACAAGAATGACTTCTCGAGCTAGAAAGCGCCGTCGCGGACCTGGCATACGCGTGCAGATCAAGATAGCGGCCGCCTCCAGGCCATCTTGCGGGAAAAGGTGCCGCCTCACCTGAGCATGCAGGGCACCGCTAAAGGCCAACGTGGTCTCGGGAATCATTCGTCAACCTCCTTGGCAAGTGCCGCGTCAACCAAAGCGAGCTGAGTCACCACGTTGTCGGTGGTGGAATTCCAGGGTGCCGCTGGGCCACGGTTCCGAGACCAGCCGTGGTACTCGACGCTGTGCAGGACACCGCGGAGCTGGGTGCTCTCGATCACCCGTCCCGAGGACAATGCAAGCGGCGGGTAAGCGTAGAAACCATAGATCTGTGCGCCGGGATAGGTGGGCGGAATCCCCAACGCAACCTTGGTGTGGGCGACGGTGTAGCCGGTCGGCAACGGATAGTCATGGAGGAGGAGCCAGCGTCGCTCGGCCGCGACAAGGGTTTCCCACAGCAGGCCAAGTCGATTGAGATGCGCCTCGTCGATGTCGAGCAAAGCGAAAGTGCGGCAGGGTGCCACTGGCGCCTCGCCGTTGTTGACGTCCTTCGGCGTGAGCCGCAGCTTCTCGATGCCCGGCGTGCGCAGGTCAATCACGGTGGTGAGTTCGACCGGCTGCTTCTGCTGGCCGACGATTTTTAGAAAAATATGCCAGCCCTGGTCGGGGTTGAACCCAGCCTCAACCAACGCCTCTCGAACCACAATGGTTGGTGCGAAAAGCTC
Source organism: Burkholderiales bacterium (assembly GCA_043757535.1). Classification (GTDB taxonomy): domain Bacteria; phylum Pseudomonadota; class Gammaproteobacteria; order Burkholderiales; family Casimicrobiaceae; genus Casimicrobium. The sequence continues at coordinate 2,075 of JAYVPF010000047.1, forward strand.
CAGCGCGACGCCCTGCACATTGAGTTTCCACACGAGCTTGCGGCTGACAAACGACTCGACACCAGCAGCGTCGAGGTCGACGAGATTTTGATCGTCAACTTGGAGATCCGACTGATCCTGCCGCTCGAAGTAGATCGCCTTGTCAGCCGGCACTTGGCCGTTATGTTGCGCTCCACATAACAGGAGAGCAAATGTCGTCGTTGCCCGTAATAGGCTGGATCGGCGCCGGTCGCATGGGTGTCGCCATGGCCGGTTTTATCTTGAAGGCGGGTTATCCGCTGTTGGTGTACTCGCCCACGGCGGCGAGTAGACAGAAGCTCGTCGCCTTAGGTGCGCGCGAAGCGCTGTCGGTCGCGCAATGTGCCACTGCGGCCGACATCGTTTTCTCTTGTATCACCAACGACGCGGCGCTGCGCGAGGTCGCACTCGGGCCGCGGGGCGTACTGGATAACGCCAAGCCCGGCGTTATCTTTATCGACACCAGCACGGTGTCGGCGCAGATTTCGGCGCAAGTCGCCGAACAAGCGCAAACGC
>JAYVPF010000048.1:0-2605 GCA_043757535.1 Burkholderiales bacterium
GACGACTGGAGGCGTTGCTGTTGATCGGTCACATTGCTGCGATGACCAAGCGCTTGATCGGCGAGGCGGCCCAGTCGATGCAACTACAACTCGAACTGATCAGACGCAAACACGCCCGCCATCACAAGCGAGCGGAAATATCCGTGATGACTCTGGTCAGCCGTGTCATCAGAAATCCGCAACTGATGCAGAAAATTGGCGATCCGCTCGTTCACCTTCATCGCTTGCGATCCCAAGCAGCCATCGCCATCAACCCTCGTTATTCCCCCCTCTTGATTCGTGGGGAAACCTCAGGGCTGGATCCTTTTAATCCATGAAGCCGTTGAGCAATAGATTTTTCAAAGTTTACGCCGAACTGCCGAAACCATTAATTTGCTCTTTAGTTAGGATGGGAAGACTGAAAATTAACTTACTACCATTTGTGCTGTTTTTTTGTTGTGGACTATCAGTTGCTGCCGACTTATCCACGCAGAGAGAATTTTCGAGCGAAATGCGGGTTTTTCGAAGCGAAACACGCGACTCGCTACGACTGTTCAAGCTGGAAAGTCGATTGCTGAAAAAGCCGACAATTGAGTGGGAGGCAACCATCGGTGCAGCCTACACCCACTTCGAAGACGGAAGTACGACATGGAACGCTCCATTTGAAGTGCTGGCTAAGTGGAACGAAGGCGCGACAAAATTCAAGTTGGGTGGCGACGGCTATACGCGATCAGAGCAAGGACAAGATATTGCGTCTGGAGTGGCCGATTTGAAGCTGACGTTGACACATCGACTGCACAAATGGGAGGACAAGGCATCTCTTTCGGGAAACATGGCACATGTTCTACCAACTGCGGGTGATGTTGGTGCACGAACGGCGCAACAGCGGCTAATGTAATGTATAGCAATCAATCCAACTAATCTGGGCCTTCGGGGTCATATGAGGCATCAGCTTTAAGAGTAGATTGATGTGCGAGTTGCCACTCCGATTGAACTGAGCGAAGTCGAGCGCAAAATTTTCGTCCGCACTCCATAAGCCATATACTGTGCAGCCACGTAACCTAGGCTGCCTAACTGCCGTGCTAACGAGAAGTTCCGTTCGACGCAGTATTTGCAAGTTCCTGATCGGTGCCATTCTTTTCACCCAGATGGCGGTCGCTGGCTACGCCTGTCCAAGTGCCGGCAATACAGCGCCGGTTCAGGTCGCAAGCGCAGATCTGATCTCGGTCGATTGCGACCAGATGGCAGGCATGCTTGATCCTGCGGCTCCTAGTCTGTGTTATGCGCATTGTCATAATCACGAGCAGAGCGCGGATCACGCTGAATCGCCAGCGCATCCGCCGGGATTATTCGCCGCGCTCTATTGGTTAGCCGCGCACCCGCTCGTTGAACCCAACGTCTTCACGCCCGACGCCGTCGTTCTCCACGCTGCGCTTCCGCCACCGCACGCGATCCTGCACTGCTGCTTTCGCATTTAGAAATCCTTACGACTACGCGCTGACCGCCTGATTGTGCGGTCATGCCGCGTTCGTCGCGCTCGCCGTTTGCACGCATTGATACGTGGATGGGGCAGCGCACTCGCTTAATCGCTTGTTGTCTGGATTTTTATGTTTCACCCACTTCACCATGTCGCACATGGCAAAACTGTCATACGCACGTTACTGCTTTCGTTCGCGATTTCGTTGGGCAGCGCACTTGCTCAATCGACGCCACCCGGAGCGCTTTCACTTGAGTCGGCGCTGAAGCTTGCGCAGACACGTTCCTCGCTTCTCCTCGCACAAGACAGCGCAGCGACCGCGTCTCGCGAGATGGCCGTATCCGCTGGACAGTTACCCGATCCAACACTAAAGCTCGGCATCAACAATCTGCCAGTGACTGGTTCAGACCGATTCAGCTTGTCGCGCGATTTCATGACCATGCGCTCCATTGGTGTCATGCAAGAGTTCACCCGCAGCGACAAGCGCGAGGCGCGATCCGTGCGCTTTGAGAGCGAAGCGCAGGTCGCATATGCGAATCGAAACGTGACCATCGCCAACTTGCAACGCGAAACCGCTATCGCCTGGCTTGAGCGCTACTACAGCGAACGCGTGCGCGAAGTCTTGGCCCAACAGCGTGACGAAGCCAAACTGCAAATTGAGGCTGCCGACACCGCGTATCGCACCGGAAAAGGCGCTCAAGTCGATGTGTTTGCTGCCCGTTCTGCCGTCGCGCAAATCGATGATCGCATCGCGCAGGGAGACCGACAGGTGCTTGCGTCCAACGCTAAGCTCGCGCGCTGGATAGGGGACGCGGCTGCGCAGTCATTAGATCGTTTGCCTACGATGGACAAACCCGGCGTCGCATTAACGCTGCTCGACACCGTGGTCGCGCATCACCCGCAAATCGCCTTGCTCAAACGGCAGGAGGATGTTGCCCAGGCCGACGTGGTGATCGCCCAGACCAACAAGCGAGCCGACTGGAGCGCAGAGTTGATGTTTAGTCAACGCGGATCGGCGTTCTCCAACATGATTTCGATCAACCTGTCGGTTCCGCTGCAATGGGATCAAAAGAACCGGCAGGATCGAGATCTCGCTGCCAAGCTCGCGCTGGTCGAGCAGGCCCGCGCACAGACCGAAGAGACGATTCG
>JAYVPF010000049.1:0-2604 GCA_043757535.1 Burkholderiales bacterium
TCACCACGAGCGTTTGCGCAGACCACCGGATGTTTCGCTTGGCTCAACATGACAGCGTGGGCGAAAGGGCTTCGGTCTGAGGCACGTAACTAATCAGGACGGTTTATGGCAATTGCATCGAGACGCCTATTACTGAAAACCAGTTGCCGCGCCCAATAGCCACTATTCGGCGAGCAAATTGGTGATGGAGCACCTGTCACGCAATTACGCCGGTCAACTGCCGCTGGTGTTTCTTCGCTTTTTAAGTTACGCCGGATAGCTGATCGGGCTCGCCGACGGACAGCGCAGCATTGAGTTGAAGCCACCTAGCGGGACGCAGTAGCTGCGCGCTATCATTTACTCATCATGAACTACCCGCTTTCCGCCGCGCTGTTGGGCCTCTCGCTCGCCGTGCTGATCATTTATTTGTTGCGTCGCGACTACCTGTACCTTCGCGACGCCACATTTTGGCTCGCGACGGCCGTGATTTCGCTGCTCTTCGCGCTGTTCCCGGCAATGGTCGACTGGTTTGGTTCGTTAGCGGGCGTGGCGTATCCGCCTGCGTTGATTCTGGCGTTGGTGTGCGCCGTCCTGACGGTCAAGTCGCTATTGGCCGACATCGCGCAAACGCAGTTGCGCAGAGAGGTCAGGCGGCTGAATCAACGCGTTGCCCTGATTGACGAGGCGGTGAACCGCGCTCCGTCTTTGGCGCAGGCAATGGACGATGCAGCCGACCATTGCAAAGTCCGACAGACCGCTCGGCAGGGTCTTTCCGGCTAACGCCGTTCGCGTTCTGGTGCAAGCGCCGCACTATCCCCACAGACGCAACCATCGCGAGAGATCGCCGGGCAGTAGATCCGACTTCGGGATCAGGCTCAGCTTGTCGAGTCGCGGATGAAAAAACGGATCGCAGCGCTCGGTGCGATAGGGTTCCAAAAGCTTCCGGGCCTGTCGAAAGTCGGAGACAAACAATCGTTTCGGATCGCGTGATTTCGATTCGAAGTGATAGAGCTTTTCATTCGCGCAAAAGACGTTTCGGTAGCCCTGCAGCTGCGCGCGCAGACACAATTCAATATCGCTAAAGACGACCTGCATCGATTCGTCGAAGCCGCCGAGCGCCGCAAATTTCTGCTTTGTGATCGCGAGGCATGCACCCGTCACGGCGGTAACGGGACGAGTCACGCTTGGAGGCACAAAAGCCCAGTGCGCGGGCAACTGCTCCGGATCTACCGATTTGTAAATGTGATCGGCCCAGCGGCCCATACCCAGCACCACACCCGCGTGCTGTATCGTGCCGTCCGGGTAGAGCAGCATCGGCCCAACACAACCCACATCGGGCGCACGCGCTAGCCCGATCATCGTATCCAGCCACGTTGACGAGATCACCTCAATGTCATTGTTGAGAAACAGCAGCACCTCGCCGCTGGCTGCCTGGGCTCCAATATTGTTAAGGTGTGACCAGTTAAACGGCATGTCCGCGCTGATGATCCGAGTGTTGCTGCGAGCGCGAAGCGTATCGAGCCATGCCAGTGTCGCTGGTTCGCTTGATCCGTTATCGATGATGATTAACTCAATGGGATGTTTGTAGGTATTGCGATCAATCGACGCGATACACGCCGCGAGCAATGGCGCGTGATCCCGCGTCGGGATGATGATCGAAAGGCTTGCTGATTCGCAATGATTGAAATCGAGCTGCCAGGTGTTGGCCTGCGCCGAGCCCGTGAGTTCGAGACGAGGCGCGCAATAGTGCTGTCTAAATGCATCGCGCAACACACGCTGGTCAGTGGCGTCCGATTGATACGGCTTCCATTGCGCAGCCCGATGGCCAGGTTCAGTGAAACCATCCGCAAAAAATGCGCCCTCCCGTAGCGGCGACGGCGATACATGTGTCAACATCGCACCGACCAAATCGGCACAACGCACCACGGGCTCAGTGAGCCCCGCAATCGCCCAACGACCTTCAAGATACGGTCGGTGCAGCAACAGTTCAGGCGACCAGCTAGGCCAAAACTCGCGCTGCGGTTTCAATCCCAACAGCGCGGCAAGATGCGGCAGCAACAGGCTTTTTGCACCGACTTTCGCGCAGCCGAACAACTCAACGATGCCGCCATACAGATACGCACGCTGAACGGTGGCGGCAATGCTCGCGAGTGTGGTCATGCGTCGGACGCCGTCCGGCTAATTAGCGATATCAACAGAATCACACCCAACATCGAGGTTACGAAAACGAATTTATTACTGAGTCAACCAAATATGACCGGTTCGGCAGGCACCCTCTCCCTCGGGGAGAGGGTTGGGGTGAGGGACTTGGCACACGTTGCAAGCATCGCGATGCAATCACCCTCACCCCCCGCCCTCTCCCCCAGGGCGAGAGAGCCATACCGGTTGCGATAGGACATGTTTAGTTGACTTGTTAATATTTTGCCGCTTCATTATTTTGCCGCTTCATGCTGCCAATCCGCATACGTCAATGTCATAAATTTTCCTGATTAGTTACGTGCCTCAGATAAAAAACTGTCATCCTGAGCATCGCGAAGGATCAGTATGCCCACAGACGCGGTCACCGCGAGGTTTCGCGTATGACTCCGGATGTTTCGCCTCGCTCAACATGACAGTAAGGGTTTC
>JAYVPF010000050.1:0-9610 GCA_043757535.1 Burkholderiales bacterium
GAGGCGTTTGGACAACGTATCGGCATCGGTTTTGTCACCGCCCTCACCGCGCTCGCGCTCTACAACGACTTTTTGCGAATCATCTCGTGACCCGACCTATTTCCCGATTTCCCTTTTCGCCGCGACGTGTTGCTGCAGGCCTCATCTTCGCTGGCTTACTTGGCTACTCGGCCCTCGTGCACGCCATTGACCCGTTCACAGTGCGCGACATCCGTGTCGAAGGTCTGCAACGCACCGATGCAGGCACGGTCTTCAACTACCTTGGCGTCAAGGTAGGTGATCGTTTCGACGACGCAGCGGCTTCTGCGGCCATCAAGGCGTTGTTCGCTACCGGTTTCTTTCGCGACGTCCGCATTGAAGCGCAGGAAAACGTGCTGATTGTCTCGGTGGTTGAGCGTCCTACGGTCGCCTCAATTGAAATCAGCGGCGCCAAAGAATTCGATAAAGACACGCTGAAAAAAGCGTTGCGCGACTCGGGGCTGTCCGAGGGCCGAATCTTTGATCGAGCCATTCTCGACAAGGCCGAACAAGAGATCAAAAAACAATACCTCTCGCGAGGTCGCTACGACGTTGAAGTCACCACTACGTTGACACCCCTGGAGCGCAACCGTACCGGTGTTGCCATCGTGGTGAAAGAGGGCGAGATTGCGAAGATTGAGGTCATCAACATCGTTGGTGCCAGCGCAATCAGCGAGAAAACATTGCTCTCCGAAGTGCAACTTTCCACTGGCGGCTGGCTGTCCTGGTACACCAAAGACAATCAATATTCCAAGCAAAAACTGCAAGCTGATCTGGAAACAATTCGCAGCTACTACACCAATCGCGGCTACCTCGAATTTAACGTTGAATCGACTCAGGTTTCGTTGTCTCCTGATAAGGAGAAGGTGTATGTCACCCTAAACATTAGCGAGGGCGCACAGTTCAATGTGTCGACCGTCGCGATGTCCGGCGATTTGTTGGTGCCGGAGGCAGAGTTGCGTGCATTGATTCGTGTTCAGCCCGGTGAAGTGTTTTCGCGCACACGACTGGCCGATAGCGCGAAGGCGATCAGTGATCGCCTAGGACGCGAAGGCTATGCCTTTGCCAGCGTCAATGCAGTGCCTGAGATTGACCGTGAGAAGCGCGTCGTGGCCTTTAATTTCCTGGTTGACCCGGGCCGTCGCGTTTACGTGCGCCGCATCAACGTGACGGGTAACGCGCAGTCGCGAGATGAAGTGATTCGTCGTGAGCTGCGTCAGCTTGAGGCGTCGTGGTACGACCAAAGCAAAATTCAGCGCTCGAAAGTTCGGCTGGATCGTCTCGGCTATTTCTCCGAGGTTACATTGGACAATCAACCGGTTCCTGGTGCCAGCGATCAGGTTGACATTGACGTGACTGTTACCGAGAAAAATACCGGCAGCCTCAATGCGGGCGCTGGATATTCAAGCGCTGACAAACTGGTACTCACAGCCTCTATCTCGCAAAACAACGTATTGGGCACCGGCAATTCGCTCGCATTGCAAGTCAACACCAGCCGCACGGCCAAGACGGCCGTTGTCTCGTACACCAATCCTTACTTCACGCCGGACGGTATCAGTCGCGGTATCGATATTTATCGGCGTACGTATGATCCAACGACCACGGGCGTGGGTAGCTACAAGCTTTCGACTTTCGGCAGCGGGGTGCGCTTTGGCGTTCCGATCAGCGAGACTGACAGCATCAGCTTTGGCGCATCGGCCGAGAACTCAAATCTGACGCTGTATCCCGGCATTAGTCCTCAGCGCTTCTTCGACTACGCGAACGAATTTGGCTACAACAACAACACGTACAAAGTCTCATCCGGTTGGGCGCGCGACAGCCGCGACAGCCTGATCTATCCAACGCGTGGCTGGCTGCAGAGTATCGGCGTGGAATCGACGCTTCCGATCACCAACGTGAAGTTTTTCAAGGTTAATTATCAGGGGCAGGCGTTCATTCCGCTCGTCTCCGATTTTGTTTACGGCCTCAACGTGGAGCTTGGTTTTGCTAACGGGTACGGCGGACGTTCACTACCGTTTTTCCAGAATTACTATGGCGGTGGCGTGGGCTCGGTGCGTGGCTACGACACCAATTCGCTTGGCCCGCGCGAAGCCATCACCTCGGCCATCACCACCAATCCGGACGGCACGACCTCATCAACGACATCGTATACCGGCAATGCGATGGGCGGAAAACGGAAATTTACGATTAACAACGAAATCTTGTTTCCGTTCCCCGGTACCAAAAACGATAAGTCCGTACGCGGCAGCTTTTTCTTTGATGCGGGCCAAATTTACGATAAAGGCGAGCCACTTCAGAAAAACAACGAGCGTATCCATATGTCAACTGGCTTGGCAATTGCATGGCAGTCGCCGATCGGCGCACTAAAATTCAGCTACGCCATCCCGATTGGATCAAAGCCGGGTGACAAAGTGCAGCGATTCCAGTTTCAGGTGGGCAACCTGTTCTAGCCTTTGCGTAGGACTTGCTCATCAATAAGTTGCGCATTTGTCGAGCCGGACTTGGGCGTGATGTGTCGTTGTGAATCGCTTGTGTGGCCCACCACAGGGCGCACTTCACGCCTAACATCGCATCCCAATCCGACCCGCCAACCGCACAACTTATTTCTTTACAAGCCCTTTGGGAGTGCAATCTTGAACTTCATCTTGAAACACTGTGCGATTTTGATTGCTGCGCTCGTCGCGAGCAGCGCTGCATTCGCGCAATCCACCGCGACGGCTGCTGCCACGCCGCGAGCTGCGGAACTCAAGATTGGTCTGGTCAACACGGAAAAACTGCTTCGCGAGTCCGCACCCGCTCAACGCGCGTTCAAAAAACTGGAGCGCGAATTCGCCACTCGGCAGGCCGAGGTTGAGCGCGTCGCCAAGAAATTTCGCGATTCGTCGACTGCCTTCGAAAAGGAGCAGTTGACGCTCTCAGACGCAGATCGCCGCACCAAACAGCGTGACCTCGAAGTGCTAAACCGTGACTTGCAGCGCGCGCAACGTGAGCTGCGCGAAGATGAAAACTTGCGTCGCAATGAAGAACTTGCAGGTTTGCAGGAGCGGCTGCAAAAGGCGATCCAGCAGATTGCCGAGGCCGAGAAATTCGATCTCATTCTGCAAGAGGCGGTCTACGTGAGTTCGCGGATCGACATCACGGATCGCGTGCTGAAAGCGCTGGCAGACAAGTAGTCGCTGATGGGTCGAAGTGTCGTGCAGCCGCTCTCCGCTGGAGCGCTGGCGCAAGCGCTCAATGCTGAATTGATCGGCAACGCAGCCGCGATAATCCGCAGCGTTTCTGGTCTGGATGCTGCAGGCGACGGCGATCTCACTTTCTTCTCGGACAACCAACATCGTGAAGCAGCAGTTCGTGCGATTGCCAGCACGCTGATAATCCGCGACGCAGATCGCGATATTTCCTCCGGAACACGTCTCGTACATCCAGCGCCGCATCTGGCATTTGCGCAGGCGCTCGATCTGTTGTTCCCTTCGGAAACAATCGCTGTCGGTGTTTCGGCGCAGGCCGCGGTCGATGCAACCGCCCTGGTCGCGGGCACCCAGATTGACGCATTTGCATTCATCGGCGCGCGCGCTCGAATCGGCGCTGGAAGCCGAATCCACCCCCACGCAACGATTCATCACGATGCCGACATTGGCGACGATTGCGAAGTGCATTCCAGTGCCGTGATCCATGCGGGAGTGCGCTTGGGGCATCGCTGCATCGTGCATTCCGGTGCGGTCATCGGCGCCGATGGCTTTGGTTTTCAGCCGGTTAAGGCCGGTTGGCGCAAGGTTGCACAAGTCGGCAGTGTGGTGATTGGTGACGACGTTGAAATCGGGGCCAACACCACCATTGATCGTGGCGCGATCGATGACACCATCATCGGCAACGGCGTCAAAATCGACAATCAAGTTCAGATCGCGCATAACTGTCACATCGGCGACCACACGGCCATCGCGGGCTGTGTGGGCATAGCCGGAAGCGCACGCATCGGCAAGCGCTGCATGCTGGGCGGGGCTGTCATGGTGGTCGGCCACCTGAGCATCTGCGACGACGTGGTGGTGTCGGGTGGCAGTCTGGTGGCGGCGTCCATTGACAAGCCGGGCCGCTATACCGGTATTTTCCCGATCACTGCACACCGAGAGTGGCTGCAGATCGCGGCGCGGTTGCGACGATCCATCAAGTGATGCGCGTCCTGCCGCGGCCATTTTTGCGACAATCCGGGTATGACTGAATCCCTGCCCGCTGCTGCGTTCGTGATGGATATCGAGAAAATCGCTGCACTTTTGCCACACCGATATCCCTTTTTGCTCATTGACCGCGTGCTTGAGCTTGATGTCGGCGTCCGGGTCAAAGCGCTGAAAAATGTCACAACGAACGAGCCCTTTTTTAACGGGCATTTTCCGAGTAAAAAAGTGATGCCGGGTGTGCTTATGATTGAAGCATTGGCGCAGGCTGCAGCGATCCTTGCGTACACATCGCAACCGAAAGATCCGGCAGGGCGCGAGCAAATTGTCTATCTCGCTGGCATTGACGAAGCGCGTTTCAAAAAGATGGTGGTGCCGGGCGATCAGTTGATTCTTGATGTCACCGTCGAGAAGATCAAGAGGAACATTGGCAAGTTCAAATGCCGCGCCACAGTGGATGGTCAACTGGCCGTGGAAGCAACGCTTATCGCCGCGCTTCAAGCCGGCTAGAGGCGCACGATGGCTCAGGTTCACTCGCTATCCATTGTTCACCCGTCGGCGCACCTGGCTGATGATGTTGAACTTGGTCCATTCTGTACTGTGGGCGCGGGCGTTGTTCTCGGTGCCAAATGTCGGCTGATTTCGCATGTTGTGATCGACGGCGACACCCGCGTTGGGTCGGGCAATACGTTCTATCCTTTCTGTTCTATCGGCCTCGCGTCGCAAGACAAAAAGTACGCGAACGAATCCACGCGGGTTGAAATCGGTGACGACAACGTGTTTCGCGAAAGCTGCACCGTGCATCGCGGCACGGCTCAGGACAAAGGCGTGACGCGGATCGGATCGCGCGGATTGTTCATGGCCTACGCCCACGTCGCGCACGATTGTGTACTCGGGGATGATGTGATTCTGGCCAACGCCGCAACGCTCGGCGGACATGTTCGCGTCGGCGACTGGGCCATCATTGGTGGGCTTGCGGGTGTGCATCAGTTTTGCCGAATCGGTGCGCATGCGATGGTCGGTGGCGCGTCCTGTGTGTTGCAGGATGTTGCGCCGTATGTGTTGGGGCAAGGCAATCCGTTTTCGCTCAGCACTGTCAACGCCGAAGGCCTTAAACGACGTGGCTTTACGCCCGAAATGATCGCAGCGGTTCGCAACGCCTACCGAGTCGTGTTTCGCAACAATTTGACGCTGAAAGACGCGATTGCCACGCTGATTGCCGAGCAGGAGACACATAGTGCAGAGGTTCAATTGGTCATCACGCCGCTGCTTGATTTTCTGCAAACACCGGGACGAGGGCTTGCGCGGTAGCAGATGGTTGACATTGTGATCGTTGCTGGAGAAACCTCTGGTGACCAACTGGCTGCGAACCTAGTGCAGCGTGTTCGCGCTCTACGCCCCGACATCAATTTTCATGGCATTGCTGGCCCCAATATGCGGGCCGCAGGTGTATCGACGTGGATTGATTCGGAGACGCTCGCAGTGCGCGGATACGCCGAAGTCATCTCCGCGCTTCCGAGAATTTTGCGGGCGAAGCGTGAGCTGATTGCCAAAACTGAAGCTTTGAAGCCGGCGCTCTTCATCGGCGTTGACGCGCCCGATTTCAACCTGCGCGTTGAGCGCGAACTTAAGTCGCACGGCGTACGCACGATGCACTACGTCTGCCCGTCATTCTGGGCGTGGCGGCCCGAGCGCGCGGCGAAATTCAAGGACTCGTCTGATCATGTGCTGTGTCTGTTTCCGTTTGAGCCTAAGTTGCTCGCCGAGCATTCGGTCGCGTCGACATTTGTTGGGCATCCGCTCGCGAGCGCGCCGCTGCGAACGGCAGAGCGCGCTCGATTGCGTCGCAAGCTCGAACATGCTGGCGAAGCGCCAGCCGCGCCACTGATTGCCGTATTGCCCGGCTCGCGCGTGAGCGAGATTGAATTGCATAGCGATCTGTTCATCGATGTGATGGCACGGCTGACCGAGCGCTTTCCGAAGTGTCATTTTGTGATCCCACTCGTAACGCGCGCGACGCGGGATCAGTTCGAAGTTGCGCTCTGGCGACGCGCTGAATCTCTCGTACCGCGTGTTCGCCTGTTGTTTGGGCATGCTGATTTTGCGTTGCGCTCGGCGGACGTTGCGCTCGTTGCATCCGGCACCGCCACGCTGGAGGCCGCGATGTTAGGCTGTCCACAGGTCGTGAGCTATCGCGTGACCGGGCTGACCGCCGCGATCGTGATGGGCAAGCTCAACAGCAAGTTTGTATCGCTGCCCAATATCATCGCGAGCGACTGGTGCGTGCCGGAACTATTGCAGGATGCGGCAACCCCGGAAGCTTTGACCAGCGCGCTCGCGTCACTCATTCTCCAGAGCAGGCTGCGCACGCAGATGCAGGCCGCCTACGCGACGATGGGCGAGGCCTTGCGTGCGCCGAAAAACGGCGGTCACGACGGCCTCGCGATGGCCGTTCTCTCGCAACTGAGGCACTAGTCAACATGAATTGCTGCGGTATTGACGAAGCCGGTCGCGGGCCGCTCGCAGGGCCGGTTTACGCCGCAGCCGTGGTGCTTGGTGCACGCGGCGCAGGTATCGTCGGCATTGATGATTCCAAGCGGCTCACCGCAGTCCAGCGTGATCGCGTGGCTCGGGAAATAAAAGCTCAGGCGGCTGCCTGGGCGATTGCGTCAGCGAGCGCCGATGAGGTAGATCGCCTCAACATTTTGCAGGCCACCATGCTCGCGATGTTTCGCGCCGTGAGCCAATTGCCGGAAGCGTTAATTGGGCGAATCGTGATCGACGGTACGCAGATTCCGGGAGACATGAAGCCTTGGGCGAGCGAGCGCAGGATTGTCGTGGTGGCGCAGCCACGCGCGGACGCCGAGGTGCGCGAGGTCGGCGCGGCATCAATCCTTGCGAAAACAGCCCGTGACGCTTACATGCTGGGCGTTCACGCGCAGTTCCCGCAGTATGCCTTCGCTGCTCACAAAGGCTACGGCACGTTGGTGCACATGGCCGCACTTGCAGAGCACGGTCCGTGCGTTGAGCACCGCCGCAGTTTCGCCCCGGTGGCGCAGTGGCGATTGCTGTAATTTCGTCGTTCATCCTGAGCCTCAAGCGAAGGATCAGGTTGATGAGCAACGATTGCTGCAGCGAAAGACCATTGTTGGCATGCCAACGGGTCCTTCGCTTGAGGCTCAGGATGACAACGGGTTATCGCGACGCGATGAACTTGCTGCCGTGAAACAGGAGCGGCGTACCCTCATGTGCAGACGCGCGCAGCACTTCGCCCACGAAGAGTTCATGATCACCGATGCGGTGAACAGCTATTTTTTTACAAACAAAATAAGCAAGCGCCCCACGGATTAGCGGCGGCTCGCCTTTCACGTCAATCAACGCAATGTTGACGAAACGATCCGGCGCGCGGCTGGCAAACTGCCTCGCGATGTGCGTCTGGTGCGCCGCCAACACGCTCACGCTAAAGTGCGTTGCATCTACAAAAATGCGGTGCAACCCGGAATTCACGCGCAGGCTCCACTGCACCAGCGGTGGATCCAGCGACACCGATCCGAAGGAATTTGCTGTCATTCCGACGGGTGCGCCCAGCTCGTCAAGCGCAGTGATTACCGTTACGCCCGTTGCGAAGCTCGCGAAAGCATGGCGCAGCGTGTCCGGAACGTGGGGGTCGATGGCGGCGAGAGCGGACTTCGTGTGAGGCATGTAATATCAATTGAAGGGAGCGACGAATCTTCAATACACTTAGCAACAAGCTAACGACTCATCTTCCGGAGGAAACAATTATGAAGCTTTCTTTCCCCATGCTCGCGACGGTGTCACTTTTGGCGGCAGCGATGTTCGCGCCCGTCCACGCGCAAATCAAAATCGGCGCGATGGTGTCGGCCACCGGTCCGACCTCGGCGATTGGCATTCCGCAGCGCAATTCCGTGGCGCTATTGCCCACGACCGTCGGCGGCATGACCATTGAATACATCACGTTGGATGACGGTGGCGACACCACGCGCGCCGTGCAAAACGCGAAGCAGTTGATCCAGCAACACAATGTGGATGCAATCATCGGTCCGTCGACTACACCGAATGCGTTGGCGATTTTGTCGATCATTGCCGAGGCGAAGGTGCCGTTGGTGAGTACGGTCGGCAGTCAGGCCGTGGTGGAGCCGCAGGACGCCACCAAGCGCTGGGCCTTTAAAACGACGCAGAACGACGATTTGATCGCCGAGGCGCTCATAGGTCACATGGCGCGCGCAAAGGTCAAGCGGCTAGCTTACGTGGGCTTTAACGACCCTTACGGCGAAGGTTTCCTGAAAATCTTGCCGGGATTGCTGGCGAAGTACAAGATCGAACTGGTAGCGACTGAGAAATATTCACGCACCGATCAGTCGGTAACCGGCCAATCGCTCAAGATCATCGCGGCAAAGCCGGACGCCGTTTTCGTCGCAGCCGTCGGTGGCCCCGCCGTGTTGCCGCAAGCCACGTTGCGTGATCAGGGTTTCAAAGGCACGATCTATCAAACTCACGCGATTGCCACGCAGGACTTTATCAAGATTGGCGGCGCAAAGGTGGAAGGCACGGTGTTGGCTGCGGGCGGCATGCTGGTGTTTGACGAGATGGCAGATGCCAATCCGATCAAAAATGTGGCAGCGCGCTTTATCAAGGCTTATGAAAAGATTTACGGCTCGCGTCCGGCGACGTTTGGCGCAAACACCTATGACTCGGGTATTTTGTTGCAGTACGCGGTGCCTGACGCGCTTAAGAAGGGCAAGCCCGGCACCGAGGCGTTCCGCTCCGCTTTGCGTGATTCGCTCGAAATGCAAAAGGACATTGTGGGCTGTCAGGGTGTGTTCAACATCACGCCCACCAATCACAACGGTCTCGACAAACGCGCGCGCGACGTGATCACCATCAAGGACGGCAAATTCCGCTTGTTGGGCGAGACAAAGGTCGCGCTGTAATTATTCGTCGTTCCTCCCCCTTCAAGGGGGAGGCTAGGAGGGGGATGGGTTTCGGCCTGTGCTCTCCACGTAAAACCCATCCCCACCCCAGCCCTCCCCTTGAAGGGGAGGGGACAAAGGCAACTCTATGAAATACAACCGCCTCGGAAAAACCAACCTGCGCGTCTCCGCGCTTTGTCTCGGCACCATGATGTTTGGCGACCAGACCGACGCCATGGAGTCCACGCGCATCGTCGACCATGCGCGCGAGCACGGCGTCAATTTCATCGACACCGCTGAGGCCTATTCGCTGGGTATTAGCGAGGAAATCACTGGCACCACCCTACGTGGTGAACGCGATTGGTGGGTGCTGGCCACCAAGATCGGCAACAAGATGTCGCCGACGACGGACGCGCCGAACCAGGATCGCTATTCACGCAAATGGTTGATGCAGGAGTGTGATGCGTCGCTCAAGCGATTGGACACGGATTA
>JAYVPF010000051.1:0-9538 GCA_043757535.1 Burkholderiales bacterium
CGCCAACGCGCTTAGCGGCAGCACGACAGTCGCCGCCGTCCCAGCGGGCAGCTCCGCTTGCGCCATTACCGAAGGCGCGCAACCTACGGCACCGACTGGCTACACCTGGGGCACACCGACCTACACGCAACCTTCCGGCACTATGGGCGCGAGTGGCACGCTGTCGGGCAGCATCGGCAATCCACTGAGCGCCAATGCAGGCAGCATCACGGTGAGCAAGTCCATCACCGGTGTCGCCGCCAGCGTCATCACCGCGAATCTGAGCTTCCCTTTCGGCATCGCCTGTAGCACGCCGACGGCGACTTACAGTGGCACGGTCACGGTCAACGCGGGTTCGATCAGCGGCACCACCACGGTTGCCGCCGTGCCAGCAGGCAGCACCGCTTGCGCCATCACCGAAGGCGCGCAACCTACAGCACCGAGCGGCTACACGTGGGGTGCTCCGACTTACCCAACGCAGCCTACCGGCACCATGGGCGCGGGTGGCTCGCTGTCGGGCAGCATCGGCAATCCACTGAGCGCCAATGCGGGCAGTATCAAGGTGACCAAGACCATCACCGGTGTCGCCGCCAGCGTCATCACCGCGAATCTGAGCTTCCCGTTCAGCATCGCCTGTAGCACCCCGACGGGCAGTTACGGCGGCACGGTCACGGTCAACGCGGGCGCGCTCACTGGCACCTCGACCGTATCTGCCGCCGTGCCAACGGGCAGCACTGCCTGCACCATCACCCAAGGCACGCAGCCTTCGTCGCCCGTCGGATACCTTTGGGGAACGACAACCTACACACAACCCGCTGGCACGATGGTGGCGGGCGGCACGCTCGCGGGGGAAGTGGTCAATCCGTTGACGGCACAACCACTGGCACCTCCAGTGATCTCGAAAGCGGGTCGGGTCAGTAATGTTTCCACCGGTGAAATTAGCTGGACGATCAGTGTAGGCAATACCAATACGACGAACACTAGCTTGGGTACCTTGGCGCTTACGCTGACTGATCCGTTGCCAACCGGGACATCGTTCGTTGCCGGATCGGTCGTCTGCGCGTCAACCGGTGGCGCGGTCATCGCTAGCTGTGCATTCGATTCTGTTGCCAGTCCGATTAGCGTTATCGTGGCCGCTTCGCTACCGTTCGGTGCCGGTGTCGTCGCCACATTCAGGACGACAAGTTCAGGCGGTACGTCGACCATTACTAATGTGGCGAGAGCCTCCTTTGATGTTAATCCGGTCAGCACACAGGTAGCGGCGTCGGCGGTGGTCGCGTTTGCGGTGCAAGTCGTTCCGACGCTGGATCGAATGGGCCTTCTGTTCCTGATCGCCGCGCTGTTTGCGGCAGGGATGGGTCAGGGCTTGCGTCAGAAAACCGAGGCAAACGGGAGACGCTGAAGGCGGCACGTGCAGGTAAAAAAACCGGTGACTGCCTGATCATGGAGTCACCGGTTTTTGGAGCACCCCGATAACTTCATTTTGTGGGGGACGCTTCAATCGTGTCGCAATTCGCCACAAATCAAATCGGGTCGCTGCAGATGCAGCAAAAAATCGCTTTAGCAATTTTTCTGTCCGTCTATTTGTTCGACGCAGGAACCGCGCACGGTATTGCCGGCGCGGCCTGATCGATCCGTCCGAACCGCTTTCACCATTGCGACGGTCTCATAAAAGTGTCCCAATGAGCCGTTTTATCGAGCCCAAGCGACCCGAAATCGCTGGCGCGAATGGCCGCCAGAGTCAGTTCCGCAAAGCGACCTGCACGCTCACGATCAGTGGCATTCGGTAGTCGTCCATGCAAAAACGCTATTAGCGTCTCGGCGCGTAAATTTTGGAACAAAAAAAGTGCCGAATTTTCGTCTCAGGTTAGGCGCAAAGCGCAGCTTTAGCTAGCCACTGCGAGCATTTTCAACGACGCATGGCGCGAAAGGGCGGTGCTTTTATGTTTCAAAATTTATGGGGCGAGACACTAGCCGCGCCAGCGTAAGCATTGAAATGAGAAATCGCGCGCTTAGAACTCACAGAAAGCAGTCAATACGCCTCTGCTGAACTGCCTGCACATTAGCAAAACCATGGCTACCGACAGGCAATGAGTGAAACGGGAAACTGCTACGAAAATGCGCCGGTGGCGAGCTTCTGGCGCAGCTTGAAAGCCGAGGAGACGCAGGGTCCAGGCTTCGAAACGCGGGAAGAAACGCGCCGCTACGTGTTCGCTTATATCGAGGGTTTCTACAACACCACGCGCATGCATTCATCGCTTAACCAGATCTCAACACGTGAGTTTCAGCGTCAGGTTGACGAGAAACTTCGTGCAGAAAAGCAGCAGAAAAAATTTATCAGCGCTCGAGCGTAGCGAGCCACTCCGCCAAACCCGGCCTCATCACATGGCTACTAATTGCGCGAGTCAATCACTCGATGAAATGTTGGCACGATCAACCGTCATCCTCGCCGACGGCGTAAATGACAAAAAAACTCTGTCGATGAGAGACAAGTAGTCATTCGGGATTCTGGTCAAGCGGGGCTGAACCGCCCATCCATGCTCAACTTTACAAATATCACGTTGGTACGTTAGTACCAGATTCATCCCAGAAAATAAGGGATAACCCTTGATACGTCTTTGGTGCTTTTGTAGCGTAACGGCGACAAAGAACGCACTTAATCTCAACACACCACAACCGCATCGAGATGTTCCGCTGTTGCGCAGGTACGACTAAAGACCAGAAATTTCTTTTAGGAGATACAAAAATGAATCGCGTGTATCGAAGGATCAAACAAATACTTTTCATGGGCGGCACCGGGCTATTGTGTGCTCTCGCGCTCTTCGATGCGGCGGCAGCTCCGATCTCGGGTGCCATCTACACCACGACGGCCAGCGGCACAACCGTCAACGGCAACATCTACGAAGCGAAAGCGGATGTCTACCTCAACGGTGGGCCGCAGAATACGAATTTCAATGGCCTTCCTGACGGCGACTACTATTTTCAGGTGACCGATCCGTCGGGTTCAGTGCTGCTCTCCAGCGATCCGATCAGCTGCCGTCAATTGACGGTGACGGGCGGCGTGGTGAGCGGCAGCTCCGGAAGTTGCCCGCACCCTAACGGCAGCTTCAACGCCGCCAACGGCAGCACACCCGTTCGACTCATTCCGTACGCCGATACGCCCAATAATGGCGGCGAATACAAGGCGTGGATCACGCGGGTAGCCGATTACAACAACGGCAATTGCTCAAGCAACAGCTTTGGCTTCTGCCATTCCGATACCAAGACCGACAATTTCAAGGTTCGTATGCCGGGGCCCGCGTATGTCGTCGCCTGCAAATTTAATGACTTCAACAGCAATGGCGTGCAGGATCCTGGCGAGCCTGTGATCGTCGGCTGGCCGATGACCGCTTACGGAGTCGACGGTGCCGGCCCTTCAGGCATGAGCGTGGTAACTGGCAATGACGGCTGCGTTTCGTTCGTTGTCACACCGAACGGCAACTCGTTCCCCACCGTTAGCGTCACTGAGATCATGCCGGGCGTTGACTGGGTGAAAACTGCGCCAGCGGACGGATCATATGCACGCGGCCCGAGTTCTCCCGCCTACACCGTGACCGGTAAAACGGCATCCACGACCGATCTGAAATCAGGAGACGAGTTCGATATCGTCTTCGGCAATCACAACGACAACTGTGTCACCAGAGACAAATGCCACGATCCTGTGTCTGTGACCAAAGACGCGAACCCGACGTACAAGGTGACGTGGGGCATTAACAAGAACGTCGACCAGACGCGGATCAACAGCAGTGGCAGCGGAACCTTTAACTACACGGTTGATGTCACCCACGACAGCGGCTCCGGGTTTGTGGTGAACGGCACAATTCGGATTTCCAACAACAATTTCGCCGACATCTCGGTGACCAGCCTCACTGATCTGGTCGACAACGGCGGCGTGTGTTCAATCGCCACGACGTTGCCCCTGATCGTGGAGGCCGGTGAATTTCAGGACGTACTGTACACCTGCACCTATGCGAGCCTGCCTGCCGCTGGCACCAACACCGCGACCGCGACCTGGTTTAACAAGTTCATCCCCGGTGGCGACTCCGCCTCCGGTACGGCTGCGGTTAACTTCAATGCGGCGACCGTCGTCGACGGCACCGTAAACGTCACCGACACCGTGGCTGGAGCGCTGGGCAGCGTGAGCTACACCGATGCCAGCCCGAAATCCTTCACCTACGCTGACACGTGGGCGGGATCGCCGGGCACCTGCGTTGACAAGCCCAACACCGCGACGTTCACCAGCACGACACCCAACTCGACCGCGACTGGCAGCGCCAGCAAGTCGGTGAAACTCTGCGTTGGCAAAGAACCCACTGCAAGCAAGAACGCGACACCTGCCTTCAAGCGAACCTATGCATGGGACATCAAGAAGTCGGTCGACAAGACCTACATTGCGCAAGCGGGCACATCTGCGGCGTTCAACTACACCGTGCTCGCAAACGAGACCGGATTCACCGACAGCGCATGGACGGTGAACGGCACGATCACGATCAATAACCCGAATGACTGGCAGGCGATCACCGTCGACGTGACCGACGCCATCAACAACGGGGGAGTCTGCATCGTTAATGGTGGCAGCAGTCTGGTCGTGCCGATGAGTGGATCGGCAA
Organism: Burkholderiales bacterium; assembly: GCA_043757535.1. Classification (GTDB taxonomy): domain Bacteria; phylum Pseudomonadota; class Gammaproteobacteria; order Burkholderiales; family Casimicrobiaceae; genus Casimicrobium. The sequence goes on from JAYVPF010000051.1 coordinate 4,629, forward strand.
CCGCGACCTACACCTGCACCTATGCCTCAGCACCGAGCGCGTCCGCATTCATCAATACGGCCACTGCAGCGTGGGACAAAGCAGCCTTCTACACCGTGGGCGGCTCGGCCAGTGGCACCGCAGCCGGAGCGTTCAGCACGCCTACTACGAAGGCGAACGACATGATTACGGTCACTGACGTATTCAACGGCGGTGCGCCGACGACGTTGGGCACGCTGACTGCGACCGACACCACGCGGTATGCCTCGGCAATGTACCCGTACCCGCACACGCTGACGTCGACGGCAGGAACCTGTACTCCGAAGACCGCAAACACCGCCACGTACACCACCAACACCACCGGCAGCACCGGCAGTGCCAGCCAACAAGTGCAACTCTGCGTCGGCAAAGATCTGACCGCGAGCAAGGACGCAACGCCTGCGTTCAAACGGACCTACAACTGGGCCATCACCAAGGCAGTTGACAAGACGCTGGTCGAGCAGGTGGGTGGTACGGCCACGTTTAACTACAGCGTCGTTGCCACGGAAACCGGCTTCGCCGACAGCGCCTGGACGGTCACCGGTACGATCACAGTGAACAACCCGAACGACTGGCAAGCGGTCAGCGTTAACGTGGCTGATGCCATCAACAACGGCGGGTCGTGTAGCGTTGCGCCTACTACCCTGAACGTGCCCGCTAGCGGCTCGGCGACAGCCACCTACACATGCACCTATGGTTCAGCGCCAACTGCGGGTGCCTTCACCAACACGGCAGCGGCGACGTGGAACGCCACGACGTTTGCGACGCCGACCGGTTCGGCGAGCGGAACAGCGGGAGGTGCCTTCACGACACCAACGACTAAAGTTAACGCGACGGCAACCGTTACCGACGTGTTCAACGGTGGCCCGGTGACGACGCTGGGAACGCTGACTGCAACCGACGCGCCAGCCTACGCCTCGGCGACGTACAACTACCTGCAAACGGTAACGGTGCCAGCGAATAACTGCGCGTCGTATCCCAACACGGCGACTATCGTTCAGACAAGTCAAACTGCCTCGCAAAGCGTCAAGGTGTGTGGCCCGGCGAAAACTGGCGCGCTGACCATCGGCTACTGGCAGAACAAGAACGGTCAGGCCATCATCACCGGTGGTGCCGCTACCGCAGGCGTCTGCAACTCGGGCACCTGGCTGCGGCAGTTCGCGCCCTATCAGGACTTGAGTGCAACAGCTACTTGCGCGCAGGTGGCGAGCTATGCCATGACCATCATTAAAGCGGCTAGTTCAGCTGGCGACACGATGAACCCGATGCTCAAGGCGCAGATGTTGGCCACGTCGATGGATGTGTACTTCAGCCATCCAGGGCTCGGCGGCAACAAGATTGGCGCTCCGGCACCGATCGGCGGTGTCAATGTGGATCTGACCAAGATCTGCAAGGACATTGCGACCTGTCTGATCTACGAGAACGTGTCGTCGGTGTTTGGCGGAGCGACCAGCATGAGCGTCTCCGGGATGTTGACATTTGCGGCGAGCCAATCGAGTGCAGGTGGTGGCAACTGGTACGGCCAGGTGAAGACGACACAAGAGCTCGCTAAAGACGCGTTTGACGCGATCAACAACGAGAAGGTCTTCGCGCCGTAATGCGAACGCCAGTCTAAAGAATAGGGGCCTAAAACGGCCCCTAATCGTATCGGAGCGGATGCGGGCTGAGCAGTTGCCACGTCATCAGGTGTCCAATGGACCGCTACCGCCGTCATGCTGAGTTTCGCGAGGTATCAGATCGCGCACGCTGCAATCTCAATCAGGGCGCTATGGTCGGCAACCCGATGCTTCGCACTGGACTCAGAATGACAACCGTCAATTGGTGATTACTTTGGACGCGGAATGTCGCTTTGATTCAGTCTGACCCAAATAGAAAGCCCAACAGCACTGTCATGGCGAGCGTCACAGGGATCGGCGGCGCGATGCGGTGTTGTTTAAGCGATTTCACGGCGGCAACAGCTTTTTTCTGGAACAACCAAAATACTGGCTCTCGCTTTGCCTTTTGTCAATTGTCGACATAAGGCATAAAAAGACCTTTTGCCCATATACAACAAGGATTTCGACCTGAAGTTGTTCATGTTCGCAACACGTAACGGCTCGCTGGTGGTCGTCGCGGCAGGCAACAGCGGACTCGATCTCGATTCCGAGAAGAACCTGATTGTGACGCCCGCAGAATCGGGCAACGCCATGGCCATTTCCGCCGCTGCGCCTTTGGCGTCGGCCTACGGCGCGACCAACTACTCGCGCTTTTCATCGTACTCAAACTTTGGCAATGCTCTGGTGACGGTGGCCGCACTGGGGGGCGATTTCGCGTACTCCGGCAATGAAAATTGCGCGGTGCTGGTGACGCGCCCTTGCTGGGTGTTTGACATGGTGTTGAACACCGTGCTTGGCGGCACAGCGGCAGGCTCGTATCGCTGGGCCGCTGGCACCAGCATGGCGGCACCGGCAGCCGCGGCAGTGGCAGCGCTCATCAAGCAACGCTTCCCCGCCGCGACCCCCGCGCAGTTGAAAACCAAACTTGCTCAGTCTGCCGACGACGCGGGTAAAGTGGGTCAGGACGCGCTCTACGGTCGTGGCTTTGTTAATGCGCTTGGAGCGGTGACCGAATAGTTCGGGCAAAACAAAAAATGGGAAGGGCAAATTTCACACGGAATTTGCCCTGTCTCCTGGATTGAGTTCTCGCCGGTAGGCAAAGACTACGAATCACACACCCAATACTGTTCGGAAAAGAGCACTTCCCTGTACGAGCGGCTCTGCCGCGACCATCACAGCGTGCGGGATCACAGTCGCGGCAGAGCCGCTCCCACAGGCCTCACCGAACGGTACTGCGCACGCACCCTGTGGCGGCGACAATCTTGGAGCGCTAAATTCTCGGAAAATCTTCCAAGATCGCGGTGACCTCGCGCTTCGGCACATCCGCCGCTTTCGCAAAATCCGCCCATTGCGCCACCGGCGCAGAAACTTCGCGAATCACCTCGCGAAATCGTGGTACTAAAAACCGATCTCCGACGGCGAACAGATCATCTTTCGTGATGCCACTGAATCGCCCATTCACTGACATCAGGTGTTGATACGTCCATTCGCCGTTTGGGTTGAATGCGTGCGTCACATCGTAGGCCGGTGACAGCTTCCATTGACCATCCTTCGGCAACAGAAACGACAGATTTTTAGTGTGATCGTCGCAGTTAGCCGCGAGCACGTTAAACACCATGCGCCGAAAGCCCTGCTCCAGCGAGTCCGCACCCAGACCCAACGCGGCAATGGTCTGGAAATACTGGTTGTAGTCGTGCGTGCCACGCTGCTTGAAGTCGAGGTGCTGCATGGCACAGAGCGTCTGCATGTGTGCTTTTTCGCCGTCCTGCCGATCAAAGCGGCGCGTCATGAAATGGGCGCGGCCATTTTCTTCGAGCAGGCGACATTCGGTCATGTCGATGCCAGCCGCTTTCGCCATCAGCGAGTACGCGTATTCGATACGACCATACGCGCCGCCGGTGCCGAGTTCACTGTCGCGCCCGACGCCGTCGAGCTTAACCAGCCAGTAGTCAAACCCCGGCGCGGCGGGCAATTGGCCTGAGCGGATTTCGTTGGTCGCGGGGTTCCACGCGATGACTGCTTTGGCACGCGCACCACCGGCAGAAGTGCCGACCTGAATCAGGTTCAAAATCGCGGCTTCGGTCTCACGATCACCGTCAAATTTTCCGGCGAGCGCCTGACGTGAACTGGTGACCAACTCTGAGAGCTCGATGGCGGTGGGTTTGGTGTGTCGCGGACCGCGCGCCGGGCGAAACTCCAGCGCGCCCATTCCGCGCGCGGCCATATAGGCAAGCCGATCCAGCGGCGTGATGGCGTTGCGCTCGACGCCTGCGCGCGCGAGATAGGCGTCGATCAACGCGTTGCCGAAATCGTCCGGCAAGGCATCCGCGAGCAGCGCGGGCAGGCGTTGATAGGTTGCTTTCGAAAGCGCTGGGAATACGTAGGTGGATTGTGAAATCGGCATCGTCAGCGGTGCTAGCTCAACCCCACGCGCACGCCACGCCGGAGCGTATTCAAACGCGTAATACCCGAGACGCGGTTCCAGCGTGACTGCGCCGACCGTCACGCCCCACGCGCGAACTTCAATCAGGTCAACCGCGTTATACATAGCGGTTTACGCGTGAATCGTCGGCACGTTGCGCGGCGCGCGAGGTTTGGAGACGCGCTGACGCGGAGCGGTTCGGCGCGCAGTTGCGAGCATCTGCATCGGGCTCACACTCACCTGCGGAGCCAGCGATTCAAGCCAATCGGTGCGCCCGAGACAGCGCACAATCTTGATCATCGTCTTGAGCGATGAGCCTTTGCCCGACTCCAGATTTTTGATGGCACCGGTGCTGACGTCAGCGCGCTCGGCGAGCACGGTTTGCTCCACCCCCGCGCGAATTCGCATGGCGCGAAATTGCTCGCCGAGATAGTGTTCCCATTCGACCGTTGAGACTTGAATAGACATAAATAACTCTCTGGCTCATGCAATAGCCTGTAGAAGTCATAATTATATCTCTTGCATATACTTACTCAAAAGCTTTATTTATATCTTTTAAAAAATTATAAATACACAAAAGTCATGAATACAACTTTTAACAGAAATTACCATTGCTCTGCTTGCCGATTTAGTAGACGCATACCGGTCGCGACTTTACCCAGTAGAAATCACGATTCGACGTCAACAGCTTTTTGCGAGCTTCGATTGAAACGACCTAAGCTCGGGCGCTAGCGCCTCACAGTCGCTAAAATCGCGCGAAGTCGACTTAACGGCTAAATAGTGCTTGACCGGAAAGTCCTCGTCCCCTCTACCGCAGGCTGAATTTCCGCCGCGAAGTTTTTTGTGAATGCCGTGTTTTTATTGGTTTTCACATC
>JAYVPF010000052.1:0-9521 GCA_043757535.1 Burkholderiales bacterium
CAAGCGCTTGGTAATCAAACCCGAGGCGTAATGCTTGGGCTGGACACGGCGGCGCAGGGGTCGACTACTTTATTGAAAACCGATGCGAGATTCGCGTTCGGGTGCTTCGCGAATGAATCAAAGGCGTCCGGATCGTGTATTTCCTAGCTTTCAACCGAGCCTACGTACTGCTTTGCAAGACTTGGTTCCGTGGCTTGCCAAATAAAGCGACCCTGGCCCCTGTTGCTACTGACCCCCATTCCACTTCGGCACACAAAAAGCTACACCTTCACCGTCCCAGCCTCTGCCGATGAAACCAATATAAACACCGCTATCGACCGTGAAACGGTGATTTGGGCTATCGGGAAACTTTGCGTTGCTACGAAACACGCGAAAGACAGGAGCCAGACCGTTGGAACAAAGTCCACCCGTAGCGGGCGTCGCGAAGGAATCGACGCCTTCATCGAGCGGTTTGCCCGGAACTGGCAGGTTGCTTGGGTTGAGCGAATGCAGCAGTTCTACATCTGCATTTGACAGCGTGTAAAAGTGCGAGCCGCGCGTTTTGTTCACGGCAATCTGGTCGAAATAAAAACGGTGGATCGCCTGAGAATCGCCCGCTTGCTGCCGATAGACATTGAAAAACTTTCCAGTGCGCGTCCAACCGTTGGCAGCGTCCAGAATTGCTTTTTCGTTATCGCGGGATGTGATGAAGTAATAGTCAAATGTGGCGTTGTAAAACTCGTGCATCACCAGTTTTTCGGCGGATGCAGACGCAAGGGTCACAACGATTTGCGGGTTCGTGAAATAGACCATTTCACCATTGCCCAGTTGGCCCGAAGTATTGCCTCCCCAGCACTGCGCCGCGCCGCCACTTTTTAATATGCAGTTGTGATAGCCGCCTGCCGCGAGCGCCGTTGCACCGGTAACTTGCCCCGCCTTCAGTGGACGGTTGCTGCTGCCAATACCAACGTCATTTCCCAGCTGCCCGGAATAGTTGTACCCCCAACACTGCACGGTTCCGTCGCTCAGGAGGGCACAGGTGTGAGCGACCCCGGCCTGAACCGAAGTGGCACCGGTAAGCCCGCTGACTTCCACTGGTGTAGGGCTACTACTGTAGTTGCCGTTTCCGAGCTGGCCAGGATCATTGTTACCCCAGCACCGCACTGTGCCATCGGCCAGAAGTGCGCAGGTATGATATTGGCCAGCAGTGAGCTTGACCGCGCCAACAAGCCCGCTCACAGCCTTTGGTAAGGCGCTATCTGCGGTGCTGCCGTTGCCCAATTGGCCATAGTTGTTGAGTCCCCAGCAGAATACGGTGCCGCCCGCTACCACCGCACAACTGTGGTCGCCCCCAGCGGCGATGGTCGTCACACGGTTTAGCCCGTTCACCGTAGTTGGTGACGGAGTGTCCGCTTTGCTGCCATTGCCGAGTTGGCCATATTCGTTGTAGCCCCAGCATTTGACCGCGCCGTCGCGCGTCAAGGCGCAACTATGCCGACCTCCTGCCGCAACCATCGTGATGGCACTTATTTGCGCTGTCGTGGCGATGTTGTTGTAGTAACTGTAACTGCCTGTTCCCAGCTGGCCCCGGGTGTTGGCTCCCCAGCACTGCACCGCACCAGCGTTCGTCAGCGCGCAGTTGTGCTCTCCACCGGCCGCCATCGCGACGGCAGCGAAGGCGCCGGTCACGGTGGTCGCGAACGGGCTCCTCGTTAAACTGCCATCGCCAAGCCGCCCCGAGTTGTTATCGCCCCAGCACCGGATTGTTCCGTTGCTGATTACCGCGCAACTGTGGCTACCTCCCGCAGCGATAGCTGCAACATTGGTTATTCCGGTGACGTTCGCTACCGCTGGGTGGCTCGTGACGCTTCCATTTCCCAATTGGCCCGTGAAGTTGTTGCCCCAGCACCGTAAAGTTCCGTTGGTCAGCAGGGCGCAGCTTTGCTTTCCACCGGCAGTGAGCGTGGCTACGCCGCTGAGCCCACCCACCATTGAAGGATTGGGGCTATTGGCAGTGCTGCCATTGCCGAGTTGTCCCATGTCGTTCAGGCCCCAGCACTGAACCACGCCGCCGCTGGAGACCGCGCAGCTATGTTTGTCGCCCGCTGCGAGGGTAGTTACCCCCGTGAGGCCAGGTACTGCGGTTGGCGACAAACGACTGACTGTGCTGCCGTCACCGATTTGCCCCGCGTCGTTGAGGCCCCAGCATCGGACTGATCCATCATCGCGCATCGCGGCACAAGTGTGATTTCCACCTACTGCAACGGCAGCTACACCGACGAGGTCAGCGCTCGCTGGCGGTACTGCGGGATTGTCACCCCAACAATACAGTGCACCACTGCTGCTTAGTGCGCAAGATTGACTACCTCCCATCGCAAGGGTAGCTATCCCGGTCAGGCCATATACCTCTGTCCGCGCCGAGTCAGGCCTGCTGCCCCCCCAGCACGCGACTGTGCGATCACTGTTCACGATACAGGTGCGATACCCACCCGCCGCGATTGCGATAACCCCAGTCAGTCCAGTGACGGTTACGGGTGCGGCTGCAGTGTCAGCGCTGACGCCTGGGCCAAGCTGACCGTAATAGTTAGCGCCCCAACAGCGGACCGTTCCTTCGCGCGTTAGCGCGCAGCTATGTTCGTAGCCCGCAGCAATCGCACTGACATTTGACATCCCATTCACGGCAAAGGGCGTAGAGTCGCCGTCACCGCGCAGGCCCCGTCCGAGCTGGCCTTGACCGTTGCTGCCCCAGCATTGAACCGTGCCGTTACTTACAAATGCACAGGTATGCCCGCTGCCCGTTGCGACGGCGCTAACGTTAGTCAACGGCGACAACATTTCCTGTGCGTCTGCGACAAGCAACGGGACCGACCAACCCAGCGCAACTATCAACAGATAAACCATCGGGAGCCACAAAACTCGAAAAATTCGCACCGTAAGCCTTTGCAATTGACGTCAACGCGACGAATGTACACGACACCAAATTTTCGTATGGCGCGGCTGCTGGCCCGCTAGCCGGGAAGGTACGCTGTGGTTCTGCTTCCGTACCGATGTGATTAAGTAGCCGCTAGCGATAGTTGTCAAATCAAAAGGGGCAGAACCAAATCAATGAATCAAGGGGGAAAATCAAAGGGCGCGTCGGGAAATCATAGGAAATAAAAGGGGTCAGCGTCAAATATTTCACAACATGAACGTTGATTGACGTCCATCCTCACCCGCCGTATCCTCCGATTGCTTGCGCGGTCTGCCGCGGGGGCGCGCCTCGCGCCGCTCGCCAGTGACTTGTTCGATTCTCGCGGTGAACCGATTGTCCCCCAGGGGTTGATTTTGATTGAGTGCGAGCCGGATGTCATCAATGGCCATCTCATCTACGCCGCTGCGAAACAACTCACGGTAGCGAGTCTGGCGATCACTGTCTTCGCGGCCAAGCGCGAGAAACATCGCATGCGGCGTTAAGTGCTCGTTGCTCTGGCCGAGGGCGTTGCTGCGGTAACTCGTCCAGCGATACAGCCGCAGTGCGCCGGATCATCGACCATGGCCGCACGTACCGGGTTGAGCTCGATGTAGCGCATGCATGCGAGCAGATAGCCGTCGGCATCAATCAGCGAGGATTTGTAGCGACTATCCCAAAGCGTTCCGGTGCGCCGGGAGGTTCGGTTGATGTACTGAACGTAGCGGCGGCCCAGACTCATGATGAGCCTTGGCACCGATTCTCCGGTCTCGGGCGTGAGTAGCAGATGCACATGATGGGTCATCAGCGCGTAGGCGTGAAGCTGTGCGCGTTCTTGGGCAAGCGCCTCGAGGAGCCAGTGCAGATAGCTTTGCTAGTCCGCTTCGAAAAAGCGGGTAGGGTGGGCAGCCTCTGCCCACCGAAACGTTAAATCGCCCAAACAGCTTTCCGTCAAGAACCCCGTTTGATGGGAGCGTGACGAATGATTCGACGGTAACTCAACAAACACACAAAAGCACGTCTAGCCCCTGTGCAGTGGGGCATAGCAGCGAAAGCTGATAGCGGTTTCTTGGTTTTCGTTTAGCCGCTGTCCGGCATCGCCGCCAACTGCTCGCGCAGTTGTGCGTCGTTCATCACGTTCACATTTCCGAACGCGCCCACCGCGAGCAAATCTCGTTCGCCGGTGATGATCGCCTCTACACGGGCCGCGAGGGCTGCGGCCACCACATGGTCAGCATCGGCGTCACGTGGCACCGAGCGCTGCGGCGCGTGCCCTGCTACAGTTTCAATCGGCTGCACCATATCCACCGCGTCCCGATAGTCGGTCACATCGAAACCGTAGTTCACATGGTAAGGAAAGAGCGTCAATCAAGTCATGATCACCAGAGGCTTAAATTGACCAAACCATCATTTCCACGGGGTTGCTTTGATCCAGCATGTCGCGATACATTATCGAAACGTTTAGTTAACTTTGTTTACAAATAGGGAGCTAGTCATGCACTGCTTTTCTCGCAACACTTCGCACCCCTCTGCTTTCAACATGCGCCGGTGGGGCATTCGCGCGCTCGGCGCTGCGGCTGCTGCACTCATCGCTAGCGTTGTTTCCGCCTCCGTCATTGTTGACCGTGCAAACGTAGAGCAAGCTATGCAGCGCGGCGCGCTGCTGTGGGATGTGCGTGCACCTGCGGACTACCAGAAGGGCCATGTGCCCGGAGCGGTGTCGATTGGCGATGCGGCTTCGGTGTTGCGCGACGCAAATCGCGAAGATTTCATCAGCGTTGCCGCGATTGAAAGAATTCTTGGCGGTGCCGGAATTGACCCGTCGCGCGAGATCGTGGTGTACGGCAGTCGTGGCACGTGGAACCCATACTTTGGCCTGTACACGATGCAATATTTTGGCGGCAATCGTGTGACGGTGTATCACGACGGGATTGAAGACTGGACTGAGGCGGGCAAGCCGCTGACCCCGACGGAAACCAAACTCGCAGCGGTCAGTTTGAAGCTCAAGGTGGATTCCTCGCGTGTGGCGTCGACGCGCGAGGTCATTGAAAAAGTAGGCAAGTCGGGTGTGCAAATTATCGATGCACGCACCACGGCAGAATTTGAAGGCAACGACATTCGCGCGATTCGCGGAGGGCACGTGCCAGGCGCTGTGAATATTCCCTATGAGCAGAATTGGAAAGACCCGGAGTCGCTCGCCAAGCTGGGCAGAAAGCAGGTTAGCTCAAGCGCGGGGATGGCCCTGAAGCCAGTCGATGAGTTGCGCAAACTCTATGCCGGACTTGACAAGGACAAAGAGACCATCGTGTACTGCCAAAGTGGCGTGCGCGCTAGCGAATCAGCCGGTGTTTTGCAGCAACTTGGCTTCAAAAACGTGAAGGTCTACGACTCGTCGTGGCTAGGTTACGCGGGCGTGCTCGACGCGCCAGCGGAAAACGTGACCTTCGTTAACGTTGGCGCACTGCAAGGCCGGATTCAAGCGCTGCAAAATCGCATCGACACACTTGAGCGCGAGGCGGTACGGAAGTAAATTTGAACCGGGGGGTCGTTGCGATAACTTAGGCACTCGCAACCAGTCATCTGCTGAGCACTAGCCGTAGCAATGGTGCATTTGAATAGCAGCTTCGGCAAGCAATACGGGGCGGTGCTCGATTCGTTGCCTGTCGCAAGCAGCGCGGTAAGCCGCCCACAGCACTGCGCATCGACGATATAAAACACCCGCTCACAGCAGAAATCCGGGCGGGTGTGGATGCGCTATTGGGTAGTTCGCTAGCAGCAGGGGCGACAGGAAAGGGGGGTGTCAAAAGTTATAGGATGAACGGAATCAGCTCGCGGCGTGAAGCCGAATTTTGTCTCCCGCCACTCTGAACAACAGGCTATTAGCTGGAAAATATCCACGCTAATCCGCATTGACGCGGGTTTACACCACCGCCAAACGCCCCGCCCCTGCCTCCATCCGCCCCACCACGGCAACGCTCTCAAAGCCCTCGCGCCTGAACAAATCCAGCACGGCGTCCACTGCCGACGGCGCACACGACACGAGCAAACCACCCGAAGTTTGCGGGTCAGTCAGCAGCGCCTGATTCACGTCGCCGAAACCTGAGGGCAGATCAACATCGTGACCGTAGCCGCCCCAGTTGCGGCCCGATGCGCCCGTGATATAGCCCTCAGCGGCGAGCGCTTGCACGTTCTCGATAAAGGGCACTTTCGCCCACTCAATGACAGCAGTCATCTTCGCCCCGCGTGCGAGTTCGAGCGTGTGGCCTGCGAGGCCGAAGCCGGTGATGTCGGTAACGGCGTGTACGCCCGCCATGTCAGCGAGCTTCGCGCCGGGCGTGTTCAGCTTGGTCGTATTGGCGATCATTGCGGCGTAGCCTTGCGGCGAGAGCTTCTCTTTTTTGAGCGCTGCGGAGAGCACGCCGACGCCAATCGGTTTGCCGAGAATGAGCACGTCACCGACTTGGGCGTCGGCATTTTTCTTGACCTTGTCCGGATGTACCAGCCCCAGAACGACGAGGCCATAAATCGCTTCGACCGAGTCAATCGTGTGCCCGCCCGCAATCGGAATACCCGCCGCTGTGGCCACACTTTGACCGCCTTTGATGACCTTGCCAATCGTCTCAATCGAGAGCACGTTGATCGGCATGCCGACCAGCGCCAGCGCCATGATCGGCGTGCCGCCCATCGCGTAAACGTCGGAGATTGCGTTGGTCGCGGCGATGCGACCGAACTCGAACGGGTCGTCGACAATCGGCATGAAGAAATCGGTGGTCGCGATCAGCGCCTGCGTGTCGTTTAATTTGTACACAGCCGCGTCGTCGGCGGTCTCGATACCGACCAGCAGCTCTTTCGGCAACAAGCCCGCGCTGTTCTTCAGAATTTCTGACAACACGCCCGGCGCGATTTTGCATCCGCAGCCGCCACCGTGTGACAAAGACGTGAGGCGGGGCTCAACAATTTTGAGGGAATCGGTGGGTGCGTTCATGAAAACTCCGTTGGAAAAATTTGCCAGCGACCTTCGCGCGAGTGCCGGACAGCCTGTATTGTCGCAAACCGCGCGTCCGGGCTTAGACGACGGACAACCCGCCGGTAATTGGGGTCAGTTGAGCGCGCGCCACGCTGGCACGAATCGCGGTCGCCTCGCGCTCCGGAACGAAGTGTTCGGCGCGCTTTGCGCAGGCTTTCGCCAGCCGTTGGTAGAACACTCTATCCGTCTCCGCACGACGCAAAATCGCTGCGCAATCGGCGGCATCGCCCAGCGTGAAATAGCCGGGATAATCCTCGCCCAACATGCCCACATTCCCGCTGACACGACTCGCGATCACTGGCACGCCCGCCGTCACAGCCTCAACAATCACGTTCGCCCCGCCTTCCATCCGGCTCGCGATCACTAACAGATGCGCGCGCTTGATGCGCTGCCGCGTCTGGCTGCGAGAAAGACCGCCGAGCCACTGCAAGCGCGGTTCGTCACGCGTCACGATGCGCATCGTATCGGCGTGATGATTGTCGAGCGCGGTGCCGATATGCACGAGTCGAATGTGGCTCTCCGGCGGCAACATCCGCAGCGCTGTGATCGGCGTGAAGGGATCCTTTTCGTGACGCAAATGTCCTACTTGAACGATCTCAAAATTTCGCGTGTGACGCGCCGCCGGTTTGAGCGCAGGTGCTGACTGAAATACCACGTCGCATTTTGTGCACTGCGTAGCCGTCAGCTCGCCCATCGCGTCCGGCTGCAACACCACCAATCGATCCGCCAGCGCGAGCGATTGCTGCGCGACGTGGTCCTCATGGATATCACGGTATACATCGGTGCCCGTCAATGCGACGATCAAGCCACCGCGAGGGCGTGCCAGCCGGAATTGCGCGATCGATTCCGCCGAACGCCGCGCATGCAGTGCGAGCAAAACCGCTGGAACCGGATCGCTCACAGCCCAGCGTTGAACCACTTTAACCGCATAATCACGAGCAAGGAATCGCGCCCAGCGCGCGGCAGTGTGCCAGTTGCCGTTGTTGGCCTCTGGTTTGGCTGGGGACACAATGATCAATTCAGGTTTCACCGATCAACTATCGCACACGGGCGGTTTTGCAGCAGGCCACGGCGCTCGCTCGCTCGACCGCGCGGCTTTGGCGAGTGCCTTGATCACACTGAGAACACACACCCGCGACTTCGTCGTCAATCTGCCGGAATCGGCATTGTGGCCCGCCGTCGCAAACGGCATCAATCCGCCGCTGTGGGAATGTGCGCACATTGGATGGTTTGCAGAATGGTGGTGTGTGCGTGGCGCGTACAACACGGTCGATGGCGGCACGACCGCCGATGAGCCTTCGTTGTGGCAGGCGGCAGACGCGATGCTCAATTCAAACACGCTGGCGCATGATGAGCGCTGGAATCTGGCGCTGCTCACGCACGAGAGTACGCTACGGTATCTTGATGATTCGCTTGCGGCGGTGCTCTCGGCGTTGGCTGGGCAGCCCAACACCGACGCTGCGCTATACCCGTATCGGCTGTCGCTGTTCCACGAAGCGATGCATCTGGAAGCGCTCGCCTGGTGCGCGCAAACGCTCGCGAGCCCAGCGCCCGCGTGGGTACGCACGATGCCATCGATGCATCGTCCCGGCGAAATTGTCGTTGCCGCGGGGGAGGTTCATTGCGGTTGCAGCGATGCCGCAGACGCGGGATTTAGCTTTGATAATGAACGCACTGCACACGCCGTTTGGGTGGGTGAATTCAGCATCGACCACACGCCCGTCAGCAACGCTCAGTTCGAGCAGTTCGTGGCGTCCGGCGAATATCAGGCGCGCACTGGCGAGCCACATCCGCGCTACTGGCGGGCGGGCGCGGATGGCTGGGGGATGCGGCACTTTGACCAGTGGCAGCGGCTCAATCCGCGCGCCGCCGTCGTCCATGTCAGCGCGCTGGAGGCGGAGGCTTACTGTCACTGGGCGGGCCGTCGCCTGCCGACCGAGCCAGAGTGGCAAGCCGCCGCGCAACTGGGCGCAATCGATTGGGGCAACAGCGTCTGGGAATGGACGGCCACGCCATTCGCGCCCTATCCTGGATTCACGGCAGATTGCTACCGCGAATACTCTGCACCGTGGTTTGACGGACATCACCGCGTGCTGCGCGGTGGCTCACATGCCACGCTCGACGTGATGCACCACGCCGCGTACCGAAATTATTTTTTGCCGGAACGCAGTGACGTTTTCGCTGGATTTCGGACATGTGCTTAACGACGTCAAAAAAGAAGATGAAGGACTCGCAGAAATGATTCAGCTTTTTAATGTAATGACCGTTTCAAAGGGGCCAGAAGGCGTTTTTGCCAAAAGTCGCATTTTGTATTTATTAGCGGATAGCCCTTATACAATGTAGTTTGTACATAAAAGCTGTATTCCCGTTCGACGAGCTTTTTCGTGCTCGCCCACGATGATTGCGCCCTGCGCGCAACCCACCTTCCAACCACGGAACCCTCATGATCAAGTTTTATTTTCATCCCTCGCCCAACCCGCTGAAAATCGCGCTCTACCTTGAGGAAGCCGGTGAGCCGTATGAGTTGATTGCGGTCGACACGCGAAAGGGCGACCAGCATTCCCCTGC
>JAYVPF010000053.1:0-2575 GCA_043757535.1 Burkholderiales bacterium
CACCCGCCCGCGAGCGCCACAAATAAGAGGAAACCGAACAATCGGACATCGAGCCGCAGCATGGCGTTCACCATCGTGTTGAAGTGTGGTGAGAGCCTAGCATGTGGCAACGGACGAAGGCCCGCACCCGACGCAACAACGCCTGCGTCGGGGCGTTCGTCTCAGGCGGTCGACCGATGCGTCAAGTGATCCCACCACTCATGGAATTCGCGGTCAGTCATCAACTCCGAGATGGCGAAAAAAATCACCGTAGTGCCAGCAAAAATACTGTTCGCGACCGCAAGGCGTGAATCGTAGTCCACTACCCACGGTGCCACTATTAGCGCCAGACCCACCACAATTTCAGCGCACTCTTCAAGGTACGACGGCAACAGCAATCCCTCGATGGAAAACGCCATCACCGTCAGCCCCAGTATCACCGTAAACCACGCTGCGGCTTGCGGGAAGCCGAGCGCCATCGGTGAAATTACCAGCCACGCCCCGACCATCAGGCTGGCTATGTCTTGCCAATGTTTCACTTTCATGATGCCTTCCTTTCACGTCGGTCTCCCGACAAGTTTTGGACGGGCCTGGCGCGTTGGCACGTCAGGCGCAATGAGTGCATCAGAGGCGAACAGCAAGGGCCAAACAGCGGCTTTCCAGTCCAATGGCAGGTGCGCAAATTGCAAATACGTTACGCGCCAACGGCCCGCCAAATCAACGTAGTTCTGTACGCTGAACCTCGTGCCTCATCATACGCCGATCTGCACGTTGGCAGTCAATACTTATGCGTCTCGCAAGCAGCGGGTTTCGCTGCAGTACTTAGCATGCCAGGGCGGTGTCCTCGCAAATGTCACTCGGTCGGACGTGCTTCTTGTTAAGGTGGATCAATGTTGACCCAAATCAGTATCGTCATTGGCGCACTGATGATTTTCCTGCTGGCCTTCGTGCCGGACGCAGCCAAACCTGCCGGCCCGGACATGGGTACGGTCAACGTCCTCAATCTCGCGCTCTCAGGCTTTTCAAGCAGCGCGGTGGCGCTGGTGGCAGCCGCGTGTTTCATTGCGGCAGCCATGACTGCAACGGGGCTTGATCGCCGAATCGCGCTCGTCGTGTTGTCGAAGGTCGATGCGAAGAGCAATCACATCGTGATTGGCGCGATGGTCGTCGGTTTTCTGCTGTCGATCATCGTTCCGAGCACGACTGCCCGCGTGGCCTGCCTGATGCCCGTCATGATGGGTTTTATTCTCGCGTTCAAGGTGGCGCGGCGCAGCCGCTTTGCGGGGCTGCTGGTCATCACTGCGGCGCAAACGGCCAGCATCTGGAACGTGGGCATCAAGACGGCAGCCGCACAGAATATGGTCGCGGTCGGCTTCGTCGAGAAGCAGTTTCAAACCACCATCACCTGGACCGAGTGCTGACTCACTCGCGCCGCGCGGCATCGGCAATCGTCGGCCAATCGTTCGGTGCAATCCGGGCGACCAGAGTGTTGAGATTGTCCGGGTTCAGTAAAACCGTGTGCGCCATCATGAAATAGTTTTTTCCCGGTGCTGGCTTTTCGGCAAAGAACGCCAGCGTGCGCGGCTTGTTTTCGGGATTCAATCCGACTTCGGCTTTGTTCGATAGTTTCTGCGTTGGCTCGGCTTTATCAACAAAGTACGCCGCCGACTCGCTGGCGCGGCAATAGCAACTGGTTTGAGCCAAAAATTGCTGCGTCATGCATTCGCTCTTATTTACGGACAAGTTCTAAATCACGTAGCCACGGCGTTTAAGCGCCGCAGCAATGGTGGAAGGGTCTTTAAGCAGCGGTGGCGCTTCGGACGCCGGACCGGCGTCTGAAGAACGAAGCAGGCCCGATGGTCGGGCCGCGATGACTTCCTTGCGGATCGGTGTGCATGCCGCAGTTGCTATGAGGCCAGCCAGCGTGCGCGCACGCTACCGCAGATGGATGCCGCCGGTGCCAAACAGGCCCAATACGCCCATCACAATCAGATAGATTGCCACGATGTAATTGAGCATGCGCGGCACTATCAGGATGAGGATACCGGCGAGGAGCGAAACGAGTGGGCCGATTGAGAGATTTAAGTTCATGGTGGGATCCTTGTGGGTGTGGAGACTGGGTGTGGACACGCACGGTTGCTGTCACTGTCATCCGCGCTGACGCATTTTGAAGGCGATACGCCGCGCTGCCAACGGCGCGAATGCGCAATGTCGCGTAAGACAGCGCCGACAGTCGAGCCACTTTGCGACCCTCCGCAAACGCAACAAGAGAGTCCTGCGCGCAAGTCGGAACGCGCATCGGCCTCGGCGAACGCTTGGCGTGCTGCTCCTGCGGTGGCGCTGATGTGGGCGCTGCTCGCGCTCGCGTGCGCGGTGCGGGAACACTGCGCGGCGCGCTTCGAATCCAGACCGCTTTCTGGACGGTGGCCCCGTAAGTGGTTTCGGCGAATTTGCCAGTGCCAACCATCGTCTCGATGCGATAAAGTGATCACTTATCACCTACAGGGTACCTCTAATAATTCACTTTTGGGGATGCAGTGTTAGAAGCCCGGAGCGCAGCAACCGCAGCGTACGCCCTGGTACGTGAGGATTGCGA
>JAYVPF010000054.1:0-9493 GCA_043757535.1 Burkholderiales bacterium
CAAGCAATGAAAACTTTTTCAGCAAAGCCGTCTGACATTACACAGGACTGGATCCTGGTAGACGGCACCGACCAGATTCTGGGTCGTCTCGCGTCACAAATCGCTTCCCGCCTTCGCGGCAAACACAAGGCGATCTTCACGCCGCACATGGACACGGGCGATTTCGTCATCGTGACCAACGTGGAAAAACTCCGCGTGACCGGCAACAAAGCCTTCCAGAAGACGTATTTCCGTCACTCTGGCTACCCCGGCGGCATTTCGGAAACCAATTTCGAGAAACTACAAGACAAATATCCCGACCGTGTGCTCAAGCACGCTGTGAAAGGCATGTTGCCAAAAGGCCCACTCGGCTACGCCATGCTCAAGAAGTTGAAGTGCTACACCGGCGACGCGCATCCGCACGCTGCGCAGCAACCAAAAACACTCGTCCTCACGAAATAACCTCTACCCGTTTCCCAGGAACTATCCAAAATGATTGGTATTTTTAATTACGGTACGGGTCGTCGCAAAAGTGCGGTAGCTCGTGTGTTCATGAAAGCTGGCAAGGGCGCAATCGTGGTGAACGGCAAGCCCGTTGATCAGTTTTTTGCACGCGAAACCGGCCGCATGATCGTGCGTCAGCCGCTTCAGATTACGAACAATCTGGAAAGCTTTGACATCATGGTCAGCGTCGCTGGCGGTGGTGAGTCCGGTCAAGCCGGTGCCGTTCGCCACGGCATCACGCGCGCTCTAATCGAATACGATGCAGCCTACAAACCAGACCTCAAGAAGGCTGGCCTCGTGACGCGTGATGCGCGCGAAGTCGAGCGGAAAAAAGTCGGACTGCGCAAGGCGCGTCGTCGTAAGCAATTCTCGAAGCGTTAATTACGGGTGCCAGCAGGCGCTAGCGCGAGTTTCAGTACCGCGTAACCGCCACGAGAAGACAAAGGCTGCGGGCAACCCCTGCGGCCTTTGTGCTTTATAGGTGTCCCATCTTGTTGCCATCCTGAGACAAGAATTAACTGAGGAACAATGCAGTGAGCGCAGAAAAATTGGTCAAAGTCGGCATCGTAGGCGGCACTGGGTATACCGGCGTCGAGCTGCTGCGCATGCTCACGCTTCATCCGAACGCAGTCGTTACGATGATCACCTCGCGCAAGGAAGCGGGCACGCGCCTCGACGCGATGTTCCCAAGCCTGCGTGGTCGCTGCGACCTCGGCTTCAGCGACACGGCGACGGCTGATCTGACGCAATGTGACGTCGTTTTCTACGCCACGCCGCACGGTGTGGCGATGGCCGATGCGCCGAAGCTCTCGGCTGCTGGCGTGAAAATTATTGACCTGGCAGCGGACTTCCGTTTCAAGGATTTGGCGGTGTTCGAGCAGTGGTACAAGCTGCCGCACACTTGCCCCGATCTTGCAGCCAAGGCCGCTTATGGTCTGGTTGAATTGAATCGCGACGCGATCAAATCGGCGCAAATCGTCGGCAATCCAGGTTGCTATCCGACGACGATGCAATTGGGCTATTACCCCCTCTTAAAAGCAGGCATCGTCGACGCGGGTCATCTGATCGCCGACTGCGCGTCCGGCGTGTCGGGCGCGGGCAAAAAAGCAGAAGTTGACTTCCTGCTCACCGAAGCGGGTGACAACTTCAAGGCGTACGGTGTTTCCGCTCATCGCCATCATCCCGAAACGCAGGCGCGCTTGCAGGAAATGACGACCGATAAGGTGCGTCTCATCTTCACGCCGCACCTGGTGCCGATGATTCGCGGCATGCATTCCACGCTGTACGCGCAACTCACGGGCAAAGGCTTGTCGATGACCAACGACGAGTTGCAAGCGCTGTTTGTCGACGCCTACAAAAATGAGGCCTTCATCGACGTGATGCCGTTTGGCAGTACGCCCGACACCCGTTCTACGCGAGGCAGCAACATGCTGCGCATCGCGCTGCATCGACCGCAGAATGGCGACACGGTGGTGGTGCTAGTGGTGCAAGACAATCTGGTCAAAGGCGCGGCGGGCTCGGCGGTTCAGTGCATGAACCTTATGTTTGGAATGCCGGAAACAGCGGGCTTGTTAACGATGCCGCTGTCGCCGTAAGCCACCGACAGGCCACACGCTTTTAATGGCACTACTCCGCTCTGATCGCATCATCTCCGGCCTGCGTCGTCGCTTCGGCATTTCCGCGCCGAAGCTCTCGGTGCACACGCATTGGTCGTGGAAGGTCAAGCTAGCCATCATTGGCGTCGCGGTGGCCCTGTTCGCAGGTCTGTTCTACGGCGGATTTGATGCCGGGCGCATTTTTGCGGGTTTCAACATCGGCAAAGTGCGCGACGAACAGGAGCGCCTGAACGCGGAGGTCATCGCGCTACGCGCCGACAATGCACGCTTGAAACAGGGCAACATTGAACTCACCAACAGCGAGCAAATGGCGGTCGGCGCGAAGGATGTTTTGTCGAAGCAAATTATTTCATTGCAGCAGGAAAACACGCAGCTCAAAGAAGAGAGCGCGTTCTTCGAGAAGCTTGTCGGCAGCGCGGCGAGCAGTAAAAACGGCCTCGCCGTGCAACGAATGCAAGCCGAGCGCGAAACCGTGAACAGCTATCGTTTCCGCGCGCTCGTCGTGCAGGGCAGCGCGGAATCACCGTTCAAAGGCAAGCTCACTCTGATCGCCACGATCGTCACCGATGGCAAGCGCAGCAACATCAATCTGCCCGAAGAGCAGCCCGATCTGGTAGCCTCGCTGGCATTGGATTTCAAGACGTACCAGCGGGTGGAGGGCATCTTTAAAGTGCCCGCCAACGCGCAGTTAAGAACGCTGCAAATGCGGGTGATTCCTACGGGCAGCAAAGAGCCCCGCGTGCAGCAATCGCTTCAGTTGTAAGGGTGTGAAAGCGCCATGATTTTTCAGGAGATATTTGAAATGTTCGGTCGCAAAAAAAATCACGTCCCGCAAAAGCAGATCGATAGCCTGATCGGCTCGGCCACGACCATCAGCGGCGACATCATCTTCACCGGCGGGCTGCGCGTCGACGGCGTCGTGAAGGGCTTCATCCATTCGGCCTCGGACGCCCCGTCCACGCTGGTGGTGAGCGAAAAAGCGACCGTCAACGGCGAGATTCGCGTATCGCATATCGTGATCGACGGCACCGTGAACGGGCCGGTTAACGCGACGGAATATCTGGAACTGTTACCGAACGCACGGATCACCGGTGACGTGAGCTACCGCACCATCGAAATGCAAGTCGGCGCGGTGGTCGATGGGCGTCTGCTGCATGTACAACAAGGCACCGCCGACGTGGTCGAACTGAAGCGAATCGGCAACGACGGCAAATAAACCGCCAATCCCACATCAAGAGCGCGGTTGAATTCCCGACCCAGCGCCCTGATAATTAAGACTGAGCACGGATTTCGACTGCTCAACTGGAGTACTTGATGAACGCAATGACCGAACTGCCCGCCCCGATCAACTTCACCGACGCTGCCGCGAACAAGGTGAAAGACCTGATCATTGACGAGCAAAACCCAAACCTGAAACTGCGCGTGTTCGTCACCGGAGGCGGCTGCTCGGGCTTTCAGTACGGATTCACGTTCGACGAAGAAGTCAACGAAGATGACACCAAAATGGTGAAAAACGACGTCACACTGCTGATTGATGCTATGAGCTACCAGTATCTAGTTGGTGCAGAGATCGATTACAGCGACGGCCTAGAAGGCGCGCAATTCGTCATCAAAAACCCGAATGCAACGTCAAGTTGCGGCTGCGGAAATTCGTTTAGCGCCTGAGGCCGAACCGCCGTACTCGCCGCACCGCAGCGCACCGATTGGCATCAGAAACGGCACTTTTTAGTGCCGTTTTTTATTGACGTCGCCAGTCAGATGCTCAATCAGCTTTTTTATGAAACGTCCTTTTCATCGGGGCTACGGGTGTAAATCGGCAAATCTCGACTTTCATATAAATCTGCGTGCAGCCCCAGTGCAGTGGTATTTCTAGCATAAAGCCATATCGTCAGGCGGGATAAACCGCGCCGAGAATTCGCGGCCCCTTCGCGCCCGTCACCTCGGGCACGTTCCCCGGCGCGCTGGCGAAACACTGACGCGCGAGCCAGGCGAAGGCGAGCGCTTCCACCTGCATCGGGTCGACGCCCAGCGCCTGCGTGGACTGCGCGCGCGGTAGCTGCCGCATCAGCGCCGCGTTGAACACGCCGCCGCCGCACACGTAGCACTCCCGCTCGCCAGCGGCGCTGGCGATGCTGCGTGCGGTCATCGCGACTAAAGTTGCCTGAACATCTGCAGCGGCAACGCTCGATCCGAAAGCGGCGAGCTTTGCGTCCAGCCAAGCCCTATTGAAAAGTTCGCGCCCAGTGCTTTTTGGTGGCGCTTTGTCGAAGTACGGCTCCGCGAGTAACGATGCGAGCAATCGCTCGTCAACTCCACCCGTAGCGCCCCATGCACCGCCGTCATCAAACACTTTGCCCGTATGCCGTTCGCACCATGCGTCCAGCAACGTGTTGCCCGGCCCGGTATCAAATCCACGCACGGGCCCACTATTTCCGCGCGCTGGCAGCAAAGTCACGTTGGCAATGCCACCAATATTCACCACTGCACGCGGCTTGTCGCCCTGAAACACCGCCGCATGAAACGCCGGCACCAGCGGCGCGCCCTGCCCACCCGCTGCCACATCGCGCGAACGAAAGTCGGCGACCACCGAAATACCTGTCAACTCTGACAGGTGCGCCGGGGCGTTTAACTGCGTAGTGAAACCCCGCTCAGGACGATGACGAATCGTTTGCCCATGCGCGCCAATCGCAGCAACCTCCTTTGCCGACAGATTCGTCTTCGCAAGCAATTGCGCCACAGCACCCGCATACGCATGCGCCAGCGCCACCGACGCATCGCCCGCTCGCTCAATCTCATCCGCGCCTGACTGCATCAGCGCCTGCAACTGCTCGCGCAGCGCGGGCGCGAACGGCACGTGAATGTGGCCGATGGTGCGAACTTTGTCATCACTGAAATCAGCGACAACGGCATCAACGCCGTCCACCGATGTGCCGGACATCAAGCCGATATAGCGTTCGTTCAGGAGCATGGCGGTGCAGCGGTAAGTGCAAGGCACGGCAACCGCTTGCGACTCAGCGAACGAACCGCCTCGCCGAACACCATAAATTCAACGCGCATTAAAACAGTGTTCCACAGCGATTATTGACATTTGCCCGAATATCGGCCGCATTGACGAACGTCGCGCCTGCGGGAATCATCAGACCATTTAGTAACTCTGTGTCTGGAACGCCCTGCATCAAACGGATTAGCACTATGCCATCGACCAACGCTGTCGGAGCGGCGTTGCTTCTACCAAAAACATCAAATTGATTGCCCAAACCGAGGAAGTCTTCCACCTTGGCGGCGCTGTCCCTCGGAGACATCAGGGACGCGTTCGCGATCAACGCGTCGCCGCGAAATCCAAGCAGGAAGCGAAGCAGTACCAGACCATCGTTGCTTGCGTTAAGCAATGAGCCACCCGTGATATTCAACGAGCAACCCGCATCTTGCAACACTAAGAGACGTTGGGTGCCAATCGATATAGTGCCGCTCCGCGCGTAGCCCGTTGCGTTGGGTTGCACGTTGAAGTTGAACGCACCGGTGCCGGACTGCGCGGCACTGGACGGCTGCAGCCACGGAGCATCGCTCGACGGTACCCAAGCACATCCTGACCCGACGCTCACTGACACGGAACTCGATGTACCACCGGGTCGGAGAAACGACGTGATGTAGCTTCCAAGCTTGTAGTCACATCCGAAGTTCGCAACCAAGTTTCGATTGCCGCTAACCACGAAATCGTAGTCCGCTTGGTTTGACACGACAACGCCGCTTTCGAACCAACTGGTAAACGCGTAACCTGCGGTCGGTATCGCGCTCACGCGCAGCGGCTGGAACAAGGGGTATGTGCCCGCTCCCGTCGCAATGCCAAACGATCCGTTCGATGGTGTCGCTACGATTTGAAAAGCGTTGCTCAGTTTGAAACAACCGCCCGCAGGATCGAATACAGTGGTAACAGGAGAATAGCTTGATGTGACGGAACCTTGTCCAGTTTGACCAAACTGGTTGTCACCCCAACTCATCACGCAGCCATCCTGTCGGAGCGCAAGGCCGTGCAAGCTTTGTAGCCGAGGCAGGCTCACAATATTGTTCAGGTTCGAATAAAACGTCGGTACAAAATAGGCAATTTCACCGGGAACAAAGCGACCGATTTGATCCGGAACGAATTGATCTTGAAGGTTCGAATACCAAGCCGCGCCGATGCCGACTACTCGTCCATCGTTCAGCAAAACAGTGCCAGCACCATTTGTAAGTGAGACCGCTGAAACGCCATCGAACCCATAATTTGCGTCGGCAGGCGACAGATTACGCTGCACGCGATCAGAGTAATAGCTTGCCAACGCATAGTTTCGGTTTTGGCCATACACACGAAGATCGCCCGTCGCAGTTGCAAACGCCACGTCGTTATACAAAGCGCTAATCGAACCCGCGCCTGTGAATCCCGCGAGAAGGGATGGTGTCAAAAGTTGCTCTTCCTGCGGCGTGTTTCTCTGCCAAACACCCCATCGGTACGCGCTGCCATTTGACTTTACCGCAACAGCACCGAACGGAGTGGGGCATGCTTCCGAAACGTCTGATCCAAGCTGCGTAATTTGAATCGGCGGAGACCAGTAATTACTTGGCGTCGGCCCAAGCAACAGCAATTGATAGTACGAACTTGTGCTGCCCCAACCCCACAGTGTCCCGTCATTCTTGACGGCAAAGGAGTTCACGCCGGATGAACATACCGCCTTGACGTCCGTCATGTTTAGGACGCGAACCGGAGTGGCTCTATCTATCGTCGTACCGTCACCCAATTCGCCGCTTCCGTTGTTTCCCCATGCCCAGACGGTGCCATCTGTCTTTAACGCAAACGACGAACGACCTGCCGCCTCAACCGCACGCACATCACTAAGCCCAAGCACCTGAATAGGTGAAGCAGAATTAGTGAAAGTGCCGGTTCCAAGCTGCCCCACCGTATTGCTCCCCCAACCCCAAACAGTTCCGTCATCGCGCACAGCCAATGAGTGGTTCTGGCCCGTTGCAAGTTTTCGTGTTTGGCCTTGGGCCACCGTGGGCCCCGACGACACGAAGCGCTTCAGTACCGCGATTTTCTTGGTGTCCGTTTTGGTAGTGCCGCCAACGGTGTAAGACGCAGTGAGCGAAACCGACGCATCAGCGGCCAGACCGCTTGGAACAGAGAAAAAGCCGCCGCCAAGATCAATGAGTATCGATGGATTCGACACCGACCAAACCGGTGTAACGGACTCCACGGAACCATTCGTCCAAGATGCATCGGCCTTGATTTCTACTGTCTGCCCAGCGAAGACCGCAATAGGAGCCAACACAGAAACGGTGCTCAGCACAACCGCATTTTGTCGATACATGGTCAGCGTAGTCGAGACCGATGGGTTGGTTGTCGTGAGCGTGTAACAAGGCACATTGAGGGACGACCAGCCCGCAATCATTTTGACATTCACACAGTGAGTGGCACCCAGCGAAAGCCCGGCGACCGTAGCGCCACTATTTACATAGCCCGCGTAGTCAGCCGATCCCCATTGACCACCCGCCGCAATCGCGGCCGGAGGATCAATGAACACCTGTATTGATCCCGACGTCGGAAGCACTGTTCCTGCTTGAACAATCGGCACGGCCACCCCTGCAACCAGTGCGTTGACGGAGCGTGTCGAGCTTGCAGCGTTCGCTAACAGCGAAACAGCCGTTGAACCACTGCCGCTGAAGTAGGACGTCGATACGGAGGCCCACGCCGTATCCGTCGTTGCAGTCCAGGTGCATCCGAGTTGGGTTGAAACGTTGACCGTAATGGTGTCGCCAGCAGCGTCGGCGATTGGAAGACTCGTTGGTGAAACTGAGTACGTACAGTTCGCAACTCCACCCGTCGTGGTAGACGCAGATTGCGTTACGGTGTGAACAGCACCGCTGCTGAGCGCGATATTGGCACTGCGCGGCGACCCAGTGTTATTGGTTATCGAGTAGTAGACACGGCTGTTTCCAGTCCCAGCTGCGCCTTGAGAAATTGCCATCCACGCAGCATTCGACGACGACGCCGTCCAGGCGCAAGCACTGCCCGCCAGCACATCAACGCTGCCTGTATTTGCGGCGGCCGCAAAGGTCGCGGCGTTAGCTGCAAACGTCGGACTACAACTGGTTCCCGTAGTCGTATTGACAGTAAACGAAAACGTGTTTGACGGCGTCCCGCCATTGGTAACCGAAGCCGTCCAATTCGGCGTGTAGTGCACATTGGCACATGCGCGGACTTGCGAGGCACTCAGCAACGTCGTGCGATTGGTAGGAATCGCATAGTTCGACGTTCCGTCCGAAAGCGTGATCAGCGAGGACGAAGTGAAATTGCTGCCAGTCAGTGTGACAAAGCCACGATTCGCGTTTGTAGCGTCGCAGCCGTTGGGGGTGGTTGTGGCAACCGAGGTGATTGCAGGAGTTTGGGCGGCGACGGTGCCGCTCTGTGAAAGACTGAGCGTGTAAGTGCCACCAGAGGTCGCGTTTACCTTAATGTCCTCGCGGCTAGCGCCACCCAAAGCAGCGCTGACGCTGAAACGATACTTTTCCGTTGAGAGATTTGTTGGCCACGCTTGAAAAACGACAACTCCGCTCGCGTTCGTTACGCCCGAGGCGCGTTGAGTCCATGCGCCGGTTTGACTGTTGTAGCTTTGCAAATAAACATTCGCTCCGACGACTACGGTATTCGCAGCATCCTTCACCGTAACGTTGAGCGGTTGCCTCGCATACGAAGATAGTGCCGCCGTAGAGGCAATAGTTCTGCAGTCGAACTCACCGCCAGTACAAGCATTGCGGTCATGAAGCAGTGGGGAAGCACTCGTCGCGATGCGCATGTCCCACCCGTATACGTCCACGGTGTAAGTGCCGGTCGGGATCTTGCTGAAAACAGTGCTAGCTGATATCGAGATGTCTCTGGGCAGGAGCGTTCCCGATAGGTTACGCAACTGAATTTCAGACGCATCGGACAGCACTGCGCCAGTCAGCGGGACTGTTATTTCCGAGGTCGGCTCCAAATGCCGTCGGTAGGAGGGGTAGCTGTTTTTAACTTTTGCAAAGACACCCTTATCCGTGAAAGGCGAAACAGCGCAGAAGTAGACGTAAAGTGTCGCACCGTTACCCACTGACAACGTACCCTTGACCAACAACTCTGCTCCGGAAACAGCGAAAAGGCCCGAACCACTGCTGCCTGACTCCGACGCACCATCCGACCACGTAACTCGAACCGCGTCCGCAAGCCTCTGTTCCGGGCTCAGACTTGTAGGCTTAAAAGGAACTTCCAATGCGGCGTCTCCGGATGCCACGACTGATCCTGTCAACATTTCGTTGAGTGATTAAGCGAATCATTAAAGGCTGATTCGCGGGGCCTGTTTAGGTGACATCTCTGCACTCATCGAGCACAG
>JAYVPF010000055.1:0-33766 GCA_043757535.1 Burkholderiales bacterium
GCTCCTCGACCTGGGCTCGAACCAGGGACCTACGGATTAACAGTCCGGCGCTCTACCAACTGAGCTATCGAGGAATCGAAGCCTTAAATTATAGCCATATATCCAAATTCTCGGCAAATCGCCAAACGCTAGTCAGACTCATTCGATGGCGGCGGACTGGCCGCATCGTCCCGCATGTGTGGCCACGCGAGTTTCAGATAATAAAACATCGACCACAGCGTGAGCGCTGCAGCGACAAACAGCGCGATAGTGCCTAACACTGGCGTTGAAATTCCGGGGAAGAAGGGTTCATAGAGCAACAGCGCGATGATCGCGGTCAATTGCGCAGTGGTTTTGAACTTGCCAATGGTGCTGACGGCGACGCTATTCGATTGCCCGATTTTGGCCATCCATTCGCGCAGGGCGGAAACACCGATTTCGCGACCCACGATGACGAAAGCAACCACCGCGTCAGCCCGCTTCATTTGCACCAATAGCAACAGCGCTGCGGCAACCATCAATTTATCCGCCACCGGATCCAGAAACGCCCCAAACGCCGAGGTTTGCCCCAATCGGCGCGCGGCAAAACCGTCCGCCCAGTCGGTGATCGCTGCGAACGTAAAAATCAGCGCGCCAGTCCAGTTTTGCTGTGTCGGCGTCAGCCAGTCGTGCGGCAGGTAGTACACGCCCACAAAGGCTGGAATCAACGCAATGCGGATCCAAGTCAGTGTGGTGGGCAGATTGAGCAGCATGTATGCATTTTGGCACGACGGCGATCAGGCCAATCGTGGGCAGGCGCGGCCTCAGATCATTGCGTTACCGCCCCATCCACTTCTGCGACAGCGGAAACTCCCGTTTACGTAGCCCGCGCAGCAACTCGTCCACGCTGTCGCCGGACACGATCAGCTCTTTGTTCACGGCCTTGACCATCCCGACGTCCACCGAATGATTGATCCACGCGATCAGGTGATCGTAGTAGCCAGCGACATTCAACAGCCCACACAGTTTGCGGTGGTAGTCGAGCTGGCTCCATGTCAGCGCTTCGAATAATTCATCCATCGTGCCAAAGCCGCCCGGCATGGCGATTACAGCGTCAGCCAGTCCCAACATCATCGCTTTGCGACTGTGCATGTCGGGCACCACATGCATCGCCGTCAGATTTTTGTGACCCACCTCTAGAACCTTCAACGCTTCCGGTATCACGCCGATCACCTCGCCCCCGGCAGCGAGCGCCGCATCAGCGACCACGCCCATTAGCCCCACGCCACCACCACCGTAAACCAGCCCAATGCCCTGCTCCGCGAGCGTTCGGCCCACATTTTCGGCAACGATTTTGTACTCGGGATTGTTGCCGACATTAGCGCCGCAATACACCACGATTCGCTTTATTTCGTTCCGATGCGCAACTTGCGTGGCTTGATTTTCCATGTGAATCAATCCTCTTTCATGCCAGAAATTTTGATGATGGCAGCAAGTCGTGCGCGCTCCTCGGCGACGTACTGGATGAACGACGCGCGCGTGCCACCGATGGGTTCGATGCCAGCTGCTTTCAGGCGATTCGCCGCCTCCGGCACTTTCATCGCGGCATCAACGGCAGCGGCGAGCCTGTCGAGAATATCTGTCGGCACGCCGCTCGGCGCATGAACGCCAGCCCAATGCACGATGTTGATTTCTGGAAACCCCTGCTCAGTCGCCGTCGTCAGTTCCGGGTAGACCGAGATACGTTTCGTCCATGTCTCCGCCAGCGCCTTCATCTTGCCGCCCTTCACTTTTGGCAACGACACGATGCTCGCCTCGCTGGTCGCGTGCACCTGTCCGCCCATGATTGCCGTCGCACTCTCATTGCCGCTTTTGTAGGGCACCACTTGCAGGTTTGCACCATACTTTGTTTTGAGCACTTCCGCCACGAAATGTGGCGTGCTGCCAGTGCCCGCCGTCGCAAAATTAAACCCACCCGGCTCTTTCTTCGACGCCTCAACGAATTCGCGCAGGTTGTTGTAGGTGGCATTTGGCGGTGCAACGATGATCGATGGTGCAAGCGCAATCATGGCAACGGGAATGAGATCCGCCTCCTTGTACGGCATTGACTTCTTGATCATGTGGTTCGAAATCACGCCAGCAGCGCTGATCAGAAACGTGTAGCCGTCAGGTGCGCTTTTGGCAACGAAATCAGCGCCAAGCGTGCTTCCTGCGCCCGGCTTGTTGTCAATCACGACAGGTTGACCGAGCACCTTGGACGCGCCTTCTGCCGCAACGCGTGCCATCAAATCGTTCGCGCCACCCGCTGCAAACGGCACCACGAATTTGATCGGGCGATTGGGCCACGCTTGGGCATGAACGGTTGACGCGACTAACAGCGCGGTGACGATGATTGACGTTGAACGTGCCAAATGATTTTTCATGGGTGCAGAGCGGTTACTAAAAGTGACGAATACTCAATTCAACCATGCGACGCAGTGACAGCTCCAGCGCGGGATCATTTGCAAGATCAGTGAGACGAAACCAGCGGCAATCGTGCGCCTCATCGGCGTTGAGTTTCAGCGTGTCGCCAGCCGCCGCGTCGACATCGGCAACAAACAAAAAGCGCAGGTCGTAGTGGTAATGCGCGGGCACGTCGGAGCGCGCTGGAATCGGGTGAACGTCGACATCAAACAATTGCTCAGCGTCCGGCCCCGCGATGAATGTGGTCAGGCCAACCTCTTCTGTGACCTCACGGTACGCTGCTGCGCGCCAAGACGCATCGTCGTCTTCGATGTGCCCTCCGGGTTGCAGCCAGCGATCCAACTTGCGATGATGAATCATTGCGGCGTGCGTATGCGTGCGATCCAGCACCCAGGCAGAGGCAGTTAGGTGCCCTTCGAGTGATGAACGGCTCCACGGACGCGCTGCGCTGGTGGTAAACGCAGCGATTTGATCGGCGTGAAGTTTGGCTTCCGCGTTTGCAGCGTTTGCTGAAAAGTGGGCGAGCATGCCATGCAGTAACGCAGTCTGTTCGGTGTTCATAGCTACAAATGTAGCGCGTGCGTTCGTTGAACGCGCCGTCGAATCTACGGACTACAACGGCCCCGAGAACGTAATCGACCCATATTTCGGCGCACTCACCTGCCCTACAAATTCGCGCGTGCGAAACACACGAACATAAGCAATTTTGTACGCCCCGATATTTGCAGCGACGCCCACCGCCGCATCAGCCACAAACTTTTCCTTCTTCACTGAATGCGAATCGCGAAATGAATTGCCATCCAGGAAAATGTTGCGCGCCACACCGCGTCCATCCACCGACGCAAACACGTGAGCACCCACGGGCCGCGAGAACTGGCTCGCACTATCGCTGGCACGCGGAGCCGAATTGTCACCCGCAGGACGAATCGGCGAAGTACCGAAATCATCCGGCAAGCCCCAGCCTGCGCGCAGCTCGAAGCCCGCGTTGGCATAGGTCGCCACGTTGCCGAGCGACGCTCCGAAATGCGGAATGACGTCAAAACCAAAGCCATCGCGATCATCGGGATGTTGCAAAAATTCGGTCCGATATTTGCGCTCGAAAACAAGCTGCGCGCCAAACTCGTTGGCCAGCTGATTGCTCCATCCGTAAAACAGGCCGATACGACGAGCACGGTGCACAAAATCCTGCACCTCTTTCGCCTGCGACCACGGCCCGACCACACCCAGATTTACCTCGTACGAATCAAGCCGACTCGGTGAGCGCGTATTGAAACCAAAGCCCAGATAAGTCCACCCCGCATACGGCCGATCGTTAGCAACGAGCGCCGTCGCATCACGATCACGCGGCGTGTAAATCGACTGCCCCAAAGTGAACGTCACATTGCCCTGTTCAATCACAGGCGAATAAATTTGCGTGAACAAACGACCCGCCGACTGCAACAACGGTGGCAAGCAATCATCATCGGCAAAACTGCGCACGTTTGGCGAAGACCAACCCGCCTTGAACCCGCTCGTGTAATCCTGGTCGCTGTTGGAGAACAGATCGTTATCGAGCGTAAAACTGTACGTGCCTTGATACTTTTTTACGGCGTCGAATGCGCCGCTACCGGCGGCGCATCGGGCCGCTTGAACTGCTCCAGCGGCTTCGGTGGAAGGCGCAGTTTGGGCTTGCGCGAACGCAGCAAAAGTAAACGCAACCAATCCTGCGGCCTTCAGCAAATTTTTACAGTACATCTTCAATCGTTTCAAATTATTCAGCGTGAGAGTATCGCCTGCAAATGGCGTCTGAAATGTAGGACGCAGGCTACGAACCACCTCAGCGGGGAACAGAAACTCGCGGCAACATCGCGCGCTTATTTGCCTTGCGCGCAAAGCCTTTGTCGTCAAAGCTTGCAACCGATTCACAATCAGCATAACTCGCGTGATGAAGCGCATCAGCAAAATCAAACCCCAAGGAATACGCAACCAATGCGCGCTTCGCCGTTGGTGCGTCTTGCACCGTAACGTGCGGCAGCGCCAACAAATGCTCAAACACGGCGGATATATCCGTTCGCGTGAATTCGTAGTACCCGCGTAGCACCCATTCCAGCTCAAGCAAAACCGTGGTCGCCACCTTAAGCGGCTGTCCCGACTCGATCAACCGCCTCGCAGCCACACGCTGGCGAACGGCCTCCTTGTCGTCTGCGTCATCGACGTAGTAACGCACGAGCACGTTGGTGTCGAGACCTATCACTTGCCGGACTTGGGCGAAATTTTCGGCGCGCGCAACAGCGTCGCGACATCAAAATCAACCGCGACCGCCCGACGCTTTGACTTCAGCATGCCGAATCCGCTGACGATAGACTCCGGCGCAGCCACCGCCTGCAACACGCTCATCTCCACCACATTGCCACGAACCCGAAATCCGATTCGGCTCCCCTGGTGAATACCGAGCTTCTGCCGCACGTCAATCGGGATTGTGACTTGGCCTTTGCTGGTAACCGATGTTGATGTGTCGCTCATAATTAATTTTTAATCTAGTAATACACAGTAATACTAGCACGAAAAACGCACTGCCAGTCTGGACAACGCGGTATCCAAGTCAGGTCTCTCGATAGAACGTAGGTCTTGTAGGGCGGAACGCAACGCGGCTCCGCCGGATGGACGAGGCGGAACCGCAAGCGTTCCCCCCACGCAGGCAATTGGTATCAAAATTGACACCATTTAGGCTACGGCATAGAATTACGAAATTATGCGAATCGTCGTCGATACAAACGTCTTTATCGGTGCCTGCCTAGGTACAGGCGCGTCGAACGCCGTGGTGGCGCAATGTCTCGCTGGAAGCGTTCTGCCGCTGATGGGAAACGCGCTTTTTTCTGAATACGAGGATGTGCTTGCGCGTTCGAAGCTCTTCGCAAAGTCGCGACTGAATGCAGGCGAGCGTGACGAACTTTTCGACATCTTCGCCTCAATCTGTGAATGGATTCGTGTTTACTACCAGTGGCGTCCGAATCTGCGAGACGAGTCGGATAACCACCTGATTGAATTGGCAGTGGCGGGCAATGCGCAGTACATCGTCACCCGCAACATTCGTGATTTGGTTAGCGGTCACCTGGCATTCCCGCATCTAAAAATCGTAACGCCCGAGCAATACCTGAAGGACAACCCATCATGAGCGCCCTCACCGTAAGACTTCCCGACGACAAACATGATCGCCTACGTGCACTCGCGCAAAGTCGCGGCACCACACTCAATCGCCTGATCGACGAAATGACCACCATGATACTCGTGGAGCACGATGCCGAAGTGCGCTTTCGTCTGCGCTCCTCGAGCGGTGCAGGCAAAACCGCGCGCGGCTTGGCGTTGCTCAAAAAAGCGGCCAGCAAATAACGTGCGGTGCGACTCGGTGATGTAGGGCGCAACGCTTGCGGTTCCGCCTCGTGTTGCCGCTGAAGGGCGTTGCAAATTTACTCTGAGCTTCGACGCATTCGGCGGAACCGCAAGCGTTCCGTACGAGCTGTCTCACTAAAGCAAGATCACGTTCTTCAATTTAGCCATTTTTTTATCGAGCGTTAACGTCGTAAATCCCTCTTCGCTGTACGCAGCCGCAATCAAACGATCCATCAATCCGCAACCTTTCGTCGCGGCAAGCACGTCAAGCGTTGATTGACCGAGCAGCGGTTCGACCAAACCACTTTGCAGTACACCGGCAAGCGCTGCGCGCGCAGCGAGTTTTTCTACGACGTAATGATGTTGAAGCGCGATGTAGGACTCACCAATCACCTGATTGCTCGCCACAATTTGCGCGCCCTGCCTCTCGATGAGCACCGTCAGCTTGTCCACCGTTCGCTGAAATTGAAGCTGCGGAACGCCCGTGGCAAGCCGCACCAGAACGGACGAATCAATCCCGAAGCGCTGGGTCATACGCTTGCTTCCGGAAGGCTTCGATATCAAAGGGCTGCGCATCAGGCTTCACCTTGTCGCGCAGCAAAGCGAGACGAACCACATCAATGCGCTTAGGGCGAAGCATAAAACCATCACGCCCCCGCACGATCTCCAACCGATCACCGGGCGCAACGCCCAGCTCAGCGAGCACCGCAGCCGGGAATGTGACCTGTCGTTTGGCGGTAAGGGTAACGTGCATGGCGTGCTCTCACTGTTTGTATCAATATATTCTACCTTACCCAATTAAGTATCAGTAAGGCAATGGAGCGAGAATTGGACGCACGTCGTGTAGGGCGGAACGCGTGCGGTTCCGCCTCGTGGCACCGCCGAAGGCCGTTACAAATTTACTCGGAGCTGCGACGCATTCGGCGGAACCGCAAGCGTTCCGCCCTACGTCGCTGCCTGACAATGGATTTGCTTGCAACGACGGCGCGCATTCTGATGCGCACCCTACTTGCTACTTGCTACGGCTCTGGGCTTAAACCCCGCCTATGGGCTACATAAACAGTTAGCAATTCATCTGCCGCATCGCAGCTTGCGCGTCGGCAGCCAATTGCGTCGATAACTCAATTTGTCGAATCACCGCTGGATTATTGATATCACCGCCGACGCCATGCTTTGTGCGCACTGCGTCATGAGCGCTCGTCATCGAAAAAATTATGAGCTGCTTCGATTCGTAGGCGCACTGCGGCACTTGAACCGCCGCAGCGTCACCGATGATGGTGTTTAGTTCCTGCGCTAGTGATGGCAAATCCGCGTATGGTGTGTACTTTATTTTTTGAAACTTTGCGTTGAATATTTCAGTGTAAGCAACGATGGATCGCAGGCTTGCGTAGGCCGAAGTCGTATCGCTCACAGGCGTGGCGAGAGCACCACTACGTTCTGATGCCTTTTGTGTGTAGGCGTTGTATGATGGCCGCGAGATAGCCACAAGGAAACCAATGGCTATAACGCCACAAATTGCGAGTGTTATTGCGTTGAGTCCTTTGCGTTGTGCTGGTAAGGCTTGCAGGGTTGTCGGCGCGCTGGCTTTCTCTGTCAAGTCTGGCGTGGGCTTCTTCTCGTTCAATTTTGGTTGATGCGCTCCACACAGCGGACAAACAATCAACCGATGACCGTCGGGGAGGTCTGTTTGCTGGCGACATTGCAGGCATTGGTGTTGCATATGTTGGTGTCTCGGTAAACAACTATCTCTGGGATTCGACCTGATTGATTGCAACTGCACGCGTGGCGACGAAGGTGAGAGTGACGCATGGGCGGCGACAAGCAAAAAAGGAAGTGGCATTTTTGCGGTACTAGCGGCCCTTCGTCTGCCCGTCCGTGCGCGAAGAACTTTTGTCGTATTGACGGGGCCCGAATGCAATCAAAGCGATCCTCACAACCGTTAAACACCATCATCATGGTAATTCAATTTTAAGAGTCGAGCGAGTCAGTTGATCTGCAAATTTGATCGTTGTGGGCAATCAATGCAACGCCCCATAAATCCGCTCAGCCAGCTCATCCGAAATCCCCGGCACGCGCTTAATATCTTCAACACTTGCCGCCGCTATCCCGCGCACGCTGCCGAACGTGCGAAGCAGTTCACCACGTTTCTTCGACCCAATCCCTTCGATGTCATCAATCGCTGAACCCTCGCGATTCTTGGCGCGTTTTGCTCGATGCCCGATGATGGCAAATCGATGCGCTTCGTCCTGCATCTGCTGAATGAGGTGCAGGCCGGGGTGATCGCTAGCGAGGCGGATCGTGTCGGCTCTGTCGGGGAAAACGATTTGCTCCATGCCTTTTTTGCGCTCGACACCTTTGGCGGAACCGAACAGCACAATGTCATGCAGACCCGCTTCCGCGAGCACGTTCGCGGCGATGCCGACCTGCCCTTTGCCGCCGTCGATGACCCACACGTCAGGGCGTGGCACTTCTTCTTTTGCGATGCGCGCGGCGCGGCGCGTGAGCGCTTCTTTCATCGCCATGTAGTCGTCGCCGTTGGTCTCGGCTTCGATATTGAAGCGGCGATATTGCCCCGTCTGCATGCCGTAGTTGTCCCACACCACACAGCTCGCGACGGTGGCTTCTCCCATCGTGTGCGAGATGTCGAAGCACTCCAAACGCTGCGTGCCTTCGGGCAGACCGATGGCCTCAATCAGCGCTTGCAGCCGATCATTGCCGGTATCGCTCTGACGCTGGCGCGCGGCGATCGCGAGGCGTGCGTTCTCCTCCGCCATGCGCAGCCACACGCGCTTTTCGCCGATGGGATTGCATTGCAAATCCACGCGGCTGTTGGCCTGCATCGACAGCGCTTCGGCGAGCGCGCCGACGTCAAACTCAAGCGTCGACACAATGCTGCGCGGCACTTCGCGCCCAATGTAGTGCTGCGCGATAAAGCTCTCCAGCACCTCGATCAATTCCTCGTTCGGCATGACCTCGGAGCTGGCGTTTTTCACCGGAAAATGCGTGCGATCACCAACGTGTTGCCCGCCGCGAATCATCACCACGTTCACAGCGATCATGCCGCTCTGGTGCACGAGCGCGAGCACATCCACGTCACGCTCGGACACGCTGGAAACGAATTGTTTGCTGACCAGCCGATTCAGCCTTGCGATTTTGTCGCGGGTGCGCGCGGCCTTCTCAAACTCAAGATTCGCGGCGGTGGTTTCCATCTGCGTTTGCAAATCGGTCACCACTTCGGACTGTTGTCCGCGCAAAAACATCGATGCGTTTTTTACGTCAGCGGCGTAGTCTTCCTCGCTGATTTGTTTGACGCAGGGCGCCGTACAACGGCCGATTTGCGCGAGCATGCACGGTCGAGAGCGATGCGCAAACACGGTGTTTTCGCACACCCGCAACTGAAACACTTTTTGCAGCGTTTGAATGCCCTCGCGCACGCTCCATGCGCTCGGGAACGGGCCGAAATATTGATGCTTTTTATCCGGTTTGCCACGAAAAAAACGCAGCTGCGGATACGCATCCCCACTGATGCACAGATACGGGTAGCTCTTGTCGTCACGAAAGACGACGTTGTACTTCGGCTCCAGCGTTTTGATGAGATTGTTTTCAAGCAGCAGCGCCTCGGACTCCGAGCGCGTCACCGTCGTGTCGATCCGCTCTACCTGCGACACCATCATCGAGATGCGCGCGCTGTGGTCATTCTTGACGAAATACGACGACACCCGGCTCTTCAAATTCTTCGCCTTGCCGACGTAGAGCACAGCGTCCTCCGCCCCGATCATGCGGTAAACGCCGGGGCGAAGCGGGAGCGATTTGAGGGTGTCTTCGACTTGCGGCGTCATGCTGTAAATTCGCAATTTACGATTACAGCTTTTACGTGAAAGCCAGATTTTCTTGGGGCTAGCTCAGTATTTAAGCAAAAGTCGACAATTTGATGTATTGCGGCTTCAGACCACATGCAGTGGCACTTACAGCAAAAAGCTATATGTGATTTTGACGGGGTAAATCGGGGCATTTTCAGACTATCTGTCATGCCTTGATTTTAAGCGGCGGAGGGAAATCTCACAGTGCGGCTGTTTTACGTCAATACGCTGCGTCCACCAAACCCTCGCTACTCCGAACCGCGTGGGCAGGGGCTGTCCACCCTACAGGCTAAACCACCACTTTATCGCCCGCAAACCCCGTGAATTCGAACTGTTTCAGCCAGCCCTGCTGAGCTTCAATCGATTTCGCTTTCTCCGCTTTTAACCAGGCCTTGGCCACGCTCTCGCCAAGCAACAAGCCTTGCCACGCGTCGCTGCGCCAATGCACTCCGGCGAAATTACGGCCCATCGAGAGTGCGGTCGCGAGTTTGTTGAGTTCTGCGCCGACGGTGGGCGCGGCGGCTAATGAGGTGAAGCTTTCCCAGTCCTTGCCATCACGCGTCGGTTGCAGCGGGAAGCGCAGCTTGCGGTTTTCATCAAACATCGCTTTGAGCACGGTAACGCAGGCACCGGCGACGGCAGCGTGGCCCGACGGATAAGCCGGGTGCGGCGGCGCGCCTTCGGGATACGCCTGCGGCAGAAGCGCTGAGCCGAATTTTTCCTTCACGCGTTGCACGGCGTCCGAGCGCACAATCAACGGGTGAATGCCAGTCGCCTCACCGCGCACGGCGCGATCCACCATTGCGCCATATTCCTCGGGTCGCAGCGCGCGATGGCGAATCCATTTTTCGTTCCAGCAGCATTTGAAAGCACAATCGCTCACCATCCCCATCGCGCTATGCACGTAGGCCGGTCCCATCGAGACAAAACCGTTCATCGTGCGTGAAGTCTTGTAAGGATTGGTCGCAGGCCAATTCTCACGCGGGCGATGCGGATTGCCGAGCAGAATGGACGCGGCGTTGATGAAGGCCTGATACGAAAAATCCCAGTGCACATATTCGCCGACATCGCGCCCCGAGCGCAGGTAATACAGATCGCCGTAGTGATTCAAAATTCCCGGTGGCCATTCACCGTTGGCGACCTTTAAGTACTCGTCCCACTGGGTCATAAAGTCGGAGCCCTTGAACGCTGTGCGATAACCTTGCCACACGTTGTGCGCGCCGTACGGGATCGGCATCCAGAGCATTTGCGAAATCCAGTAGCCCTCGGCGTCACCGGGCATACCGAGTTTGAACAACGATTTCGGCGTGACGTTGGCATTGAGTTTGGTTTTGCTCAACTCGGCGACGGCATCACGCACGAGGCTGTTTTTTTCGTAGTCCCACAGCGGCACATCACGCAACAGCGCCATCCAATAGAGCTCGAGCGCCTCTTCCGCCAACCGCTCGGAATCGAGCGCGGGGAACGGCGGCAGCTTGATGACGTCAGCCGCCATCGGGTCTTTGTCCCAGACGTACGCGGAAAGCGGATTGACCAGACGAATCTCGTTTTGAACCGGCAGGCGCTCCCAGTCGTTGATGCGTCCGCTCGCGGTGGCCGCTTCGAATGATCGCATGACCTCGGGTGGCAACAGGCCCAGAGCGTCGTGCTTGAGGGTTTTGCCGAAGGCGGCAGCGCCGCTGGCGCGCAATGGTGTAGCAGCAGTCGCAACTGACGTTTGTGCGATGGCCGAACCCTCAAACGTCGCTGAGCCAGCAACAATGGCTGCGCCATGCGTAAGTAATGCGCGGCGCGTTTTGTTGACGACGGAGGTGGGCTGGCGATCAGCACTGCGAACGGTTTCGACTTTTGACATGACTCGGGCTTTCTCGGGGGCACGCTGCAATTGTAGGCAGTGTGTCGGCACCTCCCGCTGCATTCACACGCTCATTAACTCGGAAACGACCGTGTTTTCGGGGAGCTTGTCTACCATCACCTTGCAAATCACTGCAATCGGGATCGCCAGAAATAATCCGGCCGTGCCCCATAGCCAGCCGAAAAACAGCAGCGCGACAAATGTCGCCGTTGAGTTCATGCGGGCAATTCGACTGGCCATCCAAGTCTGGGCCGCGGTCCCGACAATGGCGGCGACAACAAGCGTGCTTAGCCCTGCGGTGAGCGCGCCGCTCAACGTGCCGATCTGTTCGAACGAAGTAATAAATACGCCGAACGCAATGGCGAGCGGGCCAAAGTAGGGAATCGTGTGGAACAGTGCGGCCATCAAACCCCAGGCAGCGGCGTTATCTACCCCCAGCATCAACAACACGATGGACGTCAAAATGCCCAATATCACATTGGTCACGACCAACATTCCGAGATAGCGCTGAATGGCCTGGTTGATACCATCGAGTGTTTCTACCGTGATACGTCGGTCTGCCAGTCGCTTACCGGCAGCCTTCACGATTCGGCGTCGAAAGTGGTCGCCTGCGCAGAGCAAAAAGAACGCCAGCAAAATGATGCTGGCTGCGGTGGCGAGCGATCCCAACAGGCTGACCGAACCTTTAATCAAATAGCTGCTGACCGGTTCCTGCGTGGCGACTACTGGCACAGCAGGCATGGCAGGCCGCCCTTTTGTGGTCGGGGCTGCGGACGATGCCTTTGCTGGCTGCCCGTTAACCATGTCGGTCACCGCAGCAGCGGCGTCACCTACCTTTCGTAGCGTGCCGCCTGGGTCCTGACGCATACGCCCGAAATCATCAGAAATACGCTTGGCGCTGCGCGGTAACGATTCCAGCAGATTCTCCGCTTGGCCCCAGAGACCGTAGAACACGTAACCCGTCGCCCCCAGCGCGATGCACATGACCAGCGCTGCGCCAATGCTGCGAGGTACATGCAACCGCTCCAGCCAGTTGACCGGTTTGCCCAGCGCGTAGTGCAACAGGATCGCCGAGATCAGCGGGACGGTAAAAGCGTAAGAAAACTTCAGCGCCGCAATCAACGAAAGTATCGCCAGAATCCAGATCGCAACGTAGGGAAATTTGTAGCTGGCCGGAAGGTCAGTCTTCGCTTCGATAGCGGGCGCGGCATGCACCAGTGTCGGCTCGACGACTCGCGCGTCGGGCGGCGCGACGATCCCGGCTTTTGTTGTGGTGGGCGCGCCCGTAACAGGCGGAACGGTAACAACGGGCGTATCCATGCGCTTCGGCTCTGAAAATGAACAATGGGGAGATGTTAAGCAAGGCCGCAGTGGCCTGCGTCGGACGTTGCGAAAATTGGTCGCGGCAAACGCCCCTGATGCATGTAGGACGCAGCCGACGTACGGCGTCGCTATTTCGAGTCTGGAATGACCTCGCGAAGCGTGTCAAAGAATCGCGGGAAAGTTTTGTTTACACACTCCGGATCGTTGATGCGAACGGGGACACCGCGCGAACCAAGGCTCGCGAGCGCGAAGCACATGGCGATGCGGTGGTCGTCGTAGGTATCAATCGCAACATCAGGTGTGAGCGCCGCGGGCGGCGTGACCGCGATGTAGTCGGCGCCCTCCTCAACCGTCGCGCCTAGCTTGCGCAATTCGGTCGCCATCGCTTTGATGCGATCCGTCTCTTTCACGCGCCAGCTTGCAATGTTGGTTAGGCGTGTAGTGCCTTCGGCGAACAGCGCGACGACCGCAAGCGTCATCGCAGCATCCGGGATGTGATTCATGTCGGCGTTGATCGCGCGCAAACGCCCATCGGCAGGCGCAAGCGCCACGATGGCGTTGTCTTCCATCGTGACCCGTGCGCCCATTGCAGCCAGCGCATCGGCGAATTTCACGTCGCCCTGAAGTGCATTTGCGCCCACACCGTCGACGCGAATCGGGCCGCCGCCAATGGCACCCGCCGCCAAAAAATAAGAGGCCGACGACGCGTCCCCTTCAACCGCGTATTGCCCTGGCGAAACATAGCGTGCCGCGACTCCTGCGGGCACCACAAATCGTTGCCAGCCATCGCGCTCAACGACCACGCCAAATTGCCGCATCATGGCGAGGGTGATTTCGACGTAGGGCCTGGAAATCAAATCCCCCACCACATCAATGGTTGCTGGTCTTTCCCCGCGCCCCGTCACCAACGGCAACGCCATCAAAAGCCCGGTCAAAAATTGCGACGAAATATCACCGCGAATCGGAATCGGGCGATCAATCTGAATGTTGCCGGCGCGAATGACGAGCGGCGGAAAGCCTCTGTTGCCGGTGTGCTCAATGGCTGCACCGATTTGCGCAAGCGCGTCGACGAGATCGCCAATCGGGCGCTCACGCATGCGTGCAACGCCGTCGATTCGGAACTCACTACCAGGCTGAGCGGCGAGCGCAAGGGTTGCCACCAACGAGCGCATTGCGGTGCCCGCGTTGCCGACGGAAATATCAGCATCCGTTCCTGTAAACAAACCGCCCACGCCGTGCACCGCGATATGCCCGTCGAACCATGGGCTCAATGCCACGCCCAAAACGGCAAGCGCATTCCTCATCACCTGTGTGTCGTCGGAATCGAGCAGCCCCTTCAGGTCCGTGTTGCCCACCGCCAACGCGGCGAGCAACAATGCACGGTTGGAAATACTTTTAGAACCGGGCAACAGGACGACGCCTGTTGCGTGGCGACTCGGAACAAGCGAAAGGGAGGTCATCGCACCATTTTAGTAGCGCTCCAAAAATGAATTTTTAGACAGACCCCTCAGTGGTCGCGATACATCGCCGACAGTCGCGGCGGCGACCGCCCCGCAGTCAGGCTTCGACGAGCGTCATCACGATGGCGCGTGCCTTGATCCCTGTGCTGGTGTCAATTTCAATCGACAGCGCGCCGTTGGCGACCGTGCAATAAATCTTGTTCATCCCAATGAAGTTGCACCGCTTGTCGTGGTTGTAGCCTTTGTACCAGCGCCCATTCTGATCCTGCATTTCGATCAGGAAGCTGGCCGCATGGCCGCGCTGTCCGTTGATGATGATTGCGCCGGTACTGTCTGCCCCCAGCTTCGCCGTGCTCACCGGTGCCCCACGCACCTTCGCACTCACACGGCCATTGACCAGTTCAATTTTCGAAACTTTGTTGGGCGGCGCATGGGCAATATCTGCGCCCCCCGCTGCGTTAATGCATCTGGGTCGGCGACCTTCCACGAAATCGTGGAACGTGTCGATGGATCGATAGTGCACGCCCGACGTGCCTCGATCAACGACCTTATTGTCGCCCGCATAAATTCCCACATGCGTAATGACGGGCGAATTCGCGAATTCGGCGTACGTTTTGCGCCAGAAAACCAGATCACCGGCACGAAGCTCGGATTTCGACGCCACTCTGGCACCAATCTCGTTGCCCGCCAGGCTATTGGCGAACGACGCGCCCTGGGGCATATTCTTTGAATAATCCCAGTCCGATGGCTTTTTGGCCACCGGAAGATCAACGCCACAATGGCGGAACACGTGGCGAACGAAGAGCGCGCAATACGGCCCCCTGGATGTGGGATCCGTCCACGATGAATGATCCATAGTCTTCGCGTATCCAACGATTTTTGAACTGCTAACCAACATGAAACACCTCCGGGTGATGTTCGATCATTCATTCATCGTCCTCACTTAAGGCGATGTTTTGATCGGTATCAGCACTGTAGAGGGACATAGCCCGGAAAAGAAGTTACAGAACGTTACGCGCCGGACGTTAAGGTTCCGGGGGGCGTCACCCGTCGCGCGTCACACCGCCCAGCGGCGGCATCGGTTCGCCATACTCAATGTGCTTTTGCCATGCGTTTCGCGCTGTGCTGGCACGGCTGTAGCTTGCCTCGATCAAATTGATCGCCTCGGGAGTGGCAGACGCGAGCCAGCGGTCAAATTCATCCAGATGCGCGCGGTACGCGGTGAGCTGCTCCCGCAGCGCAACGCGATTGGCAACCGAAATATCGCGCCACATCTCGGGTGAGCCTGCCGCAATCCGCGTGAAATCGCGAAAGCCACTGGCGGCGTAGTTAAAGTAGTCTGCCGAGCGCGGCATGCCTGCCAACATGTCGACGAGCGCGAACGCGAGCAGATGCGGCAAATGGCTGACAGCAGCGAATACGTCGTCGTGCTCAGCAGCGCTCATGCGGTGGATTTCAGCACCGGCGGTTTGCCACATTTCTGCTACACACTCCGCTGCGTCGGGGGACGTTTCTGCTTCTGCGCAGATGACAGTTTTGCGTTTTTCGAACAGCGTAGCGAAGGCTGCCGTTGCACCGGTTTTTTCGGTGCCGGCGATGGGGTGTGCGGGGACGAATTGGCGGAATTTTTCGCCGAGTGATAAACGTGCTGCTTCGATGACGTCTTGCTTCGTGCTGCCGCCGTCAGTGACGATGCTGGGTTCACTCAAATGCGGAGCGAGTTCGGCAAAGACGCGCGGCATTTGGGCGACGGGTGTCGCAACAAAAATGATGTCTGCTCGTGCCGCCTGTTCTAGCGTTGCGACCACGTCGATGACGCCGAGACGCAAT
Source organism: Burkholderiales bacterium (assembly GCA_043757535.1). GTDB lineage: Bacteria > Pseudomonadota > Gammaproteobacteria > Burkholderiales > Casimicrobiaceae > Casimicrobium. The sequence continues at coordinate 16,119 of JAYVPF010000055.1, forward strand.
GCTTCGTCGAGATTGCCTTGCGAGCGGCCAACGCCGATCACGCGGCCCACCGCATTGTGCTTTTTTAGGGCCAGTGACAGCGAGCCACCGATAAGGCCGACGCCGATGATCGCCAGCGTGTTGATACGCATCGTCATAGCAACCGCGTGAACCTAAAGCACGGCAGCGGGATAGCTGCCGACGACTTTGAAATAGCTGGACTTCGCCTTGACGTCGGCCAACGCCGCTGCGACCTTGGCGTCGCTGATATGGCCTTCGACATCGAGGAAAAAGTAGTACTCCCAGAGGCGATCTGGCGACGGGCGCGACTCGAAATGGGTCATCGACACGCCATGCCGCTTGAGCGGCTCGATCAAATCGACCACTGCGCCAGGACGGTTCGGTGCCGAGAGGATGAGGCTCGTTTTGTCTTTGCCGGACGCCGCAACATCCTGTCGACTCAGCACCCAAAATCGCGTGGTGTTATTCGGTGAGTCTTCGATGTTGCGATACAGAATCGGTACGCTGTAGCGCGTCGCCGCCATCTCGCCCGCGATGGCCGCACTACCCGGTGTGATGGAGGCCAGACGGGCTGCTTCTGCGTTACTGGCGACGGCAATGCGCTCGGCCAGCGGTAGGTGACGCGCAAGCCAATTGGCCGTTTGCGCGAGCGACTGCGAATGCGAATAGACCGTCTGGATCGCCGCGAGCTCGGTCTCCATACTCATCAAATTTTGCTGCACGCGAAAGTCAATTTCGGCGCAGACTTTGAGCGGGCTGGAGATCGACAAATCGAGCGTGCGACCGACGAAACCTTCGGTGGAATTGACGACGGGAACGACGGCGTAGTCGGCCGTGGTGGCCTCGACCATACGAAACGCTTCGTCAATCGTCGGGCACGGTTCGAACGACGGCGCGGAGCCGAAATGTTTGACCGATGCGGCGTGACTAAACGTGCCTTCCGGCCCCAAAAACGCAATCACCAGCGGCTGCTCCAGCGCCATGCAATTGCTGATCACTTCGCGAAAAATTCGCGCGATGGCTTCATTCGACAACGGGCCTGCGTTCGCCGCCTGCATGCGACGCAGGATATTCGCCTCGCGTTCGGGGCGGTATAGCGGAGAACCGTGCACTTTGACATGCCCGACCGCGCGCGCGGTGGCAGCGCGATCACTGATCAGCCTGAGTAGCTGATCGTCGATGACATCAATTTTTTGGCGCAGGGCCGTAAGGTGGGCGAGATCGGTCATGTTGGCTTAAAGAACCCCTAAATTCTCGCATGGCGGGGTGCGGGCAGTAATTCGAGCACCTGCCGAGCGTCGGGCACCTGCCCTCGCCCGCCAATGCTCACAACTGCCCCTGAACCGACGATGCCAACCAGACCTGGCTCGTGATCGCAATAAATGCCGAGCGTGTCGACACCGAACGCGGCGGCGATATGACTGAAGCCAGTGTCGAGGCCGACGCAGATCGACGCGCCCGCCAGCACGGCGCTGGCATCCTTGACCGTCAGGAATGGCGGCACTTCGCCGCCTGCCGTTGATGCAAGCCGCTTTGAGCGCGCCGCTTCCGCCGGACTGCCCCACAGCCACACGATGGCAAAGCCACGCGCCTGAAGCGCTGCCGCGACGGCTGACCATGACGCTTCGGGCCAGAGTTTTTCCGGGCGGCTGGCTCCGGTGATGAGCACGGCGTAGCGCGGCTTTGAAGGTGCCCAGATTCCGGTTGGCGCGGCAAGTCCAAATTGTGGCGAACCTTCGACCTGATAGCCCAAATGTGCAGCGGCAAGCTGGCGCGAACGCTCGATGGCGTGAAGACTTTTTTCTACCTTGGCGCGCTTTGAATAAAACATTGAAGCGAGCGATTCGCGAGCACTCGCGCTGTCATACCCAGCTCGCGGCCCACATGCCTGCGTCGCCCAGAGCGCACTTTTGACCAAACCTTGAAGGTCAAGGACGAGGTCGTAGCGCTCTGCACGCAGCGCGGTTCTTGCGGCACTGATTGCGGTGCGAGTGTCGCTGGAAAAAAGGCTTTTGCGCCACCTTCGCCATGAAATCGGAATGACGTTACGCACCGCCGGATGCATCGCGGGTAGCGACGAAAACGCGGCTTCGACCAGCCAGTCAATCGTTGCCTCAGGCAAATTGCGCGCGATATCGGAAATCGCGGGCAGCGTGTGCACCACGTCGCCCATCGACGAGGTTTTGACGATGAGAATTTTCACCGCGTCTTGTATCTACTGTTGCGCGGATCGGGCTTGCCGCTGCACGCTTGCAGCACCGTGTTCCGGCATTTTTGCGGCGGCAAGCTCCGCCACAAGCACCGGATTAAAGCGCGGATCGTTGTACATCTTGAACTGGCGATAAACCTTGAAATACGCGAGCCCGGCGCGGCTGTCGGCCAGCAATTGATCGAGACATGCGCCCAGGTCGTTTCTCTGTTCATGCAGCCGTTGCAGCTTCAGCGCCGACGAATCGCGGTGCGCGGCATCGACATCGGTGCGCACCGATTGCGCCGACATCGCCTTGATTTTGAGCGACATGATGGACATACGATCCATGATGCTGCCTGCGGTTTCACTGTTCAAACGCGCCGATGCGCTGACTTTTGCAACGGGCTGATCACCACTAGCCGTCGCGGCCTCAATCAAGCCGAGCGACAACAGCAAACACTCGTCAACCCGCTCTGTAGCGTCGTTTCGCGCCTGATTGTAGCCGTCAATTGCGCGTTTGTTGGCCGTGATGGCGGCGTCGGTCGCGCGCGTGCGGCGCGCCAGATCCTCTTCGTCCCATAGCAGACAATTGTTGCGATGGTTGGTGGCGACCCAACGCCACACGGCAGCCTCGGCGAAATCCACGGCCACGATCGGCCAGCTCGCAAACGCCAGACAGGCGTCGTGAAATGACGTCACATGTGAGGCCGTGACCGGCTGGTTGGCGTGGTCGACTGGAAGTACAGGGGGTGGCAGAGCCATACGGACAGCATCCTTGGTATTGCTAGCATCGAATGCTTCAATTATCGACGAACGTCGTTCGCCCAACATGGGCTGACCTGATCCGAATCAAATGACCGAAACTTCATCGCCGCGTCCGCTCATCGTGCGCATCCGTAATTTCATTGGCGATGTGGTGCTCGGTATCCCTGCGCTGGAGCGTTTGCAGCAGGCGGGCTATGAGCTACATCTGGTGGGCAAACCGTGGGCGAAATCGCTGCTGGAGGCATACTGTTGGCCAGTGACTGGTTATCCGAGGTCGTTTAGCGAACGGCGCGCCGTGCTGCGCGAGGTTTCGAAACCGTTGCGCGCGAACGACAATTCATTTGATCATCGCGTGAACGCGGTCACTTTCGCGACCTCGTTTTCCAGCGCGCTGGACATGCGCTTCGCGGGACTGAAGCCGTTTGGCTACGCTGTTGAGGGCCGCAGTTTTCTGCTTCGCAAATCTGCGCCGATTGTTTACGGCGAGCATGCGCTGGATTCGTATTGGCGGCTGACGAGCGCGTTGCTCCACGCCGACACACCCAACCCCAAAGCGGTGCAGCTGAAAATAAGCGACAACGCGAACGAGGCGGCCCGCGCGGCGTTGCAAAGCGCAGGTGTTCGTCGGCACTACATCGTGCTGGTACCGTTTGCAGGTGGTACGTTCGAAACGCTCGACAAAAAGTGGCCGCATTTTGCGCAGCTTGCAGAACGACTGGCAGCACAGCTGGCAACATCGGGACGCGATCTCGTGATGGCACCAGGGCCGGATGAAATGGAAATCGCCCGCGCCATTGCGCCACAGGCAAAGTTGCTACCCAAACTTGATCTCGGCCCGTACTGCGCGGTGTTGCGCGACGCCGCCGTGACAATTGCCAACGATACCGGGCCGGGGCATATGGCTGCTTCCGTGGGCGGTCGATTGTTGAGTGTGCTCGGCCCGACAAAAATTGAGCAATGGGGTCCGCGTGGGCGACATGTCACCGTCGTGCAAAGCTACCCGGAATGGCCGTCCGTCGATGCCGTGGCCGACGCCGCGTCATCGCTGCTGAGCGCCTGATTTTTACAATATGCGCCCGCCGCAAAAATCCCAAGCATCAGCGGATACCAGGTTCCTTCGGTGACGATAAATAGCGGCGAATCCAGCATGCAATGCACCAACAGTGTGGCCAGCAGCGAATAGCCAACGAGCTTGTCGCCGAGCGGTAATTTTCGCATCACCCAGCCTGCCGTGAGTAACCACGCGATGAGCGCCACGAGTCCGAGCAAGCCAAATTGCACGGCAAAAAACAGAAACTGATTGTGCGGGTTATAGGAGCCAATCTTGCACCACTCCAGCGACTTCGCGATGCGGCAATACTCCATTGCGTAGCTGCCCGCACCCCAGCCGAGTACCGGTCGCGCTTGCACCAGTTCAATCGATTTGCTCGCGTATTCCATGCGCTGGCCGATGGAGGTTTTAATGCCCTGCTCCTGCGACGATTCAACCTCACTGAACGCCGTTCGGAGCCGCTCACGCACCATGTCGCTCGCGGTTGCGGCGATCAACGCGATCACTACCAGCGCCCCTGCCGCTAGGCGCAATCGAGTGTCGCGCGCGGCGACAAAGGCGAGGAAAGCGATTACGACCAGGTTAACCAGCAAGGTAACATAGCCCGCGCGACCATGCACAAAATACAAAATATTGACCGCCGCAGCAGCAGCCACCGCCAACCATGCCCAACCGCGCGCCGCCTGCGATCCGGCAAGTCGACAGCGCCACGCTTCAGCGAACGCCGCGACAAAAAAAACCGACATCATCACGTTCTGAGTGATGTGGTGTTTGAACACGAAATGGTCATCCAGTTCATGCGGCTGATGCAGTTTGGCAAACGGAAACGCCCAGACGACGTGCAGGTAGGACAGCAGTAGCGTAATGAGCATCGCGATCATCCATGCAAACAGCGCACGCCGACGCCAGCGCTCATCGGTGAGGACAGCAATCGCAATCGGGGCATACAGCAGGCGCGAATATTTGGTCAGCGCGCGACGAATCTCATCAGACGGCGCGTTGCTGTAACTGGCACCGATAAAAATCACGGCGAACAGGATCAGCGTCGCCAGAGCGAACGGATGCACGCGCCAGCGCCGCCAGTGCGCGAGATAGCCGCCGGTCGCGATGAGCGTCAGCAACAGCGCACCCCCGAGCACGTTCGAAGTCGCGCTACCGAGCGGCACCGAGAAGGCCACAGCGACCACCAACCAGCCACACCAGTTCAGCAACGTGGGCTCGGGTCGACGGAAGAAATCGCTGCGGAACAACGCGATGGGCGTCATAGGAGGTGGGAACGCAGCGCGAGTGACATCACAAAATCATTGTAGGGCTTAACTAAAAGTGGCCCTGCGTAGGGGGAAGCCACCTGCTTGACGCTCGCAGGCAAGGCTTAGCGCGACGAAGCCGTGTGCTGTGCCACGCTACTCATCACTTTTTCGGTCCACGCGATGGCGAGTGCGGAGAACAGGAACACGAGGTGGATGCCGGTTTGCGCGACCAGCGTTTTGACATCGTACGCTGAGGCATTGATGAAGGTTTTCAGCAGGTGAATCGATGAGATTCCGATGATGGCAGTTGCCAGCTTGACTTTGAGCACACCCGCGTTCACGTGCGACAGCCATTCCGGCTGATCCGGATGATTTTGCAGATTCATGCGCGAGACGAAGGTTTCGTAACCACCCACGATCACCATGATGAGCAGGTTCGAGATCATCACCACGTCGATGAGCCCGAGCACCACCAGCATGATGGTGGTTTCCGTCAGCTTGTGAATGATGGGCGCGCCCGGCAGGCAGGCGGGTAGCTGCGACTGTGCAGCGCAGCTCAGCGCTTGTACCGCGCTCGACATGCCAAACGCCGCCTCGACCAGATGGAACAATTCCATCAAAAAATGGACGACGTAAACGCCCTGCGCAATCGCCAGGCCCAGATAGAGCGGCAGCTGGAGCCAGCGACTGGCGAACAGCAAGTTCGCCATCAGCGGCAAGCGCGCAATCGGATCTCCGTTTTGATTCGGATAGCTGGATCTATCGTTTGCCTTATTGCTCACTGTGGAATTCTTGCGGTCAAAAAAAAAGGGGTGTGTCAAAACACTTGCTGGCGAAGTGTAGTGTGCGCGCTGACCGGGCGCGCGCGATCCGTTGCGATCCTTGCGAAGTCGGTGTGCAAATTCTTTGCCTTCACTACAATCAGTCGCATGAAGTCACAAGCCTTTTTTGCGTCACCTGACGATTGCGCTCGCGCTTTTTACGAAGCCTTTGCGCAGGCCGACATCGAAGCGTTGATGTCGGTGTGGGCGGACGATGAGGATATTTGTTGCGCTCATCCGGCAGCCGCGCCGCTCTACGGCTACGCTGCGGTGCGCTCAGCGTGGGAGGCGATCCTGCGCAATTCCGCCAAGATGCGCATCGAAATGCGTGAGGAGTCGTGGCACCGCACCATCGGCATGGTAACGCTGCACGCGATCCAGTGGATCTTCGTTGGCGACGAGCCGCAGCCGCGCGGGCCGGTGTTTGTCACCAATGTGTTTTTGCGTGAACCGCAGGGTTGGCGACTGATTGTGCACCACGCCTCGCCCCTGCAAACCGGCCTCGCACCGGGCGCGGGGCAAGTGGTTTTGCACTAACAGCTTTTTACTGGAATGGCGTTTATTCCGGGGCTGGGCGTCGTTTTAGGCTGTTTTCGACTATTACCTAAATCGACTGCTAGTCCTTGTGCGAACGGGCAATTTGCCGAAAGCTGTTGTAGAAAAACAGGTCAATCGCGCCACGCACCCAGCTAAACCAAAGCTTGGCGCTTCGGAAAACCAAGCTTTGCGGCCAATCGCTTGCTTCTCCGCTTTAAATCAAGCCAGTGCTTGGCGCGCGAATGCGTGATTTTTTTCACATCGATCAACGTTAACGCGCCGCAAGCGGCGAGCGTGTGCATGCCCGCCGGATACTCGTCCGACACGAGTCCTCCGGTAAATCGTGCAGGCGTGTGCTCGAAAACGACGCGACTCTCGTCGAGCTGTGTGAAGCGCAATAGCCTGATGGCACTGCCGTAGGCCTCGCTACAGTCTTGCACTGGCAGCATGACCGAACCATCACGGTCGAGGTAGGGCGTGCCGCCAGGGCGCGCCCCGGCGCGATCTGTCAGCACCGGGTTGAGCGCGTGGCGATGCCACGGGCCGGTCAAGGCGTTGGCAAAGGCCAGATGCAGCTCGCGCTGATCACGCGCATGCGCCCCGACCACCGTGTAGAACATCCACCAGCGATCCCGGTATTGAATCAACGACGACTCCGCACCCGCCACGCCCTGGAGCAGCGCGGCTTCGCGTACCCAATGATCGAGCGTGCCGTGTGCCCGATACAGCGCAATCTCGTTGGCCTGATGACTCTCTGGCACCATAAACGTCTCGCCGCCGTGCTCGACGATGAAGGGATAGGAGAGGTGAAATGGTCGCGCCAGCACCGTTGTTTTGCCACGCCACGTCAGGTCGCCCGCCAGCTCGTGCCGCTCAATCACCGCATGCCTCGTTCGGTAGTCGAATGCCTCGACGAACAGGTGAACGGCGTCCGCACGTTGCAGCCCAAATGGATCTGCGATGTAGCACCAAGGCTCCGAGTCGGGGAGCCAGACAATCTGGCGCTTGAGCGCGCTCAACGCCGCAGCGTCGGTCAAATCCGCAATTGGTATCGGTGCGACGCCGACTCGCCAGAAGTCGGCGCGGGGCGTGCTAAACAATCGAGGCGTCGCTAACGCCGACGTGACGCTTGAAACCAAACGTGCTGTCCTGTCGTTGGCGGGCGGACTGAAGATAGAAATCCATCACCGTCGTGACCGCGCGCACCGCCTCAAAGTGGCGTAAATCGTATGCCACGCGAGGCTCCCGCGGTCCACGCAGCGACGAGAGCGTTCGCTTCAGCGCCGAGGCCATGTTAGTGACCGAAGCTGGCGTTACCCAATCAACAGGCTGCGCTCCGAAGACCTCCCGCGGGCCCTCGGTCGCTGAAGAAATGATCGGCAAACCCGCGAACATCGCCTCCAGAATCGCCAGACCGAACGACTCCTCGCGCGACGGAGAAACGAATAAATCCAGATCATGCAACAAGCGCGGGACGTCGGAGCGATAGCCGGTAAAGTGAATGCGTCTATCGCCGCCGACGAGTCGCTCGAGCGCGGCTCTCTGCGGGCCTTCGCCCACAATCACCAAAGCAGCGTCCGTTGGCGCAACCGCTCTGAAGGCAGAAATCAACACGTCCATACCCTTGCTCGGATGCAGGCGCCCGACGGCACCGATCAGCAATTGCCTCGGCTCAAGCCGCAGCTCAGCGCGCAGGCTGACAGCTGACTGGTCGGTGTTTGCATTGGCAGCGCTCGGCAACCAGTTCGGGATGACGCGTGCGGTCCCTTGATAGTCATTGAGTCGGGTTGATTGAGCGCGGTTGACGCATATCACGCCATTCAGGCGAGCATGCTGGTGCGACTTGTAACCCACATGCAGCGTCGCAACGCTGGTCACGGTGGCAGGTGCACGCGAAATCGCTTTGCAAGCCGCACCGAGGTGAGCGTGACAGACATCAACATTGAGCCGATCCATCAGGCGGCGCATCCGAAATCTGCGAAACAATGGCGAAGCCAGAGCGTGAAACGTCACGTTTGCCGCCAGCGCAGCTTGCATCGGTGAACCGGGCTGACCGGCTACATGAACGCGGTGACCCAGCGCCGCTTGATGATTCGCCAAATCTACACAATAGCGCTCCGCGCCAGCAATTCGGGGCGAAAACAGTGCGTGCAGGATGATCCAGCGATGTGCTGGTGCTTCCAAGAGGGCCATGTAAAAACTCGCAATGCTCCGGACATTAGTGAAACCATGTCGACCGATTTCTGCTTTAAATGCCGAGTTCCTTCGCGTGCTTCGCGTGCTTCGCGAGCTGCTGACTTTAATAAAACGAAATCAGTAACAAATTTTTACAAAGTGTGACATAAAGATTGCGGCCAAATCAGCAGGCTTTCCCTTTTTTCGTACGGGTTACGCCGAAGTGTTGCTAATTTGGACAGTCAAAAAAATAGTCGGGATTGGTCAGCCACTGGTTACCTTTTCGTGGCGAACTGATATCAGCGAACCGCTAAGGCGCAAAAAAAACGGGTAGAACCTGCCGACCCGTTTTCGACAATCGTGAATTAACGACCTACTGCCGCCAGCTTCGGATCGGGAAACAAAGCATCGCGATGCCGACGGTCAGCAGAATCAACAGCAACAACGCCCAGCCATCCAGCGTTGGTACCGGCACGCCGACCATCGGCACCACCACAGGCGTGAAGCTGCCAGTCACGGTGCAGGCGGCGGTCACCGCCCCGGTAACGAACGGGCTGGTCGTGGTCGTAACGCCGCCGCAACCGCTGATGCTGGTGAGCGTGAAACCGGCGTTCGCTGCGGCCGTACAGGTCGCAGCGCTGCCGAACGGCACCGGATTCGGCGCGCAGGTGACCACACCCCCACTCGCCGAAATTGCCAACGTGGTCACCGGCACCGCGATCAACACAAAGTTCGCCGTCACCGTGCAGGCGCTAGTGATGATACCGGTCGTGAATGTGTTGGTCGAAGAACCAACACCGCCGCATCCGCTAATGCCGCCGCTCGCCGCAGGGCTAATGGCTTTGCCCGCAAGCGCTGAGGCCACGAAGGGCGCGATCACGTAGCCGATGTTTGGTGTCGCAGTGCACGTTGACGTCGAACCAAAAGTCACCGGATTCGGCGTACACGTGAGCGTGCCGCCCACGGTCGGAACCGCGACCGTAGTGATCGTGATCGTGTTGAGCACAAACGTTGCCGTCACCGTGCAATTGGCCGTCACCGCGCCCGTCGTATACGGACTAGTCGACACACCGGTGCCGCCGCAGCCACTGATACCCGTGAGTCGATAGCCCGTGTTAGCCGTGGCGGTGCAGGCGGAGGTCGCGTTGAAACTCACGGGCGACGCGCACGTCACCGCGCCACCCGCCACTGGACTGGCCACGCCAGTCACGCTGTAGGTGTTGAGCGAGAACGCGCCAGTGACTGTGCAGTTCGCCGTGATCGCATTGGTCACAAACGGATTGGTCGACGACGCAGCACCGCAGCCGCTGGTGGTGAATCCAGTCAACGTGTAACCGGTCGCAGCGGCAGCCGTGCAGCTCGCCGTTGCGCCATGATTAACCGTTGACGGTACACAGGTCACGCCGCCGCCAGCGCTTGGATTGGCGACGCCAGTGACGGTGTAGGTGTTGAGCGAGAACGCGCCAGTGACTGTGCAGTTCGCCGTGACCGCATTGGTCACAAACGGATTGCTCGACGACGCAGCACCGCAGCCGCTGGTGGTGAATCCGGTCAACGTGTAACCGGTCGCAGCGGCAGCCGTGCAGCTCGCGGTTGCGCCATGATTAACCGTTGACGGTACACAGGTCACGCTGCCTCCAGCGGTCGGATTGGCGACGCCATTCACGGTGTAGGTGTTGAGCGTGAAATTACCGGTTACCACGCAATTGGCGGTGAGGGGACTGGTGGTGAATGGATTGCTGGTCGAGTTAGCACCACAGCTATCGGTGCTGAAGTTCGCGAAGGTGTAGCCAGTATTAGCGGCGGCCGAACACGTTGCAGAGTCGCCGAGAGCAATCGGGTTCGCGGGGGTACAGGTGACGCCACCGCCGCCGGCAGGGCTTACCGCCGTGGTGACATTGAAGGCAGGCGTCAGGACGTTGGCAAACTCGGCGAAAGGGGCTTCCCCCTGGATATTTGTTTGCACAACTGAGGCCGGGGCACCCTTCCAGACGTATCCCGGGGGCGGGGTCGGACGCGTCAATTGCGTATAGGTGCAATCGTTGGCAACAGGCGGCGTCTCGAGCGGATTCGATGAGAAGAAACCGAACTCGCTAATCGGGGTCAATCCGTTACGTGGTGGAAAACTAAACGTCGTCGCGGGCGACGGAAAAGTGAACGGGGGGTTGAGCGATCCGCCCGATGAAACGCACGTCACACCGTAAGTGAAGTCTCCAGCGACTACCGGTGCTGGCAGTTGAACCGGGTTGACATTGACCTTTAAATTGATTGCAAGAAAGAGAGAGCCCCCTCCCCCTGCGTACGCCGGAGCGGCGAGCACACCCGCGAGCAAGAGCGCGATCATCGCGAATTTGCGAAATATTTTGGTCATGATTTTTCCCCGTCAATCGTTTGCAATTTGTGATGTGTTTTGCGTTTTCTGGCCGTCGTCGTCGCCGCCAACGTGCCAACGCTGGGCACAACCGCGCGCGTTCGCCGAAACGGCATCATGAGGCAAAAAGCTAGCGAGAGCGTGCGTTCGGCGCTTTCGGGTTGCCAATCGCGCAGGCCGGTCTTCGCGTTGGCAGGCGCAGACGCAACCGTGCCAAGCAGCCGATCCCACAGCGGAAACACGGAGGCGTAATTGGCATCGTGAAAACGGCGCTCGAGATGGTGATGCGTCAAGTGAAAGTTCGGCGTGACGACAATGAAGCTTAACCACCGATCCACGCGCGCAGGCAACCGTTGGGTCGAGTGATGCCACAGCTCCACCGCAGCACTTAAAACCGCGTAGAGCACCCAACTGACGCCGGGAATACCCAGAAGCCACACGACTGGCAATTGCATCGCGATGGCGGCAATGAGTTGCAGCGGATGCTGACGAAAATGGGTACTGGCGTTCATTTCATTGTCGCTGTGATGCATCTGATGCACGCGCCAGAAAATCGGCACGACATGCAACAACCGGTGCAAGCTGTAGCTCATGAAGTCAAGCAGCAGGATGCCAAGGATCACATGGATCGCGTATGACGACCGATCCGCGCCAATCCAAACCAGAAGCCCCGAGTGCCCGCTGAGTGCGTCGCTAAACAGCGGCGATAACCAGGGGCTCAGCAACCACGAGAGCGCCATCGCGCAGGCGAACAATGCGGCATTGGTGAACCAGGTGCGCGCCCATGGTTTCATCGCGCCCGGCGACACGGTTTGAGTGGATTGATTGTTGGCTTGCGCGCGAACACGCCACAGCCCTTCAATGGCGAACGCTGAGAGTGCCATCGCCAGCGTGACGGCGAGCGAATGATCGCTCAACCACTGTGCCCAGACAAGAACGACCGGCGCGGGATTCATCGATGCTGGCGTTGGCGGTGAAGTATCATTTTTTCCAAAAATACGGGTGTTTGCCGTGTTGTAAGAAGTGCAGGAATGTTCCTGTGAGCGAAGTGTAGCTGCGTGCAGCCGCGCCGTGCAATCTGAGTTTGCGGTACTTCGAACGACGATCAGCTTTTTGTTGTAATGACGTTTTATCGGGGGCTAACTGCATAATTTACCATATATCGACTTTCTGCGTTTCCGCGCTTCAGCCCCTTTGCAAACGCCGTTTTAGCCTAAAGTCGTTACCATTTCGATGGGTAAATTTTGCGCCGCCGTCGCTGCAAAACACGCCACTTGCCTCCCATGAAAACTGAGCAATTCAGGCCGCGATCTGTCGCACGGCTCGAACTTGCGTGGGCAGCGCGGATTGAAGGCGCAACCGGGTGGCGGATTCAGCGGGTTCGGCACTTCACCGGCGACCGGTGTGCGCGCTTTGCCGGTCATGTGCAGATCGGGGATGGCGTCTAACAGCATCCGGGTGTACGGATGTTGCGGCGCGCCGAATACTTCTTTTTTGTCGCCGATCTCAACGATACGACCGAGATACATGACGCCAACGCGATCGGCGATGTGATGCACGACCTGCAGGTTGTGCGAAATAAACAGGTACGTAAGCCCCATTTCGCGCTGCAAATCTTTCATTAGATTCAAGACTTGTGCTTGCACCGAAACGTCGAGCGCAGAGGTCGGCTCGTCGCAAATCAGGAACTCCGGATTGCTCGCCAGCGCCCGCGCAATCGAGACGCGCTGACGCTGCCCGCCCGAGAATTGATGCGGATATTTTTCGCCGTCTTTCGCGGTGAGTTTGACGTAACCAAGGAGCTCGGCAACGCGCTTGTCGAGCGCAGCGCCATTGGGAATCAGCTTGTGGGTGCGGATCGGCTCAGCGACGATGTCCGCCACCCGCCAACGCGGGTTGAGGCTCGCGTAGGGATCCTGAAAAATCATCTGCACTTTGCGCCGAAGCGCGCGCGCGGCTTCGTTGTTCGAGGTTAGTGCGATTCGCATGTCCTGGCCGTCGATCAACACGCTTCCAGTCGACGAGGCATACAAGCCCACGATCAGGCGCGCGACAGTGGACTTACCGCAACCTGATTCGCCCACCAGCGCGAGCGTTTCACCACGGGCAATGTCGAAACTCAAATCGCTGACCGCATGCAGAAAACTCTGCGGCTTGCGCTCGATCACGCGGTTGAGCCAGGGGGCGGAAACGTCGAAGGTTTTGCTGACGTTTTTAAGTTGGATGAACGGTGTCATGCCTCAGGCTCTCGCTTCATGTAACCAACATGCCGCCTGCGAGGCTAACGCAGGCATCAAATCCGGACGCTTCGATTTGCATTTATCAAACACTTTGCTGCAACGCGGATTGAACGCACAACCTTGCGGAATGGCATCAAGTCGCGGCATCGCGCCGTCGATCTGGATCAGCCGTTCACGATCACTTTCAAACTCCGGAATCGAGCCCATCAAACCAACTGTGTAAGGATGTTGCGGTCGGTGAATCACGTCCGAAACCGGGCCGATTTCGACGATGCGACCCGCGTACATCACCGCGACGCGATCTGCCGTTTCAGCAATCACGCCCATGTCGTGCGTAACGAGCATGACGGCTGTTCCGTGATTGCGACAAAGGCCCTTCAGCAAGGTGATGATCTGCGCCTGAATCGATACGTCGAGCGCCGTGGTCGGTTCATCGGCGATGATGACTTTCGGCTCCGCCGCCAGCGCCAGCGCAATCACCACGCGCTGGCGCATGCCACCCGAGAACTGGTGCGGATAGTGATCGACGCGTTCCCGCGCCGCCGGAATTCCCACCTCTTCCAGCAGTTTAACGGCGCGATCTTTCGCCGCCGCTTCGCTCAAATCAAGGTGGGTGGTGATCGTTTCTACGAGCTGTCGACCGACGGTATAAAGCGGATTCAACGAGGTCAACGGATCCTGAAAAATCGCGCCGATCTGGCGACCCCGAATTTTGCGCATCGCCTCGTAGGGCAGATTGTCGATGCGTTGGCCGTCAAGCAAAATCTGCCCGCCAGCGATCGTTCCGGGCGGCTCCAGCAGCCCGATAATCGCAGCGCCCGTAAGTGATTTTCCGGCACCCGATTCGCCCACCACACCGAGCACTTCGCCCGGTGCAATCGAGAAAGAAACGTCATCGACGGCCGTCAGCAAGCCGCGCCGATTCGGGAATTCAATACGCAGATTTTTTACTTCTAGCAGGGGCTTGGACATTGGCGATCCATGTTCCGTGTTCTGTGCTTATTACTGAGTCAACCAAATAGAACCGGTTCGGCAGGCGCCCTCTCCCTCGGGGAGAGGGCGCCATACCGGTGCGATAGGACATATTTAGTTGACTCGTTAATAAGTGCGCGCTGTTACGTGCGCTTAGGCATGGGGATTGCGCGTGGCGGTTCAATCTGCGACGGGTCAGCGGGCACGATGACCGCCTGCGCAGGCGCGCCGCTGGTCGGCTGGCATCCGGGCACGGCTTCCGCGTGATCAATCACCAGATCGTAATCTCTCGTGTAGTTACTGGTGCGTTGCGCGGCGAGCCAGTAGCGCACACACTTTTCGGTCTTGAATGTGAACGCCTTGCGATCCGGCAAATAGCTGGCAATCGTCGGTGCCGCATCGATCAGCAACTCATGCACCCCCGCATTCACACGACGCGGTGTGAGCGTGCTGTATTCGCCATCCACAGCGACGATGCTCACAGGGTATCGATGCAGATGGGTTCGCGTGTACAGGCGACCGTCGAGCACAGTTTCCCACTGATGCGCGCAGCCGACGAGAGCACCGAGTGTTGCGACACTGGTCAATGTAACGAGTAAGGGAACAGTTTTCATAGCAATCTCCCGCTGTCAATCCATCCAGTTAAAAAACTATCGGAGCTTCGGATTCAGAGCATCGCGTAGCCAGTCTCCGACCAGGTTGACCGACACTACCATGACGATCAATGCAATTCCAGGAAACACAGTTATCCACCACTCGCCCGAGAATAAGTAGTTTTGCCCCTCGCTGATCAAGGTGCCGAGCGACGGTTGCGTGGGTGGCATTCCGACCCCAAGGAATGACAGTGTGGCTTCGGCGATGATGGCGTTGGCAATGTTCAACGTCGCAATGACCAGCACCGGGCCAAGCACGTTTGGCAACACGTGGCGGAACATGATGGCCATCTTCGACACGCCGATGACGCGCGCCGCCTGCACGTATTCCTTGCTCTTTTCAACCAGCGTCGAACCGCGCACGGTGCGCGCATATTGCACCCAGCCGGTCAAGCCAATCGAAAAAATAATCACATACAACGCCAGCGAATCCTGCATGTCGCGTGGAACAAACTGGCGACCGATGCCACTGATCAAAAGCGCCACCAGAATCGCCGGGAACGTGAGCTGAATGTCGGCAATACGCATGATGACGCTGTCGACGCGGCCGCCAACGTAACCCGCGAGCAAGCCAAGCCCGACGCCCATCACAATCGACATCAGCACGGCGCACAACGCAACCAAAAGCGAGATGCGGCTGCCGTACATGATCGTCGACAAAATGTCGCGGCCCTGTTGATCGGTTCCGAGCGGGAACTCAGACTTGCCACTGCCGTCCCACATCGGCGGCAGATTGGAATCTAGGAGCGATATTTGCGCGAGATCGTACGGGTTGTGCGGCGCGACGATTGGCGCGAGCACCGCGCCAAGGATGCACAACAAAGCCAATAATGCGGCGATCATCGTCACCGGCGAGCGCTTGAAGCTCCACCAGATATCGCTGTCAAAAAAACGGGTCATTGCTTCCAAAAAAATCACCTAAATTTGTCAGCCCGACGCACTTAAAAAATGTCATCCTGAGCAGCGCGAAGGATCACGTTGGGTATCGCCGAACTCCCCACCGAGTGCAGCACACTGCCACGTGATGTTTCGCTGCGCTCAACATGACCGGAGGCTGGATATCGCTGATTCCAGTCACTCAAAGCGGCAACCCACGCTCTGCCAACCGCGAAAAATAGCGCACCCCATTCGGAATAATTTCGTCGCAAAAATCGTACCGAGTGTTGTGCAACGGCAAAATCTCAGCCGTGTTTTTCTGCCCGATCACGGCGTAGCAACCAGGCCTCTTTTGCAGCATGAACGAGAAATCTTCACCGCCCATCGATGGCGTGTAGTTCGCGTCGGCGTTCTCCTCGCCCCACACTTCAGCCGCTGCTTGACGTGCAAATTCGACCTCCGCGACCGTGTTGATCACCGTTGGATAGAGCCGGTCGTATTTGAGTGTCCCTGTGGCGCGATGCGCGTCGCAAATGCCTTGCACCATTTCCGCCAGACGCGCTTCAATCAGGTCGCGCGTCGCCGGGTCGTAGGTGCGCACCGTACCGGTCATCTTCACTGAATCTGGCACCACATTGAATGCTGGCAAATTGCCGCCTTCAATCGCACTGATGCCGACCACAGCCGTCTCCAGCGGGCTCACATTGCGCGACACAATCGTTTGCGCGGCAAGCACAATATTCGCGGCAACCGTCATCGGATCGCAGAGCAAATGGGGTCGCGCTGCATGCCCGCCTTTGCCACTGACTTCAATCGTGAAGCCATCAGCCGAGGCCATAAACGGACCAACGCGTGTGCCCCATTTGCCCAATTCCAGATCGGGCCTATTGTGAACGGCGAAAATACGATCACAATCAAAGCGATCAAACAGGCCTTCCTTCACCATCAATTCTCCACCGGCACCGCCCTCTTCGGCGGGCTGAAAAATCAGGTGAACCGTACCTGCGAAATTGCGTGTTTCCGCGAGGTAGCGCGCCGCACCGAGCAGCATCGTCGTGTGGCCATCGTGACCGCAGGCGTGCATAACCTTTGACGCTTTTGAGGCATGGAAAAAGGTGTTTTTCTCCTGCATCGGTAACGCATCCATATCGGCGCGCAACCCGACGGTTCCGCCGCTGCGTTTGCCTTTGATCACGCCGACAAGACCCGTCTTCGCGATACCGGTGTGCACCTCGTCAACACCGTAAGCCCGCAGCCGCTCGGCAACCAAAGCAGAGGTGCGCGTCTCCAGATATCCGAGTTCAGGATTAGCGTGTATATCGCGACGAATGGCGACGAGATCGCTGACGAATGAATCCGGCAGATCGTGCAATTTCATTCCAGTTCCTTCTCTGCAATCGCCGCCAGCAACCCCGCACCATTCGGGATGATGCGATCATCGAAGTCATAGCAGGAATGATGGATCGGGTACCCCCCTTCGCGCCCCTGCCCGACCCAGATGTAGGCGCCAGGAACAGCCTCCAGAAAGAACGCGAAATCTTCGCCGCCAGTATTCGGAAAAATTTCGGTGATCACCTGCTCAGGCCCAAACACACCACGACCGACTTCGGCGGAGAGTTCCGCTTCACGTTTGTGATTGACGGTCGCTGGATAGCCCTCAATGAAGTTGACTTTGCCGGTCGAGCCGAACGCGGCGCAAGTGTGTTCCACGATGAGATTTAACTTCTCCATCACCATCTTCTGCGC